>VGEH01000046.1 GCA_016869375.1 Alphaproteobacteria bacterium | reverse complement strand
TGCCGGGACAGATTCTCGCCATCGTCGGACCCAACGGGGCCGGCAAATCGACCCTGCTGGCGGCGATGTCCGCCGACCTCTCCCCCTCCGCAGGCATGATCCGCCTCGACAATCGTGACCTGCATCGTTGGGCGCCGCTCGACCTTGCGCGGCGAAGAGCGGTGATGCCACAGGCGGCACGGCTGGGCTTCTCGCTGCCGGTCCAAGGTGTTGTGGCACTCGGCCGCAGCCCCTTTGAGCGGAGCCATACCAGGGCGGAGAACGCCGCTGCGGTCGCTCGCGCGCTGCGCGCCGCCGACGTCACCCATCTGGTCAACCGCTCCTACGAGACGCTGTCAGGCGGCGAGCAGCAGCGTGTCCAGCTCGCGCGCGCTATCGCGCAGCTCGACATCGAGGACGGCAAGGCGCAGCCGATCCTCTTGCTGGACGAGCCGACTGCTAATCTCGACCTCGCGCATCAGCATGCGGTGCTGCGCCTGGCGCGGAACCTGACCGAGCGCGGCGTCGCCGTTGTCGCGATCCTGCACGACCTCGGGCTTGCCTTCACCTATGGCGACCTCGTGCTGGTTCTGCACGAGGGCAGGGCGGTCGCCCATGGCGACCCGCATGACGTGCTGACGCCCGAACTGATGGGCCGCGTCTTCGCCGTCGACGGGACGATCGTCGCCGGCCACCTGATCGTGCGCGGACCGATCGCTGCCTAGGGGATAACGTAGAGCGGGCTCGACCAGGCCTGATGCCCGTCCTCCAGCGTCACGCGCACATAGATCGGGTTGTCGCGATCCGGAATGATCATGACATCGACGTCGAAGGCGAAGGTGCGATGCGCGTTCTCCTCGGGCAGGCGATAGGCGCGCAGCCTGCGACCGAGGCCGCCGGCCTCGACCGCGACATCCTCATAACCGATATCCGCGATCTTCCACGTCGGCGAGGCCGGCTTGGTCGAGATCGCGATCTCGCCCGCGCTCGCATCGTCGAGCCAGAGCTCCATGCCGGCAAGATTGCCGGTGGTGACCGAGGTCCAGCGGAGCTGCGTGCCGCCATCCGCCACGAGCTTGCGCTCCGGGTTGAGGAAGTTGACGGGCGTGGCGCGCCGCACGTGATTGCCGGTCAGTCGCGCTTCGCCGTCCCAGGTGACCTGGCGGCCACGACCTCGATACTCCGCGCCCTCCCAGATCACGCGCAGCCGCCGCGACGAGCCGCTTGCAGTGTAGGGACGACGCGTCGCGATCAGCTCGGCGCCGCGGAAGACATCGACCTTCTCGATCGGTGCCGGTGCCGCGACATCGACCGCGAGGCGGACGGGACCTCGCGTACGAACGATGTCGCCCATGGTCGCCGTGTTGGTCTTCTGCGAGCTCGCCGGTCCGAGCGACGGATCCTCGTCGAAGATCTCGCCTTCCTTGAAGGTGGCGCGAACGTCGAGATGAAGGCGCGTGCCGGTAGTGCCGTAGTGATGACGCCGGCGAAGAGCCTCGAACACATGGTCGCGGGTCAGCGCCGGTAGGCGGAGGCAGGTGAGACCGCCGATCGCGCCGAACAGCGACGCACCGGGCGAGGCGAGGCCGGGGCGACCCTTGTGGTCGTCGCTGTTGCAGACGACGCCGACCCGATAACCCAGGCGGAACGCGTCATGCAGCAGCCATTCGAAAGTGCCCCAGGTCGAGTGGATCTCGACCGAGCGCTCGATGCGGCCGTCATGGCCGACGGCGATATCGGCGTAGCGGCCGCCGACATGCGCAAAGGTCACCGCCTCCTGGTCGGCGAGCGCGCTGAACAGATCGGTCGCGGTATGCGCGGCGGTGTTGCCGTCGCGGCCGTCGGTGACCAGCGCGTGGCTGGAGCGGTGGATGACGCGGCCTTCGCGCTTGAAGAAGACGTTGCGGTCGCCGCCGACGCCGGTGTTTCCGGACCACTCGTAGCCCGGCATGGTGACGAAGCGCCCGGGCTCCTGGAACTCGCGGGTGAGCCGGTTGAGCTCGTCCCAGAAGGCCTCGGTGATCTGGAAATCGTTGCCCTGGTGCCCGACGATGTCGAGCAGCGCTTGGTCGCGGGCGAAGGCGAAGTAGTCATGCGCGGTGCCGCTGCCGACCGTCTCTCCGCTTTGGCCGTGGAAATCCGACCAGTATGAGGCGGTCGCGCCGGCGGCGATGCGCATGGGGTTGCTGCGCGCCGCGGCGTTGCCGGCCTCGTCGGTCAGCGTGACGACGAGATCGCCCGCCTGGCTCACGGAGAGGTCGTCAAACAGCACCGTGCCCTCGTTGGGCGCAACGGTGACGTGCTCGGGCAGACCCTTGACCGGGAGCGTGCTCGATAGCGTGAAGCGGCCGCCGCCGCTGGCGCCGGGATTGCCCCAGCGGTCGAGCTTGACGATGGCGAGGCGAAACTTCTCGTCAGGGCGCCGCAAGGTTGGCGCGATCGCGCGCCATTCCGAGACCGGGCCGGGGATCAGGTCGATCGCCGGCGAATCCGGCAGCTCGGTAAAGTCGTAGGTGGCGAAGGCGTCGACATAGATCTTGAAGGGGAAATAGGTCTCGGCGTTGGTCTGCAGGCGTATGCCTTCACTGCCCTGGCGACGGTCGCCGAAGCGGACGGTGATCTTCTCGCCGGCGCGGAGGAAGCCGCCGATCAGTCGCACATACAGCGTGTGAACCCATGGGCGGATGTTGATGCGGTCGAAGAGCAGATGCAGCGCCGCACCGTTGCTTGCCTCGGCCGTGGTGTAGTTGCGGCCCTTGGGGTCGGTGAATTGCGGCTTCCCCATATCGGTCGTGGTGCGGAAGGAGATCTTGATCCCGCCGCTGTCGTCGATGCCGAAAGGGCCGGCCGTGTAGATGAGCGTGAAGGAGCCGTAGGAGCCGGTTTCGAAGGAGCCGGTCGGCTCGAGCACGGCCGAGCCCATCTGGTCGGCGAGGTAAGTCGAATGCGGCATCGGGATTCGTCCTAAAGAAACTGCGCCATCTTGGCGCCGCGGATCGGGACCTTCATCAGGTCCTCGCCCCAGATGATGGTGCCGGGATAGATCGCCATCATCTCGCGCAAGATCTCCTCGCGGATGCCGGGCTGATCGATCTGCTCCAGCATGTGCGAGAGCACGAGGGTCGGCACCTTGGCCTCGCGCGCCACATGGGCGACGTCGATGTGGCAGCCGGCGCAGGCGCGATAGACCTCCGAGGGCTCGGTGCCGGCGCGGAAATGCGTCATGTGGATCAGCACGTCGGTGCCTCGCGCGAGCTCGATGATGTCGCGGCAGACGCCGCCACTGTCGCCGGAATAGCAGATCGAGCCCTCATCGGACTCCAGCCGGTAGCCGAAGCAGGTGAGCTGTGGCTGCATGTGCGAGGCGGTGCCGACGGTGACGCGCCATTTGCCGCCTTCGATCACGTCGCCGGCCTTGAGCTCGGTCACGTCCGGCCTCGGCCATTTGCGCGGCGGCTTGCCGCCGCGGGCGACCAGCATGTCGATGCTGCCGGGGTGCTCGATCCGCGCATTGATGTCGGGGGCGAAGGCGCCCTCGCGCGAGAACAGAAGATCGGTCATGCGCTGGATTGGCGGCGGGCCGTAGACCTTGAGGTCGGGGATGCGGTCGGCGCCCATGTCCCAGCGCTGCAGAACCATGCGCGGATAGTCGAGACAGTGATCCGAATGCAGGTGGCTGAAGAAGACGTGGGTCACGTCGGTCGAGGTGTGGCCGGATTCGATCAGCCGCTGATGCGCGCCGGCGCCATGATCCATGACGATCACGTCGCCGCCGATCTCGATCAGATAGCCCGAGCTGGCACGCTTGGTCGACGGCGAGGGCGTGCCGGTGCCGAGAAGAGTGAGGCGCATGGTCAATCCGAGGTGACGGGTGGGGGCTTCGGCGGCCCGGCAACGCCGAGTCCGGTGCGCGAGGCTTCGAGGTCGATCAGGGTCTCCGGGGCGACGTTCGCGAGGTTGACGTCGCAGCCGAAGGTCCGGATCAGCAACTTCTTCAGATCCTCGATATCCGAGGCGCGGACGCCGCTGATCCAAGGGCCGGGCAGCTCGATCATCACCCTGGCCATGTCGAGGTCGCGTCCGAGGCGGTCGAGCATCGGCAGGTTGGGGCGTCCGTCGATGACCAGCTCGGCCGCCTCGACGAGCACGAGGCGGGCTCCCGCCTCGAAGCATTCGCCGGCCTGTTCGACCAGCTCGTCGGGCTCGCTGCGGCGGTCCTTGGCGCCGACCTCGCCGAACACCTCGAAGCCGGCGTCGTTTGCCGCGCGGATCTGCGCCTTGCGTTGCGCCGATGTCAGGGTCACGACGTTGTCCGAGATCTCCAGGGCCCTGAAGCCGATGCGGCGCGCTTCCTCGTAGAATCTCGGCAGTGCCCGCTCGCCCTCGGTCGCGAAGACGTACTCGTGGAACTGCCCGCCGATGAATGGTGTGATCCGATGCGCCACGTACTGGTCGAGCTTCCATTTGAGATCGGCTTCGGCGTAGAGCCGCGCGGTACCCGTCTTGATCTTGGCGAGGTCGCAATAGTCGCCGGCGAGCGAGACGATGTCCTTCTGATAGCCGAGCGGAATGCCGGCATCGATCATCATCGTCAATCCCTTCGATCGGGGCTTGTCGACCGAGCGATCTGCGGGCAGGGGCAGGAAGTCGAAGGGGCGCTTCGCCATCGAGCAGATTTCAATCCGGGATCACGGGCAGCACGATCCGCGACGGGTAGCGCGGGTCGTGGAACACGGTCTGGCGTGCCACGCGAAGCTCCGGATCGGACCAGTAGTCCTTGCCAGTATTGTGATTGCGGTCGAAGTTCGGGAAGTCGGAGCTGGCGATGTCGAGGCGGATGCGCGATCCTTTCCGGAAGCGGATGCCGGCCTGCATCATCGGGATCACGTATTCCTGCGGCACGCCGGCATCGAGCATGACCTGTTTGTCGAAGCCCTGGCGGAAGCGCGCGCGCATGATGCCGTAGCAGAGGTTCTGCGCAAGGCCGTCGGATCCCACCTCGATCAGCTTGGCGGCGAAGTCGGTGTCGGGCGCATCTGACGCCGCCCACAGGTGAACGACGACCGGGCCGATGACGAGCAGGTCCTTCTCCAGCGGTGGCGTCTGGTAGACCAGCACGTCGCGACGCCGGCCGAGGATGGCCTGGTCACAGGGTGCGGCCTGGGCATCGAGGCCCATCAGGCTCATCACCGGATCGGCCGGGTCGTAGTCGTAGCGATCGGGCTCCGATGATTTCGGTTCGGCGACCAGCGTACCGTCGCCAGCCGGCGTATTGGCTCGGCCGCTGCTCGACAGGAAGAAGTCGGTGAAGCGCGTGCCCGCCAGCGGCCATTCCTTTTCATGGCGCCAGGTGTTGTCGTTGAGCACGAAGAGCTTCACCGGCGGCTCGCCCTCGAGCCCGTTCTCCTTGCCCTTGAGCTCGCGGTCGAAGAAGCGCGTCAGCTCGACCGGATACGAGGCGTTGGCGCGCGCGCCGTAGTCGCGGGGACCGAGCGTGCCGACCCATTTGTCGGTCGAATGACCCCAGGGGCCGACGACGAGGCGATGCTTGCCCTTGAGCGAAGCCGGCCCGTTCTTCTCCATGCCCATGTAGTTGCTGGTGGTGCCGCCGAGCCGATCCCACCAGCCGGTGGTGCAGCTGACCGGCACCTGGACCTTCGGATGCGCCTTGTCGAACTGCCAGTAGTCGTGATGCGCCTCGCGATAGTGCCGGTGCGTCGCTTCGGTTAGCGTCGAGAAGACCTCCTTGGGGATCGTCTCCAGCGGCAGACGCCAGATCCATTTGCCGCGATCGACGCGGGTCCAGGCGTCGTCGGCCTCCGCCCTGGTATAGGGACCGAAGGGGTCGCCGGCGCGCTTGCGCGCATTGGCCGCCATGGTGTGGATCCATTGCAGCCGACGTCCGGTCTCGAGGATGCCGTAGTTCATCTCGGTGTGCTTCATCGCCATGCCGCTGGTGTACATGGCCTTCAGCGACGGCGGCTGCTCGCCGGCGAGCAGCCAGCAGAGCGAGGAGGGGTAGGAATTGCCCCAGGTCCCGACCTGCCCGGTCGATCCGTCGAGCGCTGCCGCCCACTCGACGGAGTCGTAGCCGTCCGGCTTGTTCTGCTGGCTGCCGGCATGGCCGAACATCCAGTGGTATTCGCCCTCGGACTCGTATCGCCCGCGGATGTCCTGCACGGCGACGATGTAGCCGCGCGCGGCGATCGCCTGGGCATCCCGGACATAGAGATCGCCCGCCTTGTCGTAGGGCGTGCGGCAGAGCAGCACCGGGTACTTGCCGCCGCCCTCCGGGCGATAGATGTCGGCGCGGAGGATCGTGCCGTCGCGAAGCTTGCACGGCACGTTCTTCGTCACGCTGACGGCGCTGAGCCGGGTCGAGTCGGTCATGGAGATTACTTCTTCGTGATGTTCCAGTAGGCGAGGGTCGGCGCCTTGATGATGCCTTCGATATTGTTGCGCCAGGCACTGACCGACGCATATTGGCCGGCCGGGATCAGCGGCAGATATTCCCAGAGCCGCTTGTGGAAGGCTTCGAGCAGCTGCTTGCGCTCGGCGGGATCGGTCGCGTCGAGCAGCTTCAGGCGCAGCTTCTCTCCTTCCTCGTCGCAGGGCCAGCCGGCGCCGTTTGTGCCGGCGCAACTCAGATCGACGTAGAAATTGCCGATCGGATGGAAGAGGACCGCGCCCGGAGATCCGGCCGGGAACAGGTTCCAGCCGCCTTCGCCCGGCTTGTCCTTCTTGATCCAGCGCGCGATCGTCGCACCCCAGTCGAAGTTCATGACCTCGACGTTGAAGCCGATCGCCTTCATCGCCTCGACGACGACGGGGAAGGTCGCGCGGCTGAGCTGCGTCTCGCTTGAGGCGAGCATGTAGACCTTCTCGCCCTTATAGCCGGACTCCTGCAGGAGCTGGCGCGCCTTGGCCAGGTCCGGCGTTCGATAGGCTTCTGAGCCGACCTCGGTGCCGAAGGGGCCGCCGCAGGTGAAGAAGGCGTAGCATTCCTTGAACCGGTCGCTGTCGCCGATGAAGGCCATCAGGTATTCCTTCTGGTTCACCGTCAGCGCCAGGGCTTGCCGCGCCTTCACATTGTCGAAGGGCGGGTAAAGCATGTTCGGCCGGATCCAGGCCTGGCTGTCCAGCAGGACCGGCGTGTCGATTGTCACGTCCTTCATGCGCTTCAGGATCGGGAACACGTCGGAAGACGGGCTCTGCATGAAGTCGACTTCGTTGCGGCCGAGCGCATTGGCGGCGGTCGTGTTGTCGGGCAGGACGATCCATTCCATGCGGTCGACCTTGACGATCTTGGCACCGGCAAGGCCGTTGGTCGGCTCGGTCCTCGGCTTGTAGTCCGTGAACTTGTCGTAGACCGTCTTGGCGCCCGGAGCCCATTCGGCTTTATTGAACTTCCAGGGGCCGGAGCCGATCGCCTCAGTGACCGGGGTGTTCGGGTCGGTCATCGCTTCCTTCTCGCGCATGATGACCGGTAGCTGGCCGACGCCCGATCCCAGCGAGAACTCGACGAAGGCGAATTTCTGCTTCAGCGTGAGGGTCAGCACGCGCTCGTCCTTGGCCTCGAAGGTACCGCCGGCCGCCGCCATGCGCCGTCCCATCGCGTCGCGCTTCATCCAGCGGTTCAGAGAAGCGATCACGTCCTTGGTCGTGACGGTGGAGCCGTCGTGAAACTTGAGGTCGCGGCGCAGCATGAAGGTATAGGAGAGCTCATCCGGCGACTTGCTGTAGCTCTCGATCATCATCGGCTGCGGCTCGAACTTGTCGTTCCAGGCGAACAGCGACTCGAAGATGTTGACGCCGTGGATGCGGGTCAGGTTGACCGTGACCGCAACGGGATCGAGCACACGGAGATCGGCCTCCGGCACGACGCGAAGCACGGTCTGCGCCGAGGCGGTGCCGGCGACGAGGGTGGTTCCCAAGAGCAACGTGGCGAGAAGACGTCGGGGCAACGGCGTACGCATCGTTTTGGCTCCCTGGTTTTCGTTGTGGTTCGGCGCGGTCACCCGCGCCAGGCGGTGAACAGCAGCGGATGGTCCGAGGGCGGCACGAAGACGCGCTGCCAGGAGAGCGGCGCATCGCGATAGGTACGTCCGCGGATCACCCAGACGAGGCCGGTCGTGCCCGGCGACACCGAAATCAGCCGGGAGGCGCGCGGTGGCAGCACCTGCACGGAAACGGTCTGCTCTACCTTCAGCGTCGGCCGGTGATAGCGGGCGCTGAGCAGGTCGCGGACATGGCGAAGCTCCTCCGGCGCGAGCTTGACGATCTGGCCAAAGTGCCGGCCGCTCAGCAGCACCTCGGAGACGATCTCGAACTCGTTGTTGATGCCGATGCGACGAAGTACGCGGACATAGCTCGGCTCGACGCCGAGGAATCGCGCCCACGGGCCAGGCTCGCCGAGCATGTCTACCGAGACCGTCTCGATCGTGATCGGCAGCACGGACTCTTCGTCCTCGGCGAGGAAACGGAAGTGGCGGACCTGCTCATCGCGCACATTGCCGATGGCAACAAAGGTGCCGCTGCCATGACGGCGGATCAGCACGCCTTCGTCGACGAGCTGCTGAAGCGCCTTTTGCACCGTGCCAACGCTGGCTTTGTAGAGGCTGGCGAGCTCGGTCTCGGCGGGAAGCTGGTCGCCCGGCCTCCATTCGCCGGCCTCGATGCGGGTCAGGAGACTGTCGGCGAGATCGCGATATTTCTTCGCGCCGGCCGGTTTGGCGGGGCGGCGGGCGGGCGCGGCGCGCTGGGGGCGGGACTCTTGCCTCACTCCTCTATAGTAGTTTTCTGATTTTCCTTCGTGCAAGGCCCAACACGCTTAGGGGAAAGAAAATTACTCTATAGGAGTATCGGGCTCAGATCGTCTTGGTCTTCTGATACTTAGCGTCCTTCCAGGTCTCATCGTGGGCGATGCGGCACAGCCGCTCGGCGACCTCCCACATGTCCACGTAGCGGTGGTAGAGCGCGCTCAGGCCGAAGCGGATGCTGTCGGGCGGACGAAAGGAACAGACGACGCCGGCGTCCGCCAGCGCCCCGACCACGGCGGCGCCGGCCGCATGGCGGAGCGCGACGAAGCCGCCGCGCTCGCTGGCGTCGGCCGGGCTCCCAAGCTCCAGTATGCCCTTCGTCAGCGAGATCAGCAGATCCCCGAGCGCGGCATGCTTGGCGAAGACCTGGGCGGGATCGACCTCGGCCCAGATGTCGCAGGCGCCTTCCATGATCGCATTGGCGATCACCGAGGGCGTGCCGACGACGAAGCGCGCCATGCCCGGCCCCGGCGCGTAGTCGGTCGAGAAGGTGAAGGGATTGGCGTGGCCCATCCAGCCGGCGAGCGCCGGCTTCACCGCCTCCTGGCGCCGGCGCGCGATGAAGGCATAGGCCGGCGAGCCCGGCCCGCCGCAGAGGTACTTGTAGCCGCAGCCGACGGCGAAATCGGCACCGCTGGCATCGAGATCCGCCGGCACCGCGCCGGCGCCGTGCGAGAGGTCCCAGACTGTCAGCGCGCCCTTGGCATGCGCGGCGGCGGTGAGGCCTTTGATGTCGAGACGCCGCGCGCTGCGGTAGTCGACCTGGCTCAGATAGACGACGGCGGTGCGGTCGTCGATCGCTGCTTCGACCGCGGCGCCGTCGGGAACGAGATGAAGCTCGAGCTCGGGTCTGAGCGTCTTCAGCCCCTGCACGACGTAGAGATCGGTCGGAAAGGTCCCGGCCTGCGAGACGATGCGCGAGCGGCTGGGACGAAGCGAGAGGGCGGCGGCGAGCGTCTTGAACAGGTTGATCGAGGTGGTGTCGCCGACGACGATCTCGTCGGGCGAGGCGCCCAGGATAGGTGCGAGCTTCGCGCCGAGACGGCGCGGCGCGTCGAGCCAGTTGGACTCGCTCCAGCCGCGGCGGCGCAGGTTCCGCCACTCCTTCAGAAGCGCATCGATCCGCGCCGGCACATCCTTCGGCATGGCGCCGATCGAGTTGGCGTCGAAATAGAGCGTGCCGGGGTCGCCAGGGGCGAAGCGATCGGCGAGCGCGCGCAGCGGATCGGCGGCGTCGAGCGCCTCGCAATCGGCGCGGCTGGTCATGCGCTACCGAGCCCGGTCAAGGCCTCGCGGATCATCGCATTGGACTGGCGCAGCACCATCGGCTTCCACTCCGGCGCCGAGGGATAGAACAGCTCGCGGACCTCGGCGCGCACGGCGCGTCCCTGCTCGGAGTCGGGATCGCCGTGCTGGAACAGCCAGTTTTCCTCGCACATCGGCCTAAGGAGGCTTGGCTTCGAGCGTGTCCGCATCTCGACTAGGCAGCTGGTGACGCGGCTGTCCGTGAGCGTGTCCTGGGCGACGTACATGAGAAGGCCGGGGACGTCGCTCTGGGCATGGCCGTGCTCGACTCGGACCGCCTCGATCGGCGTGCAATGCTCGAACCAGTCGCGCGAGCGTGCGCCGGCCTTGCGATCGTCGACGAAGAGGTCGCAGAAGCCGAATACGCCGCCGCCCGTGTGGTAGTCGATCAGGCAGATCTGTTCCGCGTTTCGGAGAAAGGTCGCGACGATCTCGCGGAAGGTGCGGTTCGACCAGGTCGGTGCATTACCGCCGAAGAAGGTGCCCTTCGGGTTGACGTATTGCCCGCCGTGGATCGCCTTGGCCAGGAAGTCGCCGACCGGATTGCCGTAATGCGCGCGGATCGCCGCCTCGGAGCGAGCGACGATGTCCGCCGACCACTCCTCGGGATTGATGTGCCGTTGAAGGGCGACGTAGTCGGCATTGACGGGATACGGCTTCGCGTGATCGAGGAAGTTGCGATTGAGATCGACATTGTCTTCGTTGACGCGCCGCTGCCAGGCGAACCCGTGCGGGTTCACGGCATGGACGAAGATCACAGCAACGTCGTCGGGGAGATCGCGCGCATGGCCGCCGCCGGCGAGCCAGCCGGTGTGGCAACCGGAACCGCAGAAGCCTTCGATGCCGTGTGTCCCGCTGACCAGGACCAGCAGCTTCCGCGCATTCTCCGGTCCAAGGCGACCGACATCGGTCCAGAGAGCCTCGCCGAGCGGCCCTTTGAGGGGATGGGAATAGGCTGTGAGCGACCGGCCGCCGGCACCCTCGAGAGCCGTCAGAAACCTCGCCCGGGCCTCGGCATAGGTGTGCGAGAAGAATTGCGCGCTGCTCATGCAGAAACGAACGGGGACCAGCGATGCCTGGTCCCCGTCTCCTTGAAGTGGCCGTGGGCTAGCGGACGCGGACGTAGCGCAGCGGGAAGTAGGCGTCCGATGGCTGCACCAGGTCGATGTTGTCCTTCGCCGCCCAGACGATGACCTGCTGCATGATCGGCACGTAGGGCACGTCGTCGCGGACCAGCTTGAGGGCCTGGCCGATCAGGCCGCGGCGCTTGGCCGGATCGAGCTCGACCTGGATCTGGTCGGTGAGCTTGTCGACCTCCGGATTGGAATAGCCGCCGACATTGAACAGACCGCGCGGCGATCCCGGGCTCCGGCTCACCATCAGATTGATAAGGTAGTTGTGCGCGTCACCGGTGGCGCCGCCCCAGCCGACATAGAAGAGGCTTGTCTCGTAGGGCGGGTTGATCAGCTTGACATATTGCGAGAAGGGCTGAGTGCGCAGCTTCACCTTGATGTTGATCCTGGCCAGCATCGCGACGACCGCAGTGCAGATCGCCTCGTCGTTCATGAAGCGGTCGTTCGAGCAGTCCATGCCGGTCTCGAAGCCGCTGGCATAGCCGGCATCGGCCATCAGCTTCTGCGCCGCGGCGAGATCGCCCACCGGCTTGGTATTGATGGCTGGATCGAAGCCTTCGACGCCCGGCCCGGCCATGATGTAGTTGACGACGCCGAAGCCGCGCATGACGACGTTGTGGATCGCTTCCGCGTCGATGGCGATGCGGACCGCCTCGCGCACGCGCTTGTCGGCGAAGGGGTTCTTCCCCTTGATGTTGCCGTCGATCAGCTCAGGCCGCGACATATCCATGCCGAAATACATGGTCCGCATCTCAGGCCCCTTGATGACCTTGAGATTGGGACGGGCCGTGACCTGGGAGACGGCCGAGACCGGCAGGCCGTAGATCATGTCGACTTCGCCGGACACCAGGGCCGCCACGCGCGTCGCCGGGTTGGCGAGCGGGTTGAAGGTCACCTGATCGAGATTGTGCTCGACCTTGTCCCACCAGCCCGGGTTCTTCTCGAGGATGGCGGTCGAGTCGGCGATGCGCGACTTGAGGGTGAAGGGGCCGGTGCCGTTGGCGTTGGTGCTGGCGTATGTGGCCTGCTGACTCTGCAGGTTCGTCGCCTGCTGCACGCCGTTCTTCTCGGCCCAGGTCTTCGACATCTGCAGCCACCCGAGCAGCTCGAAGGGCAGGATCGGGTTCGGGCCCTTGGTCGTGAGCTCGACCGTGTGGTCGTCGATCTTCTTGGCATCGGCGACCGAGACGAGGACGCCGGCGAGCGCCGAGCCGGGACCCTTGGTGCGCCCGACGGTGAAGATCACGTCGTCGGCGGTGAAGGGCGAGCCGTCGTGGAACTTCACGCCCTTGCGGAGATTGAAGCGCCAGGTCTCAGGCCCGGTGTTGCTCCAGGACTCGGCGAGCGCGCCCTCGATCTTCATGTCGCGGCCGCGGCGGACCAGCGGCTCGTAGATGTTCGACAGGAACGAGGTGGTCGGCGTGACGTTGCGGCTGTGCGGATCCATGGTGCCGGGATCGGAATCCGCGCCCCAGCGGAAATTCGCCGCCTCGACCGGCGCCGTTCCCATCAGGAGAGCGGCCGCGAATGCCAGGCCGTGTAGCGTCTTCATCTTCTCCTCCCAGTTCGGATGACGTGACTCAGTAGTTTATCGAAGGATTGTCGCCGGGATAGATCACGCCGACAACCAGCATGCCGCCCGGCGCGGTGCATTCCAGCGAATGGATCTGCTTTCGCGGCAGGAAGATGACGTCGCCGGTGCGCACCGGGGCTTTGCGGGATTCCGTCCACATCCAGCCTTCGCCGCTGAGCACGATCAGCGACTCCTCGTAGAGGTGGCGGTGGGGTGCCGCCTTGGAGAGCGGGATGTCGCCGATGAACTGGGTGGCGATCTTGGAACCGATCGTCTTGTCGACGAGCATCTGGAAGAAACGGTCGCCCATCTGCCGGCGGGCGCTCGCGTCGAGCGCCACCGTCCGGATCGGGAAGCGATCGTCGAAGCGACCCTGCATCTCCTCGCGCCAAGAAATGGCGTCGGCGAGCGGGCAGGCCGCGGCGAATAGCCTGAGCGGCTCGCCGTCGTCGTTCTCGAGCCGGAAATCCTCGCCCGGCCGGATATGAACGCCGGTGTTGACCTCCACGGGGAAGGTGCGCGCGCCGATGACTACACGGCCACGACCGCCGGTTACGAACAGGACGGCATGCCGGTCGCCGAAATCGGCGGCGGGCGAGGCGCCGCGACGGCATTCGAGATAGAAAAGAGACTGATGCTGCGCGCCATCCTCGGCGCCGATGACCCGGCGATGGCGGAGGGCGCCTCGGCTTTCCAGTGCCCGGTCGTCGATCGTGCAGACGGCGCAGCCGCCGTCGAGGCGCGCCTTTCCGTCCGCGTCGGCGGCGATGGCGGGGATGGCACGGTTGGCCGCGCTGTTGGGATCGTCGCGCTCATAGGCGGCAAATAGATTGTTGTGCGCGCCGTCGCAGAAGGGCGGCGTCCTGGTCTGCTTGCAGACGCAGAACAGGACCTCTTCGCCGGCGGTCTTGGCGACATGGACGAGCGGCTTGAAGCCGGTTCCCTTGTGCGACCCGTCGCAGAAGGGCTGCGAGCGGCTTCGCCCGCAACTGCACCAGAGATAGGCGCGGCCGGCGACGAGTTCGGCGTAGCAGGGCTTGAGCTGAGGCGCAGGAGCGCAGGCATCGTCGGCCACGGTGCGCTCCTCGCGCTAAAGTTGCGGTGAATTCTCCTAAGAGCGCGATCTTGCATGACCCGGACCCCCTTGTAAGCCATAAATAAAGCTCGCTTCCCGTCTCCCTCCTTTCCATACCGCGATGCCCGGACTTCACGCCCTCTCCTCAATCCTTTTTCGCCGGACGCAGGCCCTCCGTGGCTGACAACCCCGTTCGCCTCGCCGTCGATATCGGCGGCACTTTCACTGACGTGGTCCTGGAGACGCCTGCCGGGAGGGTCACGACCAAGGTTCTGACCACCCCCGCTGCACCGGAGGAGGGGGTGGTCGAGGGGATCGGCGTCGTCCTGAAGCTCGCTGGCATCGGTGCCGAGGCGATCTCGCTGTTCATCCACGGCACGACGCTCGCGACCAATGCGCTGATCGAGCGCAAAGGCGCAAAGACCGCCTTTGTCACCACCGCCGGTCTCCGCGACATCCTGGAGATGGGCTACGAGAAGCGCTTCGAGCAGTACGACTTCTATATGGACAAGCCGGAGCCGCTGGTGCCGCGGCCGCTGCGCTTCGCCGTGCGCGAGCGCATCTCGGCGCGCGGTCGCGTGCTGATGCCGCTCGATGCCGAGGATCTGCGCCGCGCCGCCGAGGCGATACTGGCCGCGGAGGCCAAGGCCGTCGCGATCGGCTTCATCCACTCTTATGCTCATGCGGACCACGAGCGCCAGGCGCGCGATGCGCTGGCGAAGCTGCTGCCGCCGTCGGTGACGATCTGCGTGTCGAGCGAGGTCTGTCCGGAGATCCGCGAGTACGAGCGCTTCTCCACCACCTGCGCCAACGCCTATGTGCGGCCCATGATGGCGGGCTATCTCAATCGCCTTCGTCAGCGTCTCGATGGCATGGGGCTGAAGGCGCCGCTGTTCCTGATGATGTCGGGTGGTGGCCTCACCACCCTCGATCACGCGACGCGCTTCCCGATCCGGCTGGTCGAGTCCGGCCCCGCCGGTGGCGTCATCCTCGCCGGCCGGATCGCGCGCGAATGTGACCTGCCGGCCGCGCTTGCCTTCGACATGGGCGGCACCACCGCCAAGATCTGCCTCCTCGACGATGGCGAGCCGGAGCGGGCGCGGCGCTTCGAGGTCGCGCGCATCTATCGCGACCTCAAGGGCAGCGGCCTTCCGGTGCGCATTCCGGTGGTCGAGATGGTCGAGATCGGTGCCGGCGGCGGCTCGATCGCGCGCGTCGATGCGATGAAGCGCATCACCGTCGGCCCTGACAGCGCCGGCGCCGATCCCGGTCCGGCCTGCTATGGCCGCGGGGGAAAGCGGCCGGCCGTGACCGACGCGAATGTCGCGCTCGGCCGCATCGATCCGGACAACTTCGCCGGCGGCCGCATCGCGCTGGACGCAAAGAAGGCCGAGGCGGCGCTCTCGGCCGATATCGGCGCGAAGCTCGGTCTCGACCGGTTCTGGCCGGCGGCCGGCGTCTCCGAGATCGTCGAGGAGAACATGGCCAACGCCGCGCGCGTGCATGCGATCGAGCGGGGCAAGGTCATCGACCGCTACACCATGGTCGCCTTCGGCGGCGGCGCCCCGCTGCATGCCGGCCGCCTCGCCGAGAAGCTCGGCATCCGCCGCGTGCTGATCCCGGTCGGCGCCGGCGTCGGCTCGGCGATCGGATTCCTGCGCGCGCCCATCGCCTATGAGGTGGTGCGCAGCTGGCGCGTGCCCCTGACGAGCTTCGACCTCGGCGAGGGCAATCGTCTGCTGACGGGGCTTCGCGACGAGGCGCATCGCGTCGTCTCCGCAGGGTCGGGAACCTCGCCTCTAACCGAGACGCGCCTGGTCGATGTGCGTTACGTCGGGCAGGGGCATGAACTGCCGATGGTGCTGCCCAACCGCGCGCTGGTCGGCGACGATCTGCCCGATCTCCGGCGGCGCTTCGAGGAGCGCTACCGGCAGATCTACGGCCTCGCTCTGCCGCAGATGGTGTTGGAGATAGTCACCTGGTCGGTGACCATGTCGACGATACTGGATGCACCCGCGCGGATCTCGACGCCGAGCGCGACGAGCGTGGCCAAGCCCAGCGCCCGTCGCCAGGTTTACGAACCCGCGCTCGGCGAACAGGTCGCTATGGCGGTCTATAGTCGACCCGATCTGAAGCCTGGCGCCGCGCTCGACGGCCCGGCGGTGATCGTCGAGGATGAGACGACGACGATCGTTCCGGCCAGCTTCACCGCGACGATCAACCAGCGTGGCGACATCGTGATGGAGGCGCGCCATGGCCGATAATTCGCTCAAGGCCATCCGCATGCAGGTCATGTGGAACCGAATGATCGCCGTGGTCGAGGAACAAGCGCAGGCGATCCTGCGCACTGCCTTCGGTCATGTCGCGCGCGAAGCCGGCGATCTCTCAGCCGGCGTCTACGATGTCGACGGCCGTATGCTGGCCCAGGCCGTCACCGGCACGCCCGGCCACGTCAACTGCATGGCCGCCGCCGTCGGCCATTTCATGAAGTATTTTCCGGTCTCCTCGATGAAGCCAGGTGACGTTTTCGTCACCAACGATCCCTGGCTCGGCACCGGCCATCTCTTCGACTTCGTCGTCGTGACGCCGGCCTTCATCGGCGGCCGGCCGGTCGCGCTCTTTGCCTCGACTTGCCATGTCGTCGATGTCGGCGGCAAAGGCTTCACGGCCGATGCCCATTCGGTATTCGAGGAAGGGACGCTGATCCCGCATATGCGGCTGCGCTCCGCTGCCGGCTTGAACGAGGATCTGCTCGGCATCGTCGCCGCCAACACCCGCAACCCCGTCGAGGTCCGCGGCGACATTCTCTCGCTGATCAGCTGCAACGATGTCGGCGTCGAGCGTCTTCTCGGCATGATGGCCGAGTTCGGCCTCGGCTCGATCGACGAGCTCGCGGTGCACATCATCGACAACTCCCGCGAGGCGACACGCGAGGCGATCCGCAAGGTGCCGCGAGGCAGCTTCGCGGCCGAAATGAGCCTGGATGGCTACGACGCGCCGATCTCTCTCAAGGCCAGGATGACGGTCGACGACGGCGAGATCACCGTCGACTATGCCGGAAGCTCGCCGGCCTCGAATTTCGGCATCAACTCGCCCAAGTGCTACACCGACGCCTATACGGTCTTCGGCCTCAAATGCGCGATCGCGCCGGCGGTGCCGAACAATGCCGGCTCGCTCGAGCCCTTCAAGGTGCTGGCCGAGCCCGGCTCGATCGTCGATCCGCAACGGCCCTCGCCGGTGACGGCGCGCCATGTCGTTGGACAGATGCTGCCCGACATGGCCTTCGGCTGTCTCGCCAAGGCGATGCCCGATGCCGTGCCGGCGGAGAGCGCCGGCAGCATCTGGGTGCTGGCGATGGGCAGCGCGCATGAACGGACCGGCGATCCGCGCTTTGCCAATGCGACCCGCTTCAACGTGATGAATGTGGGCCTCGGCGGCGTCGGCGCGCGGCCGGGCAAGGACGGGCTTTCGGCCACGGCGTTCCCGAGCGGCGTCGGCACCATCCCGGTCGAGATCACCGAGGATCAGAGCCCGCTGGTTTTCTGGCGGAAGGAATACCTGCCGGATTCGGGCGGTCCCGGCACGCATCGCGGCGGCCTCGGCCAGGCGATCGAGATCGCCAACAGCGAGGAGGCGCCGTTCACCATCTCGGCGGCGACCTTCGATCGCATGCGCTTTCCGCCGCGCGGCCGCGACGGCGGCAAGCCCGGGCGCGTCGGCATCGCACGCCTCGCCTCGGGCAAGGCGCTGCCGACCAAGGCGACGCATGTCGTGCCCGCCGGCGACCGCCTGATCGTGGAGCTTCCCGGCGGCGGCGGCCTCGGCGACCCGAAGAAGCGCCCGCTTGCGCGCATCGAGGCCGACATCGCCGACGGGCTGGTCACGCGTGAGGGGGCCAGGCGGGACTACGGGACGGATTGAACCATGACCGACACCCACGCCGTCTCGATCGAGCTCGCCGTCGCCGCCGACCGCGCCTTCGCCTTCATGAGCGATCCGAAGGCGATGGATCGCTGGTCCTTCGGCACCTGGAAGATCGTGCTGCACGAGGGCGGCCTCGTTGAAGGCAGCTCGATCTTCGACGGCTCGGTGACCTGGGTGAAGATCGACGCCGACAAGTCGCGGGGCGTGATCGACTATCACCTCGGCAAGGAGGCGAGCGCGCTGACGCCGCGCATCATGGCGCGGGTTATCCCGGGAGAGCGTCTCGATCTCGGCCAGGACAAATGCGTCCTCAGCATGATCGCCTGGCGCACGAAAACCATGCCGGACGAGCGCTGGAAGCGCCTCGTCGCTTCGCACGAATTCGAGATGTTCCTGCTGAAGTCTCTGATCGAAGCGAGTTAGGGTGCCAGCTCGGCGGTTGCGGCGCGGAGCTTGCCGCCGCTGTCATCGGCGAGCGCCGCCTGGCGCAGATTCGACAGGCGCTCTGCCGAGTCCGGCTTGCCCTTGAGACGCGGCAGCGCCGACATCACCGCCTCGTAGTTGGCGATGCCGCGGACATGGGTGTCGCCATAGCCTTTGACCAGCTGCTGGCATTCGGCGATGGCGAGCGCGAGCGCCGGCTGCTTCGGTGCGGCCTCCATGATTTCGGCAAGCCAGGCTTCGATCCGCTCCTGCTCGATGGCGAAGCGCAGCGAGCGCCGCCGGATCCTGCGCAGGCTGGCGGCGAGGTAGAGCAGGAGAAAGCCGCCGATCGAGGTCGTCTCGACGATACGGCCCTTGGCGGTCAGTCGCTTCAGCAGCCATGAACGCAGCAGCCAGGGCGCAAGCCGCGCCGGCAGCGCATCGGCTATCTCCTGCGGGCGCGGATGCAGGAACTCGCGGATGCGGAGCACCTGACCTTCTTGGACACGGACTTCCTCGGCGACGCGCGCGAAGCGGCTGCGGCGGATCTTGAGATCGGCAACGCGCGCGATGTCCTCATAAGCCATCCAGAGCGCGAGATAGCGGGCAACCTCGCTCAGCAGCGTGACATTCGTCGGATCGAACCTCGCCAGCCGCCGGAGATAGAGCTTGGTGTAGATCGCGTCCTGGTAGTCGAGCAGGCGGGCACAGCCGGCGATAACGGTCGCGCGTGCCGCTTCGGGCATCCGCTCGATCGCCTCGCGCTGCTTTCGCGGCAGGCGCGGATGTTTCGCTGCTGGTTCGGCCGCGGGACCGTCCGCCGGCGCACCGCTAGCGGCCTCATGGGCGCGGGTAAAGGCGCGAAGGCTTGCCTCGACGCCAACGCCGCCACGGCGGATCGCTTCCTCGAAATCGGATCGCGCAAAGGGGAGGCGGTTCGATGCGGCAAGCGCGCCGAACAGCGCGGCGCTGATGACGCTGCCGCTCTCCTCGGCGATCCTGGCGTAATCGGCGGCGAGCAGAGATTTGGCGGCGGTCCGCGCCCCCTCGATCAGCTTATCGGAATCGACGCGGCCATCGGCCATCGCCGTCCGCTCGGTCATCGAGTAGACGCGGTTGGTGGAGGCGATCAGCGTCGTGCGCGACGGCGTCACCAGGCCGCGCTGCACGGCACGACCGGCTTCCATCAGCTCGGAGGCGATGACGATGTCGACATTGCCTGGCACCGGCATCAGCGCCAGCACCGGCGCGCGGCCGGGATCGGCGGCGCCGGGGAAGATTTCGACATAGTAGATAGTGGCGCCGGTGCGCTGGGCGACGCCGGGCACCGAGGTCGCCTGCACATGGCTGCCGGCGCGCTCGGCCATGTCAATGAGCCAATCGGCAAGCACGCCGCCGCCTTCGCCGCCCATCGCCAGGATCGCGATCGAGATCGCCTTCGGCGCCGGCTGGTTGGTGTCCATGCGCTCTTACGCGCTCACGCCGAGCCGGCGGTCGATCCGGTTCTGGAAGAAGCCGATGATCCATCGGCGAAGGCCGGCGACGAAGCGGTCGCCGAAGCTCGGGTTGCTGATGATCTCGGCGCGATAGAAGGAGGGGCAGAGGACGGCGGCGTGGCTGACTTCGCCGCAGAGACCGCAGCCGACGCAGGAATCGAGCACGGTCGCCACCGGATCCTTCCGCAGCGGATCCGGGTTGGTCTTCACCGACAGCGACGGGCAGCCGGAAAGTCGGATGCAGGAATGGTCGCCGGTGCAGGTGTCGTGGTCGACGCCGAAGCGCTCGCGCACCACGCGCTTGCCGTCCTTGACCGCCTGGCGCAGCAAGGGCTTCACGCGGCGCTGCTTGTTCAGCATGCATTCGCTCTGCGCGATGACCACTTTCGGGCCTTTGACCTTGGTGGTCAGCGCTTCCTTCAGCACGTCGCGCATCTGGCCGACGCTGTAGGTATGCGTGATCGACTTGACCCAATTGACGCCGACGCCGCGCACCGCGTTCTCGATCGAGTTCTGCGTCTTGCGCAGCGGATTCTCGGCCTTGGACGACATCAAATCCTGGCCGCCGGTCGCTGCGGTATAGTTGTTGTCGACGATGACCAGCACGTTGTCGGTCTGGTTGAACACGGCATTGCCGACGCCGCTGGCAAGGCCGTTATGCCAGAAGCCGCCATCGCCCATGACGCTGATCGTGCGCTTGGAAGAGTCCTTGGCGTTGAGCGCGGCGGCGCCGGCCCAGCCAAGGCCATAGCCCATGGTCGAGGCGCCGATGTTGAAGGGTGGCAGGATCGAGAAGAGGTGACAGCCGATATCGCAGCTCACATGGTGCGGGCCGAGCTCGCGCTCGACCAGCTTCATCGCGGTGAAGATCGGCCGCTCCGGGCATCCGGTACAGAAGGAGGGCGGGCGCGAATGGACCTGCGCCTCGGCGGCAGCAACGGCGGGTTCCTTCGGCTGTCCCGGTTCGGCGGCGCCCGCAGGCAGCGTGCTCGGCAGCAGTGACGGCGCGACCTGGTCGAGGAAGCGCCTAAGGCCGCGAAGGACGGCATCGCCGGTGTACTCGCCGGCTTTGGGCAGCACGTCCTTGCCATGGACCTTGGTCTGGATGTCCGCCTTGCGCAGGATTGCGTGCAGCGCCTGCTCGAGGAAATCCGGCTGGCCTTCCTCGACCATGAGCACGGCGCGCTTGCCGGCGCAGAAGCGGCGGAATTCCTCGTCGACCAGCGGGTAGGTGACGTTCATCACGTAGAGGGGGATGCGGCTCTCGCCATAGGCGTCGGCGAGGCCGAGCAGCTCGAGCCCGCGCGCCACCGTGTTGTACATGCCGCCCTGCAGGACGATGCCGATATCGGCGGCGTCCTCGGCGAAGAACTCGTTGAGGCCGCGCTGCTTAATGAACTCGACCGCGGCCGGCCAGCGCGTCTCGATCTTCTCCTTCTCGTGCAGGTACGAGGCCGGCGGCAGCACGATCCGGTTGGTGTCGCGAACCGGGTTCTCCATCGCCTGCTTCAAGGTGAAACCTGGCCGCACATTGTCCTTTGCAGTGAAGCGGCCATGCACGTGGCAGGCGCGAATGCGGAGCTCCAGCATTACCGGCGTCTGGCTCGCTTCCGACAGCTCGAATCCGACCTCCACCGCCTTCACGATCGAAGGAAGGTTGGGCCGCGGGTCCATCAGCCAGATCTGCGACTTCATCGCGAAGGCGTGGCTGCGCTCCTGCATGATGCTGGAGCCTTCGCCGTAATCCTCGCCGACGATGATCAGCGCGCCGCCATTCACGCCGGAGGAGGCCAGATTGGCGAGCGCATCGGAGGCGACATTGGTGCCGACCGTCGACTTGAAGGTGACGGCGCCGCGCAGCGGATAGTTGACCGAGGCGGCGAGCGTCGCAGCTGCGGTCGCTTCGGACGCCGAGTGCTCGAAATGCACGCCGAGATCCTGCAGCACCTCGGCGGAGTCGGTCAGCACGTCCATCAGATGCGAGATCGGCGCGCCCTGGTATCCGGCGACATAGGCGACGCCCGACTGCAGCAGTGCCTTGGTCACGGCGAGGATGCCCTCGCCATGGAACTCGGCGCCGTCGCCGAGGCGCAGCTTCTCGGCCTCCTTCTTGAAAGATCGCTCGGCCACCGGAAGTCCTTCTGAAATCAGCGGGATGATGGGAAGAGGAGGCGGGGCCGTCAAGGACGCAAATGCCCGTCGAGATTGCGCCTGCATGCCCTTGCCGCAGCGCCACATCTGGGGGAGAGTGACGCCGCGTTTTTTGGGGCGGGGTGTCGGAGCGGAATGCAAGGCTCGTCGCGACTCGTCGGCCGGCTGGTATTGACGCTCTTCGTCCTCTGGACGGTGGCGACGATCCTGTTCCTGATCTTCCGGCTGGCGCCGGGTAGCCCGCTCGCCGCCTTCGTCACGCCGACCTTCACGGCCGAGCAGCAGGAATCGCTGACGCGCCAGTTCGGCCTCGATAGGTCCCTGTTCCAGCAGTACTTGCTCTATATGAGCAACCTGCTGCAGGGGAATCTCGGCGAGTCCTTCTTCTACAAGCGGCCGGTCGCCGAGGTGGTGATGACCGCCTTCGGCAATACGATCGCGCTGACCCTGGGGTCGCTGCTCGTCGCCTATGCTTTCGGCGTGGTGATGGGCGCGGTCTTCGCCTGGAAGCGCGGCACGTGGATCGAGGGCGCGGGTATTCCCGTCGTGCTGGTGACGCGCGCCGCTCCCGAATTCTGGCTCGGCATGGTGGTGCTGGCGATCTTCGCCTTCAGCCTCGGCTGGTTTCCGGGCGGCGGCGCCAATTCGGCCGGCCTGACCTTCTCGAGCGAGTGGGCACGGATCTTCTCGCTCGACTTCCTGCGCCACCTGATCCTTCCGGCCTTTGCGCTCGCGCTCTATCTCCAGGGCCTGCCGCTCCTCCTGATGCGCACCAACATGCTGGAGGTGATGCAGGAGGATTTCGTCACCATGGCGCGCATGAAGGGCCTGTCGAACTGGGCCATCGTCATGCGCCACGCCGCGCGCAACGCGCTGCTGCCGGTGGCGACCGCCTTCGCGCTCGGCATCGGCCAGTCGGTCGGCGGCAATGTCGTGGTCGAGACGGTGTTCAGCTGGCCGGGCCTGGGACGCATGCTGGTCGAGGCGGTCGCCTCCAGCGACTACCCGCTGGCGCAGGGCGCCTTCCTGCTGATCACCACGGTGCTGGTGACGATGAACTTCGTCGCCGACATGCTCTACAGCCTGCTCGATCCCAGGATCGCCCATGCGGGCCATCGCTGAAACGCGCGCTGTGCGCGGCACCCGGCGATCCTTCCTGGTTGGGCTCGGCCGCGCCTTCGATCTCGTCCGGCGCGACCCCTTCGCCACCGCCGGCATCCTGATCTACGCGGTGTTCCTCTTCGTCGCGATCTTCGCCGACCAACTGGCGACGCACGACCCGCACCAGATCCTTTACCGCGCCAACCGCCGCGTTGCTTCCAACCTGCCACCTTTCGGCGATCACATCCTGGGCACCACCAATCTCGGCCGCGACATCTACTCGCAGCTGATCTATGGCGCGCGGAGCGCGCTGCTGGTCGGCATCAGCGCCGCATTCGCCGTCGTCCTCATCGGTACGCTGGTCGGCCTCGTCGCCGGATTCTTCCGCGGCTGGGTCGACATGGTGATCATGCGCGTCGCCGATGTCGCGCTTGGGATTCCGTTCCTGCCTTTCGTCATCGTGCTGTCGAGCTTCCTCGAGCCCAGCATGTGGAACGTTGTGATCGGCATGGCGCTGGTCGTCTGGCCCTCGACCTCGCGCGTGATCCGAAGCCAGGTCCTGAGCCTGCGCGAACGCACCTTCGTCGAGGCGGCACGCGTTACCGGCTGCAGCCAGGCGCGCATCCTGTTCGTCCATATCGCGCCGAACGTGCTGCCGCTCTCCTTCGTCTACGGCTCGATCGCGATCGGCTGGGCGATCCTGACCGAGGCCAGCGTCAGTTTCTTAGGATTCGGTCCCGGCAACACGGTGTCCTGGGGCTCGATGCTGCAGAACGCCTATGTCTCCCAGGCGCTCTCGCGCGGCTGGTACCACTGGTTCGTGCCGCCCGGCATCTGCATCATCCTCGTCGTCGTTGCCGGCTTCTTCGTCAGCCGCGGCTTCGAGGAAGTCCTGTTCCCGAAGCTCCGCGACTGAGCATGACGGTCCTTTCCGTCCAGGATCTGCAGGTCCACTACCGCACCAGCCGCGGCGTCGCTCAGGCAGTGCGGGGCGCTACCTTCGATGTGCCGGAGGGGCAGGTCGTCGGCGTCGTCGGCGAGTCCGGCTGCGGCAAGACCACGCTTGCCCGCGCCATCATGGGCGTGATGCCGAAGACTGCGCATACCGCCGGTGGCAAGCTCGTCTTCCAGGGCACTGATCTCCTGAGCCTCTCCCCGCGAGAGCTCGCCTCCAAGCGCTGGCGCGAAATCGCCTTCATCCCGCAGAGCGCGATGAACTCGCTCGACCCGGTCTATCGCGTCGGCACGCAGATCGCCGAGGTGCTGGTCGATCGTGGCGGCATGGACAGGAAGTCGGCGATGCGCCGCGCCGCCGAGCTCTTCGACATGGTCGGGCTCGACGTCGTCAGGCTCCGCGACTTCCCGCATCAGTACTCAGGCGGCATGCGCCAGCGCGCCGCGATCGCGCTCGCCCTGGCGCTCGAGCCCAAGCTCGTGATCGCCGACGAGCCGGTGACCGCCCTCGACGTCATCATCCAGCGTCAGGTGCTCGACACCTTCAAGGACCTGCAGAAACGCCTCGGCCTCTCGGTCATCCTGATCACGCATGACATCAGCGTCGTCGCCTATGCCAGCGACCGCGTCGTCGTCATGTATGCGGGCGAGGTGATCGAGTCCGGCACGACACGCGAGGTGCTGCAACGGCCTTTCCACCCCTACACCATGGGCCTCTACAAGGCGTTCCCGGAACTCCATGGCGGCGGCACGCTGGTGCCGATCGAGGGCACGCCGCCGGACCTCATCGATCCGCCGCCGGCCTGTTCCTTCGCCGAGCGCTGTCCCTTCGTCGAGGCGGCGTGCCGCGAGATGAAGCCGGCCTTGGCACCGGTCGCCAGCGGCAGTCTTGCTGCCTGCCGGCGCTCGCCGGAGGCCGACCGCCTACGCGTCCTTGCCGGAGAAGCGAGCACATGGCTCCGCTCGTAGAAGCGCAAGGGCTCAAGAAGCATTTCCCGGTCACCCGCCGGTTCGGCGAGGTGCTGCGCGGCGAGCATCCGGTGGCGCGCGCCGTCGACGGCATCGACCTCACCATCGGCGAAGGCGAGACCGTCGGTCTGCTGGGCGAGTCCGGCTGCGGCAAGACCACGACCGGCCGCCTGCTGCTCAAGCTGATCGAGCCGAGCGCTGGTACGATCCGTTTCGGCGGAGACGGCCTTTCCGAGGTGAAGGGCGAGAAGCTCAAGCGCTTCCGCCAGCAGGCGCAACTCGTCTTCCAGAATCCCTTCGATGCCCTCAACCCGCGCTTCACCATCTATCGTGCCTTGCGCGAGCCGCTGCAGAACGCCGGTATCCCGGAGGCGGAGCACGAAGACCGGATGGCGCTTGCCATGCGCCGGGTGCGGCTGCCGGATTTCGAGAAATACTACGACCGCTACGCGCATCAGCTCTCCGGCGGCCAGCTCCAGCGCGTCGTGCTGGCGCGTGCGCTGGTGCTGGAGCCCCGCTTCATCGTCGCCGATGAGCCGGTCTCGATGCTCGATGTCAGTGTCCGCGCAGGTATCCTCAATGTCATGCGCGAGGTGCATGAAACGATGGGCGTGACCGCCGTCTACATCTCGCACGATTTCGCGCTGGTCCGTTACGTCTGTGCCCGCACCGTCGTCATGTATCTCGGCAAGATGGTCGAGGACGGGCCTTCGGCCGAGGTGGTCGAGCGGCCGCTGCACCCCTACACCCAGGCGCTGGTCAAGGCCGTACCGGTGCCTCAGGTCGACCAGTCGCACGAGGCGCTGCCGATCAAGGGCAGCCTGTCGATGGCCCAGGCGCCGGTCGGCGGCTGCCGCTTCCGCGACCGCTGCCCCTATGCGTTCGAGCGCTGCGCCAGCGAGGAGCCACCGATGCGAGAGATCTCACCCGACCGCAAGGCGGCCTGCCACCTGCTCTAGGCGGCGATCGCCCTCGTCGCGTTCGTGAGCCAGTCGCGCGTCTCGCCGTCCACCTGCGGCTCGACGATTTCCCGCACCCAGCGGTGATAGTCGTTGAGCCAAGTCAGCTCGTCCGCGGTCAGCAGGCTAGGCTCGACCAGGTTGAGGTCGATCGGCACGCAGGTCAGCGTTTCGAAGGCGAGGAAGGGGCGGGGGCCCTTCGACTCCATCGGCACGGCGACGATCAGGTTCTCGATGCGCACGCCGAAATCGCCCTCCAGGTAGCAGCCGGGCTCGTTGGAGACGATCATGCCCGGCCGGAACGGCGCCGAGGTCGGCGCGGTCGAGATCGTGTGCGGCCCTTCATGGACGTTGAGGTAGCTGCCGACGCCATGCCCGGTGCCATGACCGAAATCGAGCCCGACATCCCAGAGCGGCCGGCGCGCCAGGCCATCCAGATGGCCGCCGCGCGTGCCTTCCGGGAACCTGGCGCTGGCGACCGCGATATGCGAGCGCAGCACATGGGTGAAGATCTCCTTCTGATGCTGCGTCGGCGTGCCGACCGCGATCGTGCGCGTGATGTCGGTGGTGCCGTCATGGAACTGGCCGCCGGAATCGCAGAGATAGATATCGCGGGGCTCGATCCGCCGGTTGCTCGCCTTGTTCGGCCGGTAGTGCGGCAGCGCGCTGTTCGGGCCCGCGGCCGAGATGGTGTTGAAGCTGGGCTCCGCGAACAGCTTCACCTCGCGCCGGAAGGCGTCGAGCTGGTTGGCCACGTCGATCTCGGTGAACTTGCCCGAGGACGCATTCTTCTCCATCCAGCAGAGGAAGCGCGTGATCGCCGCCGCGTCACGGCGATGCGCCTGGCGGGCGCCCTCGATCTCGACCGGATTCTTCATCGCCTTGGGCAGCGAGCAGGGGTCCATGTCGCGGATGACCGTGGCGCCGCTCTTCTTCAAGCGGTCGAAGACGACCCAGGCGACGCCGAGCTCGCGCTCGAGCGCCGAGCCGGCGCCGGGATCGACCTGGACCGTGGCGCCGGCGCGGCCCAGCGCCTCGAGCGAGGACAGGAAGGATTCGGGTGTCTTGACCGTGACTTGGTTGCCGAGGTGCTGCTTGGTGGCGCGCGTCAGCTTGCGCGGGTCGATGAACAGCTCGACCCCGCCATCCTTCTTCAGGATCGCCCAGCTCATGGGCAGCGGTGTCCGCGGCACGTCGCCGCCGCGGACATTCAGTAGCCAGGCAATGGAGTCCGGCGCCGTGACCACGGCGGCATCGATGCTGTTCTTGGCCAGCGACTCGGCGATCGCCGTGCGCTTGGCCGAGGCCGAGACTCCGGCGAAGCGGTCGTCATGGGGCAAGACCGGACCGATCGGCACCGCCGGCTGCTCGCGCCAGGCGATATCCATCGGGTTGCCGTCCACCGGAACCAGGGTCGCGCCGGCGCGGGCGGCACCGCGCTCATAGGCTTCGATCTGCCGCTCGGTGTGGAGCCATGGGTCGAAACCGAGCTTCGCGCCCTTGGCGAGGTTGCCGGCGATCCAGTTGGCGGGCGTGCTGGAGCCCATGTCGTGCGCCTCATAGGCGCCCATATCGACCTGCTTTCTCACCTGGATCGTGTAGCGCCCGTCGATGAAGATCGCCGCCTTGTCGCGGAGCACGATGGCGAGCCCCGCCGAGCCGGTGAAGCCGGTCAGCCAGCGCAGCCGGTCGGCCCGTGCCGGCACATATTCGCTCTGATAGGCATCGCCTCTCGGAACCAGGAAGCCGTCGAGCCCGCGCTTGGCCAGCTCGGCGCGCAACGATGCCAGTCGCTCGCCGGGCGGCGGGCCGATGGTGAAGCCCGGATCGGCGTCCTTCGTCATCTCCTCTTTGAGCGCGAGAAGCTGAGAGCGGAGCTCGGCACCCGCATCCGGCGCGATCAGCTCGATCCAGGTCTCGGTCGTCCGGCCGGCGAGCGCGGAGATGGCTCCCTTGATCAGGTCGCGCGTGGCCGGGACGTCGGTCGTTGCGCCCGCGGCACGAAGCAGGGAGGCGAGGGCGGCGTCGCCACGATAAGGCTCGGTCATGGTCTTGGTCTCCGGGAGGCCGGCAACGCTAGGAGGGACCTTCCGCCGGTGTCAAATCGACGCGCGGAGGTTGCCGCCAAGCCCGGTTTCCCCCCGCTTCGCAACGGCGCTAGACTTATCGGTCACTAAAGGCGGGAAGGACTTTGGCATGGACCTCAGGCTCAAGGGGAAGAAGGCGATCGTCACCGGCGCGTCGCGCGGGATCGGGCGCGCCATCGCCGAATGCTTCGCCGATGAAGGCTGCGATGTCGGCATCTGCGCACGCGGCGCCGACGGCGTGAAAGCGACGGTCGCGGCGCTGCAGGCCAAGGGGGTGAAGGCCTTCGGCGAGGCCGTCGATGTCGGCAAGGGCGATGAGATCCGCCGCTGGGTCGCCAACATGGACAAGGCGCTCGGCGGTTTCGACATCTATGTCTCGAACGTCAGCGCGCTCAGCATCGCTACCGCCGACGAGGCCGGCTGGCGGCACGCGCTCGACGTCGACATCATGGGCACGGTCAACGGCGTCGAGGCGGCGCTGCCGGTGATCGAGCGCTCGTCGAGCGCCGGCGCCATCATCTTCATCTCGACCACCGGCGCGATCCAGGTCTATGGCCCGCGCAAGCCCTATCCGTCGGTCAAGTCGGCGATGCTCGCCTATATGAAGCATCTGAGCCATGACGTGGCGAAGAAGGGCATCCGCGTGAACGCGGTGTCGCCGGGCTCGATCTTTTTCGAAGGCGGCGTCTGGGACAAGCGCAAGCGCGAAGAGCCCGAGCGCTACGAGCGCATGCTGAAGCTCAACCCGCTCGGGCGCTTCGGCAAGCCCGAGGAGATCGCCGCCGGCGTCGTGTTCCTGGCGAGCCCGGTCTCCGGCTACACCAGCGGCACCAACCTCGTGATCGACGGCGCCTCTACCGTGCGCATCCAGAACTGAGCCGGCCATGTACGAAGTCAACGAGATGCCGGCGCAGGTCGACAGGGAGCTGCTCGACCTGCTGCTGCGCTGCCGGACCGAGTCGATCGGCCATTACCGCGAATGGGGCAACGTCCATGGCTCGATCGCGGCGGTGATGCCCGAGCGGCGCGTCGCCGGCACCGCGGTCACGCTGGCCGTGCCCGGCAACGATTCCGGCATGGTACCCTATGCGATCTCCATGCTGCGGCCGGGCGATTTCCTGGTCATCGATCGGCTCGGCGACAACCACAATTCCTGCTGGGGCGGCGGCACGACCTTGTCGGCGAAGCTCGCCGGTGCCGTCGGCGTCGTCATCGACGGGTGCTCGACCGGCTCCTCCAAGTTCCGCGAATTCGACCTGCCGGCCTGGATCCGGGGATATTCGCCGATCACCTGCCATCCCTATGGCCTTGGCGGCGCGATCAACGTGCCGGTCTGCGTCGGCGGCGCGGCGATCTTGCCGGGCTATGCGATCCTTGCCGATGAGAGCGGCGTGATCGCGCTGCCGCCCGAAGACGTCCGCTACCTCGCCGAAGGCGCGATCAAGCGGCAGGATGGTTACCCCGCCATGCATGCAAGGCTGCGCGCCGGCGAGAAGATCGCCGAGATCTCGGGCCTTAGACCGAAGATCGCCAAGGCCGCGGCGGCCGAGGACGAAGCCCGCGGGCGGAGGAAGAGGGGTTAAGCGGCATGTACGAGATCAACGAGATGCCGCCGCCGGTGGCGCCGGAGCTCCTCGAGCTTCTGGTGAAGTGCCGGACGGAGTCCATCGGCCATCACCGCGAATGGGGCTGTGTCCATGGCTCGATCAAGCCGGTGATGCCGGAGCGCCGCATCGTCGGCACCGCCGTCACCGTCGCCTGCCCCGGAGCGGATTCCGGCATCGTCTCCTATTCGCTGAACCTGCTGCGGCCGGGCGACTTCCTGGTCATCGACCGGCTCGGCGACAACCACAATTCCTGCTGGGGCGGCGGCACGACCTTGGCGGCGAAGCTCACCGGCGCGGTCGGCGTGGTCATCGACGGGCCGTCGACCGGCTCCTCGCGCTTCCGCGAGTTCGACTTCCCCGGCTGGATCCGGGGATACTCGCCGATCACCTGCCATCCTTACGGCATGGGTGGCGCGATCAATGTGCCGGTCTGCGTCGGCGGTGCGGCGATCCTGCCGGGCTATGCGATCCTCGCCGACGAGAGCGGCGTGATCGCGCTGCCGCCTGGAGACGTGCGCTACCTCGCCGAGATGGCGCTCGATCGCCAGGCGAAGCAGCCGGCGGGCTTCGAGCGCCTGCGCCAGGGCGAGAAGCAGGCCGACCGCCTCGGCCTCACCGAGAAGATCGGCAAGGCGGCAGCGGCCGAGAATGCCGCGCGCCTCGCCTCCCGTAAGTCCTGAGGGGGAAACAGATGACCAAGATGCGCCGCATACCCGTCGCCACCTTCGCCAGCGGCGAGGAGGTGTGCCTCTACATCCACGAGATCGTCGGCAAGAAGGGAAAGGGGCCGCTGCTCGGCATCTCCGGCGCCATCCATGGCAACGAGCCGACCGGCTCCTATGTCATCCGCGAGATCGCCAAGCATTATGCCGACGGCAATTTCCGCGGCCGGCTGTGGCTGATGCCGGTCACCAACGCGCTTGCCTTCCAGGCTAACAAGCGGACGACACCGGTCGATGGCGGCAATCTGAACCGGGTGTTCCCGGGCAAGGCCAACGGCATGTACACCGACCTGCTGGCCGAGGCGGTGAAGAAGGAGTTCCTTGATCACGTCGAGGCCTATCTCGACTACCACACCGGCACCGACAGGCCGACGGTGGACTACACCTATGTCCACAACGACCTCGGACTTTCGCGCGCCTTCGGCACGCGCTTCCTGTTCCGGCCGATGGCCGATCGCGCCGGACCGGTGTTCAACGGCACGTCCAAGGCGGTGACCACGGCGCGCGGCGTGCCGTCGGTGACGATCGAACTCGGCGGCGGCGTTGTCGACCAGCGGCCCTACATCGACCGCGGGGTCGAAGGCATCAAGAACTGCATGCGCTATCTGAAGATGGATACGAGCCGGCCGGAGCCGCCGATCCAGCAGACGGTGCTCGGCGTGCTGCCGACGATCTACAACACCCAGGGCGGCTTCCTCTACACCGAGGCGCCGGCGCTGGGCGAGGAGATCAAGGGCGGGCAGGTGCTTGGCCGTGTCTACAGCCCCTATACCTTCAAGCAGCTCGAGGTGATCAAGAACCCGATCAAGCGCGGCGTGATGATCCTCTCTCACCTCACGCCGAACCTCGTCGAGCCCGGCGACTTCAGCTACATGATCGGCGACCTCGACGGCGCCGAGAAGCTGCCCGGCGCGAAGCCGAAGAAGGGCCGCCACTACGCCTGAAACAAAAGGTAATTCCTAACGGAATCGGACCAGCCTTAGGCTGGTCAGAGAATGAGACGATGTCCTGATTGCGGTCATGTTCGAGCGTGGCGACTGGGCGATGGACGGCTGAAGTGCCGTCGTTGCGGTCATCG
>VGEH01000045.1 GCA_016869375.1 Alphaproteobacteria bacterium | reverse complement strand
ATCGCCCAGTCGCCACGCTCGAACATGACCGCAATCAGGACATCGTCTCATTCTCTGACCAGCCTAAGGCTGGTCCGATTCCGTTAGGAATTACCTAAAATTAAGGGCAAATCCACTACACCCAAGGTGGTGATGGGCACGGCGCCGCCGCCATGACTATTGCCACCCCGGGACCCGGCGCATGTCAGGCAGCACGTGTGCGATGCCCTTGTGGCAATCGATACAGGTTCGCTGCTTGGTGAACAGGAAGCGCTGGTGCGCGTCGACTGCGCGCGCGCTCTGCTTGGTCAGGTCCATCGATTCCGACGAGTGGCAGTTGCGGCATTCGAGCGAGTCGTTGGCCTTGAGCCGCGCCCATTCGTGCTGCGCCAGCTCCAGCCGGTTCTCGAGGAACTTTTCGCGGGTCGAGATCGTGCCGAAGACATGACCCCATACCTCCTTGCTCGCCTGCATCTTGCGCGCGATCTTGTGCGTCCATTCGTGCGGCACGTGGCAGTCGGGGCAGCTGGCTCGGACACCCGAGCGATTGGTGAAGTGCACCGTCCGCTGCAACTCGGCGAAGACGTTGTCTTTCATCTCATGGCAGGAGATGCAGAACTTCTCGGTGTTGGTCAGTTCGAGAGCCGTGTTGAAGCCGCCCCAGAAGACGATCCCGGCCACGAAGCCGCCCATGACCAGCGCGCCGAAGCTGAAGACACTGCTCGGCCGCCGCAGGATGACCCAGAACGTGAGGGCCAGGCCGGCGGCCCGTCGCACCAACGAAGGACGCGTCTCAGGCGCCGCCGTCACCGACGGCCCCCCGGCTGGGAGCGCGCAAGCAGCGTATCGATGTCGATGAAGTCGTTTGCGACGGGCGGACGGCTTTCATGCTGCGGCACATGGCACTGGGTACAGAAGAACCGTCGCGGCGAGACAGTGGCGAGGAACTGCCCGTCTCGATCCATGAAGTGGGTGATCGAGATCATCGGCGCCTGGCTCTCGCCGGTACGCGAACGCGCATGGCAAGCTAGGCACTTGTTGCCGCCGAGATCCACCTGATAGCCCTCGATCGTGTGCGGGATCACCGGGGGTTGCTCGGGATAGTTCCTGACCTCCTTCTCGGACGTGTTCCGCATCGGCGTCATGCGCGGCGCCGGGGTGACTTGCTCGAGCGGCGTGGGGCCACGAAGCGGCAACAGGGTCTGAGCCGCGATAGCAGTCGAAGCGAGCAGAAGCGTTGCCGCGATCATCGCGAGAATGTGGCGCTTCATCTTGCCTCTCCGACGAGCGCGATGCGGACAGCGCATTTCTTGAAGTCGGTCTGAAGCGAGATCGGATCGGTCGCGTCGAGCGTTACGCGGTTGATGAGCTGTCCCTCGTCGAACCACGGCACGAAGACCACGCCGCGCGGCATCCTGTTGCGGCCACGCGTCTCGACGCGCGTGCGGATGTGCCCCCGACGCGACTCGACCTTGATCTCATCGCCGCGGCGAAGCTTGAGTGCGGCCGCGTCGTCAGGATGCATGAAGCACACGGCATCAGGAAAGGACCGATACAACTCCGGCACGCGCCGCGTCATCGAGCCGGAATGCCAGTGTTCGAGCACGCGTCCCGTGACAAGCCAATACGGGAACGCGTCGTCGGGGGACTCCGGGGCGGGCTCGTAGGGAAGTGCGAAAATACGCGCCCTTCCGTCCGCGTGGCCGTAAAACTGCACGCCCGTCCCCGCCTTCACGTAGGGGTCGAGCCCTTCACGGAATCGCCACTTGGTTTCCTTGCCGTCGACCACCGGCCAGCGCAACCCCCGCGCCTCGTGATAGACCTCGAATGGTGCGAGGTCGTGGGCCTTGCCGCGGCCAAAGGCGGCGTATTCCTCGAACAGACCCTTGTGCACATAGAAACCGAAATGCCTGGATTCGGCGTTCCGGTATGCGGGATCGATCTCGCTGAGCGGGTAGCGGTCAACCTGGCCGTTGGCGAAGAGGACGTCAAACAAGGTCTTGCCGCGATACTCCGGCTTCCTGGCGACCAATTCCTCGGTCCACACCTCCTCGATACGGAAGCGCTTGGAGAATTCCATCAGCTGCCAAAGATCCGATCTCGACTCGCCCGGTGCATCGACCAACTGGTGCCAAAACTGCGTGCGCCGCTCTGCATTGCCATAGGCACCTTCCTTCTCCACCCACATCGCCGTCGGCAGGATCAGGTCGGCGGCCAGCGCCGTCACGGTCGGATAGGCGTCGGATACGACGATGAAGTTCTCGGGGTTGCGATAACCCGGAAGTCCTTCCTCGTTGACGTTCGCCGCCGCCTGAATGTTGTTGTTCACCTGCACCCAGTAGGCATTGAGCTTGCCGTCCTTGAGCATCCGGTTCTGCAGTACCGCGTGGTAGCCGGGCTGCGCCGGGATCGTGCCTTCCGGAAGCTTCCAGATCTTCTCGGCGGTGTCGCGGTGCGCCTTTTTGGTCACGACCATGTCCGCCGGCAGCCGATGGGAGAAGGTGCCGACTTCGCGTGCCGTGCCGCAGGCCGAGGGCTGGCCCGTCAGTGAGAATGGGCTGTTGCCGGGCTCGGCGATCTTGCCGGTGAGCAGGTGCAGATTGTAGACGAGGTTGTTGCACCAGACGCCGCGCGTGTGCTGGTTGAAGCCCATCGTCCAGAAGCTGGTGACCTTCACCTTCGGGTCGGCATAGAGCTCGGCCAGAGCCTCGATCCGATTGCGCGGCACGCCCGACATCTCGGACGCGCGGTCCAGCGTGTACTCGGAGACGAAGCGCGCATACTCCTCGAAGCTCATATCGGCAGCGTCGTTGGCCTTCGCCGCGCCGGTCGCTGCTTTCTGCAAGGCGTGCTCCGGCCTCAGTCCATAGCCGATGTCGGTCTGGCCGCGCTTGAAGGTTGTGTGGCGGTCGACGAAGCCCTTGTTCACGCGGCCGGTGCGGATGATGTGGTTGGCGATCGCGTTGAGGAGGACGAGGTCCGTCTGCGGCTTGAAGACGAGGCCGAGATCCGCCAGGTCGAAAGATCGGTGCTCGAAGGTCGAGAGCACCGCGACACGGACATGCGGCGCGCTCAGACGGCGGTCGGCCACCCTGGTCCACAGGATCGGGTGCATCTCCGCCATGTTTGAACCCCAGAGCACAAAGGCATCCGCGGCTTCGATGTCGTCGTAGCAGCCCATCGGCTCGTCGATGCCGAAGGTGCGCATGAATCCGGCCACCGCCGACGCCATGCAGTGACGCGCATTCGGATCGATGTTGTTCGATCGGAAGCCAGCCTTGAACAGCTTCGAGGCGGCGTAGCCCTCCCAGATCGTCCACTGGCCGGAGCCGAACATGCCGACGCCGCTCGGTCCGTGACGACGCAACGCCGCCTTGAACTTGTCGGCCATGATGTCGAAGGCTTCGTCCCAGCTGACCGGCGTGAATTCGCCGTTCTTGTCGAACTTGCCGGCGCGCTTGCGCAGCAGCGGCTGTGTCAGCCGGTCATGGCCGTACATGATCTTCGATAGGAAGTAGCCTTTGACGCAGTTGAGGCCACGATTGACCTCCGACTTGATGTCGCCATGGGTGGCGACGACGCGGCCATCCTTGGTTCCCACCATGACGCTGCACCCGGTTCCGCAGAAGCGGCAAGGCGCCTTATCCCAGTTGAGCTGCGTCTGCGCGCGTTCCGTATAGAGGTTCTGGGCTGCCGCGGGCACGGCCATGCCGCCCGCCGCCGCAGCCATGGCTGCCGCCTCGAGCTTGAGGAAGTCGCGGCGGCTCACCGCGCCTTCGTCATGATGCACCCTCCTTTCCGTATCCGTGGTCTGTTTCGACCGTGTGATAGACGAGGGTCGCGCTGATCACGTCGGGCAGTAATGACAGCCGCGTCAGGGCGGCGCCGACGGGGTCCTCACCGCCTCCCTCCACCACGACGACGAGCTTCCCGCGCACGTCGCGCTGATAGATCTCGGCACCCGGAATTTCGGCGATGGCCGCTTCAAGCTCAACCAGCCGGCTCGGCTGAGCCTGAATGAGAATGCTCGCGATCTCGCTCGCCCCGGCCGGAGAATCGAGGGTTACCCTGCCGAGCCATCGGCCGCGGATGAACTGCCTGCGGGAGCGCTGCATAGCCTCACAACCCAGGAGGGCCCGGAGGACCGGCGAACATCTGGTAGACCCAGACAGCAAGCCCGTAGCTGCCGACGACCGCCACGGCGAGCGCCGGCATGACGATGCCTGTGAGGAAGAGAAAGGCGAGAACTTCTCGCCGACGCTCGGCTTTCAAGGTGGATGCGGGATCGCTCATGACCATGCCCCTGCCGATGCGAACGGCGTCATGGGGCCATGTTCCCACGCCCGCTCTTGCGGCCGTTTGATCCATATCAATACCCGCAAGCACGATAGCGCCGGCGCGCGTCGGCAGGTAGCCGGCAAACCTAAACGTTCACTCAGCCACTTTAGTGCCCAGAGCCGAGCGACTTGACGATCTCTTCCGTCATCTTCTTCGCGTCGCCGAACAGCATCATCGTGTTCGGGCGGAAGAAGAGCTCGTTGTCGACGCCGGCGTAGCCGGACGCCATCGACCGCTTGATGAAGAGCACCGTCTTCGACTTCTCGACGTCGAGGATCGGCATGCCGTAGATCGCGCTCTTGGGGTCGGTCTTCGCCGCCGGGTTGGTGACGTCGTTGGCGCCGATCACATAGACCACGTCGGTCGAGGCGAAGTCGCGGTTGATGTCCTCGAGCTCGACCACCTCGTCATAGGGCACATTGGCTTCGGCCAGCAGCACGTTCATGTGGCCGGGCATGCGGCCGGCGACCGGGTGGATCGCGTAGCGGACGGTCACGCCTTCCTTCTTCAGGATGTCGGCCATCTCGCGGAGCGCATGCTGCGCCTGCGCGACCGCCATGCCGTAGCCGGGAACGACGATGACCGAACTCGCATTCTTCATGATGAAGGCGGCATCCTCGGCCGAGCCCGACTTGACCGTCTTGTCGCCCGAGCCGCCGCCGGCGGGGCCTGCGACCTCGCCGCCGAAGCCGCCCAGGATCACGTTGAAGATCGAGCGGTTCATCCCCTTGCACATGATGTAGCTGAGGATGGCACCCGAGGAGCCGACCAGCGCGCCGGTGACGATCAAGAGCGAGTTCTCGAGCGTGAAGCCGATGCCGGCCGCAGCCCATCCCGAATAGCTGTTCAGCATCGAGACGACGACCGGCATGTCCGCGCCGCCGATCGGCAGGATCAGGAGCAGGCCGAGCACGAGCGAGAGGACGACGATCAGCCAGAAGGCCGTCGTCGTCTGCTGCGCGCAGAACCAGGCGATCAGCAGCACCAGCGCCACGCCGAGCGCGGCGTTCAGCGGATGCTGCATCGGGAAGATCAGCGGCTTGCCGGTGATGATCCCCTGGAGCTTGCCGAAGGCGATGATCGAGCCGGTGAAGGTCACGGCGCCGATGGCGACGCCGAGGCTCATCTCGATCAGGCTCGCGACCTTGATCGCGCCCGGCTTGCCGATGTTGTAGGCCTCGGGCGCATAGAAGGCCGCGGCGGCCACCAGCACGGCTGCGAGGCCGACCAGGCTGTGGAACGCGGCAACCAGCTGCGGCAGCGCCGTCATCTCGATCTTCTTGGCGATGACCGCGCCGATGGCGCCGCCGATGACGATGCCGAGGATGATCAGCCAGTAGGAGACGACACCCGGCAGCGCCAGCGTCGTGACGATCGCGATCGCCATGCCGACGATGCCGTAGAGATTGCCGCCACGTGCGGTCTCCGGCGAAGAGAGGCCTCGTAGCGCCATGATGAAGCAGACGGAAGCTGCGAGATAGAGCAGCGCCGCGAGCGTGGTCGACATGATCGCGGGCTCCCTAGCTCTTCTTCTTGAACATCTGCAGCATGCGCTGCGTGACGATGAAGCCGCCGAAGATGTTCACCGAGGCGAGGATCACCGCGAGGAAGCCCATGATCTTGGAAAAGTCCATGCCCTGCGGCCCGGCAGCGATCAGCGCGCCGACGACGATCACCGAGGAGACCGCGTTGGTGACGCTCATCAGGGGCGAATGCAGCGCCGGCGTCACCCGCCAGACCACGTAGTATCCCACGAAGCAGGCGAGCACGAAGACGGTGAGCCCGAAGATCGTCGGGTCGACGCCGGCGGTGTGATTGGTCGCGTCCATCTGGATAAGGTCCCCTTAGGCGAAGGACGGATGCACGACGGCTCCGCCTTCGGTCAGCAACGTCGCGGCGACGATCTCGTCCTTCCTGTCGATCTTGAGCGCCTTCGTCTCCTTGTCGACGAGCGGAGTCAGGAAGGTCAGCACGTTCCGCGCATAGAGCGCGCTCGAATCCACGGCGATGCGGCTCGGCACGTTGAGATGACCGACCAGCTTGACCCCGTGCTTCACCACGACCTTGCCCTTCTCGGAGAGCGGACAGTTGCCGCCTTGCTCGACCGCGAGGTCGACGATGACCGAACCCGGCTTCATGTCCTTGACCATCGCTTCGGTGACGATCTCAGGCGCCGGCCGGCCGGGAATGAGCGCGGTGCAGATAACGATGTCGGTCTTCTTCAGAGTCTCGTGCAGCTTCGCCGCCTGCTTCTGCTTGTACTCCTCGGTCATTTCCTTGGCGTAGCCGCCGGAGGTCTCGGCCGACTTCGAGGCGGCTTCGTCGACCTCGATGAAGGTCGCGCCGAGCGACTGAACCTGTTCCTTGGCGGCGGCGCGGACGTCGAAGGCGGAGACGATGGCGCCGAGACGCTTGGCCGTGGCGATCGCCTGCAGCCCGGCGACGCCGGCGCCGATCACGCAGGCGCGCGCCGGCGGCACAGTGCCGGCCGCCGTCATCATCATCGGGAAGGCGCGGCCGAACTCGGCCGCGGCGTCGACGACGGCGCGATAGCCCGCGAGGTTCGATTGCGAGGACAGCACGTCCATGCTCTGCGCTCGCGTGATGCGCGGCAGCAGCTCGAGCGAGAAGGCCGCGAGGTTCTTTGCGGCGATCGCCTTCAGCTGCTCCTTGTCGGCATGCGGGGCGAGAAGCCCAATCAGCGCCGCGCCGTCCTTGAACAGCGGAAGGTCGGATGCGTCCGGACGTTGCACCGAGAGCACGACATCGGCGCCGGACAGCGCGGTCGTGCGATCGGAGGCGAGCACGGCGCCGGCGTCCTGAAAGGCCTGGTCGGTGATCGCGGAGCCGGCGCCGGCGCCGCTCTCGACCACGACGTCGAGACCAAGCGCGCGCATCTTCCTGACGGTCTCGGGCGAGGCGGCGACGCGTCGCTCATCGGGCCGATTTTCCTTGAGCACGGCGACTTTCATCGGCGATCGGCGCTCCCCCGGGCGATTGCGGCCGCAAACAATGCCGGGGGAACAAGGTTTTGTGAAGCCCGCATGGACCGCTGTGGAAAACGGCCCCCAAACGAGACGGGGCGCCCGAAGGCGCCCCGCCCCTCCCAAACGTGATGCCGATCGCCTAGTGCACGACCTCGCCGTGGAGGTTGAGGTCGAGACCCTCCCGTTCGGTATCAGCATCAACGCGGAGCCCGATCGCCAGGTCGATGACCTTGACGATGATGAAGGTGACGATGGCGTCATAAACGATCACGACGGCGATGCCGTAGATCTGGGTGATGACCTGATAGGCGTTGCCGTCGATCAGGCCGGCCTTGCCGTCGCCGCCGATGGCCTGGACCGCGAAGACGCCGGTCAGGATCGCGCCGACGATGCCGCCGACGCCGTGAACCCCGAAGGCATCGAGCGAGTCGTCATAACCCATCATGCGCTTGAGTGCGGTCGCTCCCCACCAGCAGAGGACGCCGGCGACGAGGCCGATGATGAGCGCGCCGCCCGGCGCGACGAAGCCGGAGGCCGGCGTGATGGCGACGAGGCCGGAGATCGCGCCGGAAACGATGCCGAGCACGCTCGGCTTGCCCTTGGCCGCCCATTCGATGAACATCCAGGCGAGCGCCGCTGCCGCCGCCGCGATCTGCGTCACCGCCATCGCCATGCCCGCCGCGCCATTGGCCGCGACCGCCGAGCCCGCATTGAAGCCGAACCAGCCCACCCACAGCAGCGAGCCGCCGGTCAGCGTCAGCACGAGGTTGTGGGGCGTGAAGGCTTCCTTCGGATAGCCCTTGCGCTTGCCGATCATCAGCGCGAGCACGAGGCCGGCGACGCCGGCATTGATGTGGACGACGGTGCCGCCGGCATAGTCGAGCACGTTGGCCGCGGCAAGGAAGCCGCCGCCCCAGACCCAGTGTGCCACCGGCGAGTAGACCAGCAGAGACCACGCGCCCATGAACCAGAGCATGGCCGAGAATTTCATGCGATCGACGAAAGCGCCGGCGATCAGCGCCGGGGTGATGATCGCGAAGGTCATCTGGAACGCCATGAAGACCGACTCAGGGATGGTCTTGGCGTTACCGTGGATCGACTCGACGCCCATGCCTCGAAGCAGCGCGCGGCCCAGATCGCCGACGAAGGCGCCGCCATCGGAGAAGGCGAGGCTGTATCCGGCAACCATCCAGACGATCGTCACAAGGCAGCACGTGGCGAAGGAGTGCATCACCGTCGACAGCACGTTCATCTTGCGGACCATGCCGCCGTAGAAAAGCGCCAGACCGGGGATGCACATCATCAGGACCAGCACCGTCGAGGTCAGCATCCACGCCGTGTCGCCGGTATCGATCTTGGGGGCGGCGTCTTGCGCCATCGCCGCGACCGGAACCATCGCCGCCAGCGCGGCCAAAACCAGAGACCCTCTCTTCACGCTCGCCCCCTCCATAACCCTCGTCGTGCCGACGCCTCAGGCGCCGCCTGTTGCAGTGCAGCAGGTAGTAACAAGTTCCGTGCCAGGGGTAAGGGCCGCAGATGTCCGGGGATTTTCCGGTTCGGAGAGTCGCTCAATGCCTATTTTTTCATCGATTGACGAAGGGTAGATTGAAATTTAGGCATTTCTCTCCGCGCGGTGACGATCATGATCGACCCGCGCTTCGTCCAGGCCATCACGCTGATGACTGCGAGCACACGCTGAGGCGGATCTGCGATCTGTCCGGAGGAGCGTTCGGCGGCGGGAGAGGTTCCTCGGCGCATTCCAGCCTATCTGCGATGTGCTCGGAGCGCTCGGCGTCGTGCTGCTGAGCCACCCCCTAGGCGATAGGGTCGAGGCCGGAGGCGACCAGGGCGTCGCGCTGGCGATCGGCCAAGGCCTGCTCCTCGAAATCGCCGATCAGGTCGCGGAACAGCGCGAACCAGTTGATCTCGGCCTTCAGGCGAAGGAACACCGCGCCGAGGCCGACGGCGGCGCGATCCATCAGGACGAACTCTCGGGGCGGGGCAATGCCGCCGAGGCGCCGGAGCTCGGCATGAACCTTGGTCGCGACCTGGCGGCCATAGGCGGTGCCGCCGCCTTCCTGGATCGCGCGCGGGCGATCCTCCATTAGCGGCGCATAGACGAAGCGGGCCCAGAGATTGAGAACGTCGATGACCTCGCGCGAGAGCGTCTCGAAGCCCCAGGTACGATAGGCCTCGACCGCGAGATCCTCGTCGCCGTCGCGAAGCGCGCGGTAGAGCTCGATCACGCCGCGCACGAAGGAGGGCTTGAAGACGCGAATGCAGCCGAAGTCGAGCAGGTTGAGCGTGCCGTCCGCAGCGCGCGTGTAGTTACCGAGATGCGGATCGCCATGGATCACGCCATAGCCGTAGAAGGGCACGTACCAGGCGCGGAAGAGGCGGAGGGCCGTCTCGTTTCGAAGCTCGAGCGGCGCATCGGCGATCTCGGTCAGCTTCTCGCCCTCGACCCAGCTCATCGTCAGTAGTCGGCCGGTCGAGAACTCGTCGATCGGCTCCGGCACGGCGATCCCCTCCTCCTTCGCCAGGATGTGGCGATAGAGACGCATGTGCTTCGCCTCGCGGCGGTAGTCGAGCTCCTCGCGCAGCCGCTCGGAGATCTCCTGGTGGATGCGCTCGGTGACGATGGCGCGGTCGAGGCGCTCATAGAGCGCAAACACGAGCCTGAGCTGCTTGAGGTCGGCTTCGACAACCGCCGCCATGTCCGGGTATTGCAGCTTGCAGGCGACCGTACGCCCGTCCATCAGCGTCGCGCGATGGACCTGGCCGAGAGACGCCGCGGCCGTCGCCTCGTGCGGGAAATGCGTGAAGCGCTTCTGCCAGTCAGGCCCAAGCTCGGTCGCCATGCGGCGCTTGACGAAGGGCCAGCCCATCGACGGCGCGTTCGCCTGCAGCTCGGCAAGCTCGCGCACATAGGCATCGGGCAAAGCGTCCGGCAGCGTCGACATCATCTGCGCGACCTTCATCAGCGGGCCCTTGAGCCCGCCGAGCGCCGCCCTCAGCTGTGCCGCGTGCCGGTCCTGGTCGATCGAGAGGCCGAGAATGCGCCCGCCGGCGAGCCTGGCCGCAAGCCCGCCGACGGCGGTGCCGACGCGGGCATAGCGGGCAAGCCGGCCGCCGAGCGTGTTCTCGTCATCGCTCACGTTCGCTCGAGCTCGTCGATGAAGCCCTCGATGACGCCGAGCCCCTTGGCCCGGAAGGCCGGATCGCCGGCATCGAGGCCGAAGGGCGCCAGCAGCTCCTTGTGACGCAGCGTGCCGCCCGCTTTCAGCATCTCGAGATATCGGCCGGCGAAACCCTCATGCGCGTCCTGGTAGACGGCATAGAGCGAGTTCACCAGGCAGTCGCCGAAGGCATAGGCGTAGACATAGAAGGGCGAGTGGATGAAGTGCGGGATGTAGGACCAGAAGACGCGGTAGTCGTCGTCGAAGCGGATCGCCGGCCCGAGCGAGGCCTTCTGCTGCTCCATCCAGATCTCGCCGAGCCGGTCCGGCGTAAGCTCTCCCTTGCGGCGCTCGTCATGCACCGCCGCCTCAAAGGCATGCAGCGCCACTTGGCGAACCACGGTGTTCAGCATGTCCTCGACCTTGGAGGCCAGCAGCATGCGGCGGCGCTTCGCGTTCTTCTCGGCATCGAGAAGTGAGCGAAAGGTCAGCATCTCGCCGAACACCGAAGCAGTCTCGGCGAGCGTCAGCGGCGTGTCGCACATCAGGTGCCCCTGCTGCGCCGCCAGCACCTGGTGCACGCCGTGACCCAGCTCATGCGCCAAGGTCATCACGTCGCGCGTGCGGCCCAAATAATTGAGCAGCAGGTAGGGATGCGCGCTCGGCACCGTCGGATGGGCGAAGGCGCCCGAGGATTTGCCGGGCTTGGTTGGCGCGTCGATCCAGGGCTTGTCGAAGAATTCCTGCCCGATATCGGCGAGCCTGGGCGAGAAGCGCCGATAGGCGCCGAGAACGATCGCACGCGCCTCGCTCCAGACGATCTTGCGGTCGGAGTCCTTCGGCAGGGGCGCGTTCCGGTCCCAGTAGGGGAGCTGCTTCTTGCCGAACCACCCGGCCTTGATCCGGTAGTAGCGATGCGAGAGGCGTTCGTACGATCCCTTCACCGCCGAGACCAGCGCGTCGACGACCTCGTCCTCGACCTTGTTGCCGAGGTTGCGCGAGGAGATCGGGCGCGCATAGCGGCGCCAGCGATCGGCGATCTCCTTGTCCTTGGCAAGCGTGTTGGCGACCAGCGCGAAGAGACGCAGATGCGACTTGAGGCCTTTCGACAGCGCCTTGGCGGCGGCGCGGCGCTTCCGGCTGTCCTTGTCCGTCATGCCGGCGAGTACGCCGGCCATGGTCAGGTCCTTCCCGCCGAGCCTGAAGCGCATCGCCGCCTGGGTCTCGTCATAGAGCCGGACCCAGGCCGAATAGGCAGTCACCGATTTCTCGTGCAGCAGCTTCTCCATCTCCTCGGAGAGCTGGTGCGGGCGGAAGACGCGCGTGTCGCGGAGCCAGGGCCGGTAGCGCGCCGCGGCCGGGTCCTTCAGCTTCTCCTCGAGCGCGGCGTCCTCGATCTGGTTGAGCTCGAGGGCGAAGAACAGCAGCTCGGTCGAGATTGCGGTCAGGCGTTCCTGAACGGTCTGATAGAAGCGCCCGACCTCCGGATCCTCCATCGCCGTCGCGTGCACGAGCCCGGCATAGGAGCCGGCCTTGGCCAGGGTCTCGTCCAGGCGCTCGTAGTCGGCGATGGCGTGCCCAAGCTCGGCCCCGGAAAGGCCGCCTACCTTGCCGAGATGCCGCTCGCGAAACGCCTTGGCATCGGCCTCGGACCGGTCCAGATCACGTTTGAGTGCGGGAGAGTCCGGCCCTGGATAAAGGTCGCTCAAATCCCAGGTGGGTAGTTTCTCGGCCGTCGCCCGTTTCGCCATCACCGATCTCCCGCGCGAGGAAAACGCTATTAAGATGGGGTGAAGGCCGAGCCTAACAACGGCCGCTTGGGGAGAGAATGAATCTCGACACCGTCCAGAACCTCCCGCTCCTGTTCTTCGAACGGGCGCGGACCCATGGCGACAAGCCCTTCCTCTGGCGCAAGATCGACGGGATATATCGCCCGCTGACATGGGCGGAGGTCGCCCGCCAGGTGAACCTGCTTTCCCGCGCGCTCCGCGCGCGCGGCCTGCAGGCCGGCGACCGGGTGGCACTGATCTCGGAGAATCGCCCGGAATGGATGATGGCCGACCTGGCGGTGATGGCGGCAGGCGGCATCACGGTGCCGGCCTACACGACCAACACCGTCGACGACCATCGCTACATCCTCGACAACTCGGGCGCCAAGGCAGTCATCGTCTCGACTGCGAAGCTGGCACAACGCGTGGTGCCAGCCGCGTCGCGCGCGCCTTCGGTCGAATTCCTGGTGGCGATGGAACCGCTCGGCGAGCCACCGCGCCCGCCGATCCGCTGGGCCAGCTGGGAAGCGATGCTGGCCGAGGGCGAGAAGCAGCCGGACGAGGTCGAGACCGTGGCCGCGTCGCGCAAGCGTAGCGATACCTGCTGCATCATCTACACCTCGGGCACCGGCGGCGCGCCGAAGGGCGTGATGCTGAGCCACGGCGCCGTCCTCTGCAATTGCCAGGGTGCGGTCGAGGTCCTGCGGCCGCTCGGCCTCGAGGACAACATCTTCCTGTCGTTCCTGCCGCTGAGCCACGCGTATGAGCATTCCGGCGGTCAGTTTTTCCCGATCGGCATCGGCGCGCAGATCTACTATGCCGAGGGCGCCGACACGCTGGTGCAGAACCTTGCCGAGGCGAAGCCGACCATCGTCACCGCGGTGCCCCGGCTCTACGAGGTCATGCACGGACGCATCGCCAAGGCGATGGAGAAGATGCCCGGCTTCCGGCGCAAGCTGTTCCAGCGCGCGCTCGATCTCGGCCGCAAGGCTTATGAGCATCCCGGCACCCTGACCTTCGGCGAGCGGATCGAGAACAAGATCCTCGACATCCTGGTCCGCAAGAAGGCGGCGCAGCGCTTCGGCGGCCGGCTCAAGGCCTTCGTCTCAGGCGGCGCGCCGCTCAACTACGAGGTCGGCGTGTTCTTCACCGCGCTCGGTGTCCGCCTGCTGCAGGGTTACGGCCAGACCGAGGCGGCACCGGTGATCAGCGTCAACCCGGTCGACCGCGTCAAGCTGCACACGGTCGGTCCGCCCATGCACAAGGTCGAGGTCAAGCTCGCCGAAGACGGCGAGATCCTGGTGCGCGGCGAACTCGTGATGCAGGGCTACTGGGGCGACCCCGAGGCGACGGCGCGCACCATCAAGGATGGCTGGCTGCACACCGCCGATATCGGCCGCATCGACGAGGACGGCTATATCGAGATCACCGACCGCAAGCGCGACCTCATCGTCGTCTCCGGCGGCGACAACGTCTCGCCGCAGAAAGTCGAGGGCTTCCTCACCCTCGAGCCCGAGATCGGCCAGGCGATGGTGGTCGGCGACAAGCGCCCGTTCATCGTCGCGCTCCTGATCCCCGACAAGGACTGGGCGCTGGGCTGGGCCAAGGAGAAGGGAAAGCCCGAGGATCTGGCTCAGCTGGTCGGCGACAAGGATTTCCGCGCCGCGATCTCAGCCGCCGTCGACCGCGTCAACCGACGACTCTCAGTGATCGAGCGCGTGCGGCAGTTCATCCTCTCGGCCGAGGCCTTCAGCATCGAGAACGAGATGATGACGCCGACGCTCAAGATCCGCCGGCACGTGATCCGCAAGACTTACGGGGCGAAACTGGACGCGCTCTACGAGGGGCGAGGCTAAACCTTGTAGTAGCTGAGATACCACTCGACGAAGCGGGGGATGCCGACGTCGATCGGCGTCGTCGGGCGGAATCCGAGGTCGCGCGTCGAGTCCAAGATGTCGGCGAAGGTCTCCTTGACGTCGCCCTTCTGCATCGGCTTGAGCTCGATGATCGCCTTCCGGTCCGCCGCCTTCTCGATCATCTCGATGAAGCGGAGCAGCGGCTCGGCGCGATTGTTGCCGAGATTGTAGACGCGATGAGCCTTTACCGGCCGGTCGAGCGCAGCGAGCACGCCCTGGACGATATCGTCGACATAGGTGAAGTCACGCCGCATGTCGCCGTTGTTGAAGACCTGGATCGGCCTTCCTTCGAGGATCGCCTTGGTGAACAAGAAGGCAGACATGTCCGGCCGCCCCCAGGGGCCGTAGACGGTGAAGAAGCGGAGCCCTACCGCGGCGATCCCATAGAGGCGCGTATAGGCGCTCGCCATCAGCTCGCCCGCCTTCTTGGTCGCGGCATAGAGCGAGACCGGGTCGTCGGTGCGATCGGAGGTCGAGAAAGGCAGCCGGCTGTTGCCGCCATAGACCGATGAAGAGCTCGCATAGACGAGGTTCTCAAGCTTCGGCAGGAAGCGCCCGAGCTCCAGGATCGCCAGATGGCCGGTCAGGTTGGCATCCACATAGTCGAACGGATGCTCGAGCGAGTGGCGGACACCGGCCTGGGCGGCCAGATGCACGATCCGCGTGATCTCGGGGTGCTTTCGGCCGAACGCGGCGATTTCATCGCGGCGCGCGAGGTCGAGCGTCTCGAAGAAAAATCCGTTGCGGCCGGCGAGCCGGTCGAGCCGGGCTCGTTTCAGAGCCGGATCGTAATAGGCGCTGAGATTGTCTAGGCCGAGGACCTGGTCGCCGCGATCGAGCAGCGCCAGGGCGACGTGGTATCCGATGAAGCCGGCAGCGCCGGTGACGAGGATCGTCATGCGCTCGGGTATAGCCCGTCGCCGGCCTCAAATCACCAGCCCCGGCCCATTTCTCCTCCGAGCGCATCGGCACGTGTTAGGGTTGCGGCCAATGTCGGCAAAATCACGCCCTGCAGAGGAAGGCACCCTGCCTGGAGCCGGCGTTCCGGGCAGCGGGCAGAGGCATGACGATTCGGCGGGGCGATCGCGGACGCTCGCCACTGCTGTCGAGCACATGGACCAGGGGCTTCTGGTCCTCGACCGCGAGCAGCGCGTCGTCTACTGGAACCGGCGCTACGAGGTCATGTGGGGTTTTCCGGACGGGCTCGTCCGCGCCGGCATGCTGCTCGCCGACCTGATCCGCTTCGACGTCTCGCGCCGCAACCTCGATCCTGCTCGCGCCGAAGCCGTGCTCAAGGAAAGGATCGCGCAGAGCTGGATCAGCGATGCCGCCGCCGAGGCGACGGTGCCGCATCTCGACCGTATCCTCCGTGCCGATCGACGGCCCCTGCCCGATGGCGGCAGCGTCACCACCTTCACCGACGTGACGCGAACGCACCAGCAGATCGAAGCCCTCGGTCACAGCGAGGCGCGCTTCGCCGCCTATGCGCGCATGTCCGCGGACTGGGTCTGGGAGCAGGACGCCGATCTCCGCTTCACCTTCGTGTCGCGCCCGCCGACGGTCGAGGTCGAGGTGTTTCCCGGCGACAATGTCGGCAAGCGGCGAGACGAGCTCGACCTCGTCATCGAGAACCAGGAAGCCTGGCAACGACACCTGGACGATCTCGCCGCCCGTCGTCCCTTCCGCCATTTCGCCTACGGCCGGCGCGACAATGACGGACGGATCCGCCACATCCTGATCAGCGGCGACCCGATATTCGCGCGCGACGGGACCTTCCGAGGTTATCGCGGCACTGGAGCCGATGTGACGGCCGAGCGCGACGCGATCCAGCGCGCACAGGCCGCCGAGGCCGCCGCCGAGAGCGCGCATGCGCGCCTGATGACCGCGCTCGAGACGATCACCCAGGGATTCGCGGTCTTCGACGCCGATGACCGGCTCGTCACCTGCAATCGGCAATATGTCGATCGCGTGACATTCGACCTCGGACAGGTCATCGGCAAGCGCTTCGAAGACATCATCAAGGCCAACCTCGCTACCGGATGGCGCGGCTATCTTCCGGGAAGCTCGGAGCCGGCCGGCCCCGAGGAATGGCTCTCCTGGCGGCTCGCCATGCGCCGCAATCCACCGCCGCAGCCTTTCGTCTACAAGGGCAGCGACGGGCGCTGGATGATGATCAGCGAGAAGCGCACGGAAGACGGCGGCATCGTCGCGCTCCGCGTCGACGTGACCGACATCAAGCGCGCCGAAGAGGATCTGCGAGCCGCGCGCGACGACGCCGAGGCGGCAAGCCGCGCCAAGAACGAGTTCCTCGCCTCGATGAGCCATGAGCTGCGCACGCCGCTGAACGCGATCATGGGCTTCGCCGAGATCATCAAGGACCAGATGTTCGGCGCGCTCGCCGCCGATCGCTATCGCGGCTACGCCGAGAACATCCATTCCAGCGCCGGCTACCTTATGGAGCTCATCCGCGACGTTCTCGACATGTCGAAGATCGAGGCTGGCCGGATGGAACTGACGCCGGAGCCGATCGAGCTGTTGGCCGAGATCGACCGCTGCCTCGGCATGATCGCGGGGTCGGCGCAATCAGCCGGGCTCGTGGTCGAGACACGGACCGACCAGAGCAGCGCCCAGATCCGCGCCGACGCCCGCGCCCTTCGCCAGATCCTGCTCAATCTCCTGTCGAATGCCGTCAAGTTCACGCCCTCTGGCGGGCTGGTGAGGGTCTCGGTAACCTTCGAGGGCGAGCGGGCCAAGATCGCCGTCTCGGATACCGGGGTCGGCATCCCGGCCTGGGCGTTGCCCCGGCTCGGGCGGCCCTTCGAGCAGGTCGACAACGTGCTGCAGCGCAAGCGGCCAGGATCCGGCCTCGGCCTCGCCCTTTCGCGCTCGCTGGCCGAACTGATGGGCGGAAAGCTTGTCATTGAATCGGCGGAGGGGCGCGGCACCACGGTCACGCTGTCCCTTCCGCGCGACGGAAACAAAGCAACCGAATGAGCCCTCCACAAGCAATGTCACTACCGCGTCAAATTTGGTCAGGGTTTCTTCCTTGCGTTGGCGCAAGCCTTGATTGCGCGGCCATTCTCGCGTGTTACGTTCGTCGCCAATTAAAGGCGCTCTAGCGCATTGGGAGAGGGAACATGGCCCTCGCGAAGATCAGCCTCGACGACAAGTATGAGCTGGATCGCGGCCGGGTTTATCTGACGGGCATCCAGGCGCTGGTGCGCCTGCCGATCATGCAGCGCCAGCGCGATGCGAAGGCTGGGCTCAATACCGGCTGCTTCATCTCGGGCTATCGCGGATCGCCCCTCGGCGGCTTCGACCAGCAGCTTTGGCAGGCCAAACGCTTCCTCAAGCGCAACAACATCCAGTTCACGCCGGGCGTGAACGAGGACATGGCGGCGACCGCGGTCTGGGGCAGCCAACAGGTCAACATGTTCAAAGGTGCCACCGTCGATGGCGTCTTCGGCATCTGGTACGGCAAAGGCCCCGGCGTCGACCGCTCCGGCGACGTCTTCAAGCACGCCAACAACGCCGGCACCTCGAAGAACGGCGGCGTGCTGGTGCTCGCCGGCGACGACCACACCTGCAAGTCCTCGACGCTCGCACACCAGTCCGAATACGCGCTCATGGACGCGTCGATCCCGGTGCTGCACCCCTCCGGCGTCCAGGAGATCCTCGATTACGGGCTCTATGGCTGGGCGATGAGCCGCTACTCCGGCTGCTGGATCTCAATGAAGGCGATCGCCGAGACGATGGACTCCTCGTCTTCGGTCACCATCGATCCCGATCGCGTCCAGATCGTCCTTCCGACCGATTTCGAGATGCCGCCGGGCGGCCTCAACATCCGCTGGCCCGATCCGCCGCTGGAGCAGGAGTATCGGCTCCACAAGTGGAAGCTCTATGCCGCGCTCGCCTTCGCGCGGGTCAACAAGCTTGACCGCACGGTGATCGACTCGCCGAAGCCGCGCTTCGGCATCGTCACCACCGGCAAGTCCTACCTCGACGTCATGCAGGCGCTGGAGGATCTCGGCATCGACGAGGCGCATGCCGCCGAGATCGGGCTTCGCGTCTACAAGGTCGGCATGGTCTGGCCGCTCGAGCGCGAGGGCATCCGCCACTTCGCCGAGGGCCTGGAAGAGATTCTCGTCGTCGAGGAGAAGCGCGCCGTCATCGAGAACCAGATGAAGGAGCAGCTCTACAACTGGCGCGATGACGTGCGCCCGCGCGTCATCGGCAAGTTCGACGAGCAGCGGAACTGGATCCTGCCTTCGGCCGACGAACTGACCCCGGCGCGAATCGCGCGCGTCATCGCCGCCCGCATCGCCCGCTTCTACACATCCGAGCGCATCAAGCAGCGGCTCACCTTCCTCGAAGCCAAGGAAGCCGCGCTTTCCCATCCCAAGACCGACTATAAGCGCACGCCCTGGTTCTGCTCGGGCTGCCCGCACAACACCTCGACCGTGGTGCCGGAGGGCAGCCGCGCGACCGCGGGCATCGGCTGCCACTACATGGCCGTCTGGATGGACCGAAAGACCGAGACCTTCACCCAGATGGGTGGCGAAGGCGCCTCCTGGATCGGCCAGGCGCCCTTTACCGAGACGCAGCACATCTTCACCAATCTCGGCGACGGCACCTACAACCACTCGGGCATCCTCGCCATCCGCGCCGCCGTCGCCTCCGGCGTCAACATCACCTACAAGCTTCTCTACAACGATGCGGTGGCGATGACCGGCGGACAGCCCGCCGACAACAACTTCACCGTTCCCCAGATCAGCCGCCAGCTTGCCGCCGAGGGCGTGGGCAAGATCGTCGTCGTCGCCGACGATCCCGAGAAGTATCCGATCGGGACCGACTTCGCGCCCGGCGTCACGGTGCATCACCGCGACGAGCTCGATCAGGTCCAGCGCGACCTTCGCGAGATCACCGGCGTCACCGCCCTGATCTACGACCAGACCTGTGCGGCCGAGAAACGCCGCCGGCGCAAGCGCGGCACCTTCCCCGACCCCGACCGCCGCGTCGTCATCAACGAGCTGGTCTGCGAGGGCTGCGGCGATTGCGGCGTCAAGTCTAACTGCGTCTCGGTCGTGCCGGTCGAGACCGATTTCGGCCGCAAGCGCGCCATCGACCAGTCCTCGTGCAACAAGGACTTCTCCTGCGTCAACGGCTTCTGCCCGAGCTTCGTCTCGGTCGAAGGCGGCAAGCTCAAGAAGCGGCGTGGCCGCGGCGAGCAGCCCTTCCCGGTTCTGCCCGAGCCGACCCTGCCCTCGATCGACGAGCCTTACGGTATCCTGGTCACCGGCATCGGCGGCACCGGCGTCGTGACCATCGGCGCGCTGCTCGGTATGGCAGCCCATATCGACGAGAAGGGCGTCACCGTTCTCGACATGACCGGCCTCGCCCAGAAGGGCGGCGCCGTCATCAGCCATGTGCGCATCGCCAACAAGCCCGAGGACATCCATGCCGTCCGCATCGCCGCGGGCGGCGCGCGTACTGTCATCGGCTGCGACCTCGTCGTCACCGGCGGCTTCGATTCGGTCGCCAAGATCGAAGCCGGCAAGACCAAGGTCGTCGTCAACAGCCACGAGACTCTGACCGGCGAGTTCGCGAAGAAGCCCGACATGACCTTCCCCAGCCAGGCCTTCATGGCGACGCTGCAGGAAGCCGCGGGCCAGGGCGGCGTCGATGCGCTCGATGCCAGCCGCATCGCGACCGCGCTGCTCGGCGACTCGATCGCCGTGAACCTCTTCATGATGGGCTTCGCCTGGCAGAAAGGCTTCATCCCGATCGGCCGCGAGGCGATCGAGCGCGCAATCGAGCTCAACGCCGTCGCCGTGGATTTCAACAAGCAGGCCTTCCTCTGGGGCCGCCGGGCCGCGCACGACCTGCCGCTCGTCCTCAAGGCAGCCGGCGTAGAGCAGCCGGTGAGCGCTCCTCCGGCCGCGACGCTGGATGAGATGATCGTCAAGCGCGTCGCCTTCCTTACCGACTACCAGGACGCCGCCTATGCCGGCCGCTACGAGGCGCTGGTCCGCCGCGTCGCCGAGGCCGAGCGCTCGCACGCGCCCGGCCACGACGAGCTCGTGCGCGCCGTCGCGCGCTACTACTTCAAGCTCCTCGCCTACAAGGACGAGTATGAGGTGGCGCGGCTCTACACCGATGGCAGCTTCGAGAAGCAGCTCGCCGAAACCTTCGAGAGCTACGACCGTCTAAAGTTCCATCTGGCGCCGCCGATGATCGCCGAGCGCGATCCGGTCTCCGGCCACCTCAAGAAGAAGACCTTCGGTCCATGGATGCGGCCGGCCTTCAAGGCGCTGGCGAAGCTGAAGGGCCTCCGCGGCACGCGCTTCGACATCTTCGGGCGCACCGAGGAGCGACGCATGGAGCGCCAGCTCATCACCGACTACGAGGGCGCGGTCGAGGAGCTGCTGCGCCGGCTGACCCCCGACCGGCATGGAACTGCGGTCGAGATCGCGAGCATCCCCGAGAAGATCCGTGGCTACGGCCATGTGAAAGAGAAGTCGATCGCCGAGGCGAAGACGCGCGAGGCCGAGCTGATGGCCCGCCTGGTCGAGCCCGAGGCCAAGGCGTCGGCCGCGGATTAGCGATGGCTGCCAAGGGGGGATCGCGGCGTGATCTTCGGCTCGATGTCGCCCGCGGCCTCGCCCTCTTCTTCATCTTCATCGACCATATCCCCGGTAACAAATTCTCGGCCGTGACCATGCAGGCCCTCGGCTTCTTCGATGCCGCCGAGGCCTTCATCTTCCTGTCCGGATACACCGCGGCGCTTGTCTACGGACGCTCGCTGCAGCGCGACGGCGTGCTGATCATGAGCGCCCGCGTCTATCGTCGGGTCTGGACGCTCTACGTCGCCCACTTGTTCCTCTTCCTCGTGCTCTCGGCGATCGTCTCCTATGTGATCGAGAGCTTCGGGTCCCCGGTCTACGCTGAGGAGTCCCGCATCGGCGACTTCCTGAGCGAACCGCACATCGCGCTCGTGCGCGCGCTCACCCTCGAGTTCCAGCCGACCTTCCTCGACATCCTGCCGCTCTACATCGTCCTGCTCGCGGTCTTCCCTCTGATCCTGGTTCTGCTCGACCGCAGCCCCTGGGCCGCGCTGATCCCTTCGCTCATGCTCTATGGCGTCGTCCACGCCTTCGACATCCGCTTCCACGGCTATCCCGAGGGGAATCCCTCGTTCTTCAACCCCTTGGCCTGGCAGCTGCTGTTCGTGATCGGAGCGGCCGCCGGCCTCAGCCGGGTCAAGGGCCGCTCGCTGGTCGACGACGCGAAATGGCTGATCGGGCCGGCGATCGCGATTGCCGCCATCGCCTTCCTGATCGACCTGTCCTGGACCGCGCACAGGTTCGTCGAGCGCATCCCTGCGGTGCTCGGCAGCCAGATCTGGCCGATCAACAAGACCGACCTGTCCCCGTACCGGCTCGTTAACTTTCTGGCAGTGGCCTTTGTGGCAGCTTGGCTCATCCGGCCGGATACGCCGTGGCTGGCTTCGCCGTGGATGCGACCGGTTGCACTGGCGGGGAAATACTCCCTACATGTCTTCTGTTTCGGCATCATCCTGTCCCTGGTCGGCCATTTCGTGCTCGTCGAGATCTCCGGCTCCTTCCTCATGCAGGCGGCCGTCACCGTGGTCGGTGTCGCGGCGATGATCGGGCTTGCCTCCCTGCTCGCCTGGTACGCGCGGGTCGTCGAAGCGAAGGAAGCGGGGGCCGGATGAAGCCCTGGTTCCTCCTGCTCCTCGCCCTGGTCGCCACCGCTGCCGCGGCCGACGACCAGTGCGCCGTGCCTCACGAGCTTACCGCGGAGGCGAAGCCTCTGCCGCGGGTGCAGGCCGCCATCGCGCAGCGCCAGCCGCTGACCATCCTCGCGCTCGGCGGCGCCTCGACCGGCGGCACCGCTGCCGGCGCGCCGGAGCTGGCCTATCCGGCCCGGCTCCAAGTGCTGCTTTCCCAGCGCTTCCCGAACTCGCCGATCGAGGTCGTCAATGCCAGCCGGCCGCGCGAGACCACCCGCCTCATGGTTGAGCGCCTCCAGGGCCTCCTGATCGCGCACCGACCGCAGCTTGTCATCTGGGAGGCCGGGACAGCGGATGCCGTACGACGAGTCGATCCCGGCGAGTTCGGCCAATACCTCGAGGCCGGGGTCGATTATGCCCGCGCCCGCAGCGCCGACGTCATCCTGATGGACTTCCAATATGGACGCGGTGCCAGTGCCTTGATCGATTTCGAGCCCTACCTCGAGCGTCTGGAATGGGCTGCGACGATGAAGGAAGTGGCGCTTTTCCGGCGCCATGACATGATGCGCTTCTGGAGCGACTCGGGCCTTCTCGATCTGACCGAGCGGCAGGGAGACAAACAGCGCAAGATGGCGGCCGTGCTTTACGACTGCATCGCTCGCCGTGCGGATCAGTTGATCGCCCGGGCGGTGCGATGAGGCTCCTGTTTTCAATCGCCGTCGGGCTGGTCTGCGCGGGCTCGGCGTTCGCCGAGCCGGCATGCCGCGCGCCGAAAGAGCTGATCGACCTCGGTGTCCGGTTACCGCATCTCGCGGCAGCCTTCGCGACGCGGCGCGAGCCGGTCGTGGTGGCGATCGGCTCCTCTTCGACCGAGGGCGTCGGCGCCACCGACCAGAGCCGCTCCTACCCGGCCCGCCTCGCCGCCGAGATGCAGACGCGCCACGGCCTCGCCATGACAGTGATCAACAAGGGCGTCGGCGGCGAGGTCACGACCGATATGCTGCGGCGGTTCAAGGAAGACGTCCTGCCGCATCATCCGGCGCTGGTGATCTGGCAGACCGGAAGCAACACGGCGCTGCGAGGCGTCGATCCGGCGGAGCACCGCTGGGCCGTCACCGAGGGCCTCCGGATGCTCGCGGCCGAGGGCATCGACGTCATCCTGATGGACCTCCAATACGCGCCACGGGTGATCGAGTCGCCGATGCATGTCGACATCGTCGCGCAGATGCAGCGCCAGGCCGACAAGGCAGGCGTCGGTGTCTTCCATCGCTTCGAGATCATGCGGTCCTGGCACGAAGCCGGCATCGGCTTCGAGGAAACGCTGACCAATGACGGCGTGCATATGAACGACTGGAGCTACGGCTGCGTCGCAAAGCTCCTCGCCGACGGCCTTGCCGCGGCGATCGGACAGCCGGCCATTCCGCCGACCGCCATGGCGGCCGACTGACGCCGGGGGCGTCAGTTCACCTCGAAATCGAGCCCGAAGTCGAGCGCCGGCGCGCTGTGCGTGATCCAGCCGGCCGAAATCACGTCGACGCCGGTCGCCGCGACCGCCGCGACGGTATCGCGGGTGATCCGGCCCGAGGCCTCGCTGACCGCGCGCCCGTCGATGATCTTCACCGCCTCGGCCAGCATCGGCGGCGCCATGTTGTCGAGCATCACCGCATCGACGCCCACGGCGAGCGCCTCTTTGAGCTCGACCAGGCTCTCGACCTCGACCTCGATCTTGACCATGTGGCCGACGGCACGGCGCGCACGCTCGACCGCGACCGTGATGCCACCGGCGGCGACGATATGGTTGTCCTTGATCAGGACCCCATCGTCGAGGCCGAAGCGGTGGCTGATGCCGCCGCCGGCACGAACCGCGTGCTTCTCGAGCGCGCGCAGGCCCGGCGTGGTCTTCCGCGTGCAGGTGATGCGGGCGCGGTGGCCGTGGGCGGCATCGACGAGGCCGGCGGTCGCGGTGGCGACGCCCGAGAGCTGGCAAAGGAAGTTGAGCGCGACCCGCTCGCCGGTGAGCACGGCGCGTGCCGGTCCCGAGACGGTGGCGATCACCGTGCCGGCGGAAATCCGACTACCATCGCCGTGATGCACGGCGACCTGCACGGCGGGGTCGACCAGGCGGAAGGCGGCGAGCGCGCAGTCGATGCCGGCGACGACGCCCGGCTGGCGCGCAGCGAAGACCCCGGTCGCTCGTGCCGACTCCGGCACCACGGCGGCGCTGGTGATATCGCCGGCGCGACCGAGATCCTCGAGCAGCGCCGCGCGCACGACCGGCTCAATCAGGAGGTTCGGCAGCGCCAGACCCGGCTCGAAGGACGGCACGACGACACGAGGCGCCGTCGTCATCGCGGCTTCACCTGCAGCATGCGCTCGACCGCACGGCGCGCCGGCGCGGCGATCGTCGGATCGATCTCGATCGCATGCGTCATGGTCTCGAGCGCGCGCCGGATCCGGGGCAGCGTGATCTGCTTCATGTGCGGGCACAGGTTGCAGGGCCGCACGAACTCGATGTCCGGGTGCTGGACCGCGACATTGTCGCTCATCGAGCATTCGGTGATCAGCACGACCCGCGGCGGGTGCTCGCGCGATACGTAATCCGTCATGCCTTGGGTCGAGCCGACGAAATCGGCTTCGGCCGCGACCTCTGGCGAGCACTCCGGATGCGCCAGCACGGTGACGCCAGGATGGGCGCGGCGGAGCCGGCGGATGTCGTCCGCCTCGAAACGCTCATGCACCTCGCAGCGGCCATGCCAGGCGATGACCTGGACCTTGGTCTCGGCGGCGATGTTCTTCGCCAGGTACTCGTCGGGCAGCATGATCACGCGGTCGACGCCGAGGGACTCGATCACCGCCTTGGCGTTGCCGGAGGTGCAGCAGATGTCCGACTCCGCCTTCACCTCGGCCGAGGTGTTGACGTAGGTCACGACCGGCACGCCCGGGTAGCGCTGGCGCAGCAGGCGCACATCAGCGCCGGTGATCGACTCGGCCAGCGAACAGCCGGCGCCCATGTCGGGGATCAGCACGGTCTTCTCGGGGTTCAGCAGCTTCGCCGTCTCGGCCATGAAATGGACGCCGGCGAGCACGATCACGTCAGCGTCGGTGCGAGCCGCCTCGCGGGCCAGCGCGAGCGAGTCGCCGACGATGTCGGAGACGCAATGGAAGATCTCGGGCGTCTGGTAGTTATGGCCAAGGATGACCGCGTTGCGGTCGCGCTTGAGCTTGAGGATCGCCTCGATGTCGGGGGCGAAGGCCGGCCACTCGACCGAGGGGATCACCTTGGCGACACGCTCATAGAGCCCGGCCATGCCGGGAATCGGCGCTTCGCGTCGCGGCGCGGTAGCCGTGTGCAGGGTCATTGCGCCCTCCTTATACTCACTCTGAGCATTTCTGAGATCCAAAAAATGCGGGAACAACCCGATTAGACTTATGCTAAGCCTGAGTATAAGGCTGGGTCAAGCGCTCATTGTTTCAGCACCGAGACGCCTATTCGGTGCCGCGGACAGCGCGCAGGCGCAGGCCCGGAGCCTGGCGCTCCAGGATCGCCTCCTGGCGGTAGCGGAGCTCGCGGGCCGGGCGCCCGCCGGTGCCGGCGACGATGGCGCCGGTCTCCTCGACCAGGCCCTGCTGGGCGACCAGGCGGCGGAAGTTCTGCTTGTGCAGGCGCACCCCAGCCAGCGTCTCGACCGCGCGCTGGAGCTGCAGGAAGGTGAAGGTCGGCGGCATCAGCTCGAAGACTACGGGCCGGTACTTGATCTTGCCGCGCAGCCGCGCGATCGCGGTCGCCAGGATGCGCCGATGGTCGGCCGCCATCGGCTGGCCGTCGAGCTTGGCCTCCGCCGACGGCGCCTCTCGGCTCTTCCGCCGCGCCTCGGCGACGATGCCCAGCTCGTAGAGAAGCTCGTAGCGCTCGAGCACGCGATCGTCGCTCCAGGCGGTGCCGTCGAGCCCGAACGCGAGGCTCGCCCGCTCCTTCCGCGCCGTCCGCTCGGTGCCGGCCTTGGCCGCGGCGACCCAGCGGCGGATCGGCTTCTCCAGGCTCTGCAGCACCTCCGGACGTCCGCGCCGCCAGTCCTCCCACGGGAAGTGCCTATACCAGTCGCGCCAGACGCTCTCGTCCGGCATTGAGGCCGCACCGGCGCGGCTGAGCGCGAGATAGCCGATCGACAGCACCCGGCGCCCGTCGCCATGATCCGGCGTGCGATCCTGATCGCCGAAGGTGTAGAGCTGCTCGACATAGCCGAGCGAGGCGCCGGTCTGCGCCGTCACCCAGGAGCGCAAGCCCGCCTCCAGCGTCCGGTGGCGCAGCTCCAGCGGGCCTGAGGGAAGCGCCTCGAGCGCTTTGTCGCCACCCGCTCGCGGTCGCACCAGCACGCGCGGCTGGTCGCCAGCGATGCTGACAATCACCGCGGTCAGGTCGACGACGACCGCCTGTTCCTGGGTTGGCGCCTGGCTCATGTCTAAACGCAGTGTTAGCGCGTTATCCGTCGGACTGTCGACCTAACGGCGCCTGGCTTCGCGATAAAGAATGTAAAGGCCGCTGCCGCAGATGATCGCGGCGCCGATCAGCGTGGCGCCGGTCGGTACCTCGTTCCAGAAGAGGAAGCCGGCCGCGGTCATCCAGATGAGCGAGGTGTAGCCAAGCGGCGCGATCAGCGCTGAAGGCGCGTACCAGAGCGACTTCGTGTACCAGTACTGCGCGATGCCGCCGCCGAGGCCGAGGCTGATCAGGATCGCGAGATCGACCGGGTCCGGCGTGACCCACGAGAAGGGCAAAGTCGCGGCGAAGACGATCGTGCACATGCCGGTGTAGAAGCAGACCGTCGAGGCTGCGGTCTCCGTAGCCCCCAGCCGGCGCATGGTGAGGTTGACGAAGGAACCGCAGAAGGCGCCGGCAAGCGCAACGATCACGCCCCATTCGACCGGCGTGCCGCCGGGCTGCATCATGATGACGACGCCGAGGAAGCAGAACAGCACCGCCGACCATCGGTGGATGCCGACGCGCTCGCCGAGCACCGGCACCGAAAGCGCGGTCACCAGCAGCGGCGAGACGAAGCCATAGACCACTGTATCGGCGAGAGGGATCAGGCGGAGCGCGTAGAAACCCAGGATCATCGAGCTCATCCCCGCCGCCATGCGTGCGAGGTGCATCGGGAAGCGATCGGTTCGCAGCGTCGCCAGCCCGCCCTGCTGCGCCAGCATCACATAGGCCGGAACCAGCGCGAAGGCGTGCCGGAAGAACACGACCTCGTTCATCGGATAGCGATCGCCAAGGAATTTCACCACCAGCGACTGGCCGGAGAAGAGCACGACCGAGGCGAGCCCGAAAGCGATGCCGAGGAGGTTGTCGCGACGATTCTCAGGGCGTGACATGCGAAGCGCGGAAGGAGGGAATGTCATGTTCGCATGACAAGCGACAGGCTGCCACGCTTCCCTTCGCCGCAGCGTTCGGCGAAACTTCGCGCCCTCTTCAGAAAGGAGACGTGACGTGCGGCCGAAGGACGTGGTGGCGGCGTGGGTCGAGGCCTTCAACCGGGCGGATGTCGATGCGCTCGCCGCCTTCTACGAGGAGACCGCGATCAATCATCAGGTTGCCCAGGAGCCGGTCGAAGGCCAGACGGCTATCCGCAGGATGTTCGCTGACGGTTTCGCCGCGGCGAAGATGGTCTGCATCGTCGAGAACCTGTTCGAGGACGGCGACTGGGCGATCCTCGAATGGCGCGATCCGCTGGGCCTCCGCGGCTGCGGCTTCTTCAAGATCCGCGCCGGCAAGATCGCCTTCCAGCGCGGCTACTGGGACAAGCTCAGCTTCCTCAAGCTGCACAATCTGCCGCTGCCGGAGCGGGCTTAGTCCATCCCGAGCGCGCGCTTGTAGAGATCGAGCAGGGTTTCCTGCTCGTCCGCATCGGCCTTGTCCATTTTCCGGAGCTTCAGGATCTGGCGCATGATCTTGATGTCGAAGCCATTGCCCTTGGCTTCGGCGAAGACGTCCTTGATGTCGGCGGCAAGCGCCGCCTTCTCCTCGTCCAGACGCTCGATCCGTTCGATGTAGGACTTGAGTTGCGCACCGCTGATACCGCCGACGTCGGCCATGACCGATTTCCGCTCGCTCGAAATGGGGAAAGCGGCGGACCTTAACGGCTCGACCCTACGGCTTCAACCGTGCTTGTGGGACTGGGCGAAGGCCTGGGCCTGCTCGGGGCTGGCTCCCTTTTGGTGCTTCGCCTTCCACTCCGAGTAGGGCATGCCATAGACGATCTCGCGCGCCTTGTCGTCGGAGATATCCACACCCTTTTCGGTCGCCGCCGCGCGATACCATTTGGAGAGGCAGTTGCGGCAGAAGCCCGCCAGATTCATCAGATCGATGTTCTGGACGTCGGTGCGCTTGCGCAAATGTTCGACCAGCGTACGGAACGCCGCCGCCTCGAGTTCGGTCTGGGTCTGCTTGTCCATGATGGGTCTCCGCTCTATCGCGATGTCAGCTTGAGTTCGATGCGCCGGTTGCGCTGACGAACGGCCTCGTCGCCTCCCTCTTCCAGCGGCTGGAACTCGCCATAGCCGGCGGCGGCAAGCCGATGGGCCGGGAGGCCCTGGCTGATCAGGAACTTGACGACGGAAGTCGCACGGGCCGTCGAGAGTTCCCAGTTGGACGGGAACTGCGGCGTAGCGATGCGCACAGTGTCGGTGTGGCCATCGACCTGGAGTACCCAATTGATGTCGGTCGGGATCGTCTGGATCACGTCGCGCAGCGTGCGTGCCAGCTGCCAGAGCTGCTCCTGGCCTTCGATGCCGAGCGTGGCCGAACCTGACGCGAACAGCACTTCCGACTGGAAGACGAAGCGGTCGCCGACGACTCGGATGTCCGGTCTGTCACCGAGCGCTTCGCGCAGCCGCCCGAAAAACTCCGAACGGTAGCCCGCCAGCTCCTCGACCTTGCTCGCCAGCGCCAGGTTCAGGCGGCGTCCGAGATCGACGATCTGGGCCCCCTGCTCCTTCGACTTCTCCTCTGATGCTTCCAGCGCCGCCGAGATGCGCGCGAGTTGCTGGCGAAGCGCCAGCATCTGGCGGTTCAGGAGCTCGATCTGGTCCTGCGCCTCCCGGGTCATCCTCTCCTGTTCGGCGAGCTTCGTCTGCGTCTGGTCGCGCTCGCGCTGCACCAGGAGCGTGCGCTCCTCCGAAGCGTTGCGCCTGGCCTCCTCGGCGCGCCGTGCCTCCTCGGCGGTCGCGAGCCTGGCCTCCAGCGTCTTCGAGGTGTCGCGCAGAGCGCCGGCCTCGCGCTCGCTCGCCTCAAGCCGCGCGGCCAGCTGGCCTACTCGGCTCTCGAGATCCTCCTTGACCTTGCCGAGCGTCTCGATGTCGCGCAGCAGCCGGATGGCCTCCTGCGTCTTCGCATCAAGCTCGACGAGGGTCATAGTCCATCCGCGCTCTGCTTCGGCGAGGCTGACGCGAAGCGAGTCCCGCTCACGCACCATCTCGGCGACCTGGACGCGCACCTGCTCGCGCAGCGATTCCGACTCGGCGAGCCGCGTCCGCAGGCTCTCGCGCTGCGCCTCGGTCTGCGTGAGCCGAGCCTGCAGGGACTCGCGCTGCGCTTCCGTCTGCGTCAGACGATCCTCCAGGCTGTCGCGCTGCGACTCCGTCTGCGCCAACCGGGCCTGAAGATTCTCGCGTTGCCCTTCGCTCTGGGTAAGCCGAGCCAGCAGGGACTCGCGCTGCGCTTCCGTCTGCGTCAGCCGCGCTTGCAGCTGATCGCGCTCGCGCCCGAGATCGTTGACCCTGAGCTGGAGCTGATCGCGCTGCGCGGTGGATGTCTGCAGCTCCGCCGCGAGCTGCGCGATATTGAGGCGAAGCTCGGCAGAGGTTTCGCGCTCGATCGAGAGCATCTGCGAGAGCTCGGAGATCTGGCGGGTGAGCCGGCTCAGCGCTTCGTCGCGGCCGGAGAGCGCCGCCGACAGGTAGAACTGCGACAGAACGAAGACCAGCAGCACGAAGATGATGACCATGAGCAGCGTCGCGAGCGCATCGACGAAGCCAGGCCAGATATCGAAGCCTCCGCGGGTCCGGCTGGAGGAAGGAGCGCTCATGGGCGCGTCGCGCGAGTCGGCTTGGCTATCGACGCGGGGCCGGCGACGGCGGGCTGCGGCGCCCGCGCCTGCTCATCGGCGAGCGCGGCGATGGTGCGGGCGAGGAGCCGGATCTCGCTCCTGACCTCTTCGGAAGTCTGCTGTCGACCGCTCGCAAGCTCGTCGACGAGACGCGAAAGATAGACCTCGATGTTACGGATATGCGCGCGCGTCGCCTCGTCGCCGCCGAGACCGCCGCCGGCGACTGCATCCGCCATACGCGACAGGATCGGCTTCAGCTCCATCTGGCTCTCGGCAAGCCTCAGCATCAGCTGCTGCTCCGCTTTCATCTGATCGGTCAGCACCGAGAGCTTCTCGGTCAGCTGCATCAGCTGGTTGCTGGCCCCGCGCCGTGAATCCTCGCCACGCGCCACGGTGCGCTGCAGGTTGTCCATGCTGTCGGCCGTCCGCTCGATCAGCGCCTGCAGGAAGGCCGGCACGCTGGCGCTGGCGCCTTCGCCGGCGTCGGCGACAACGGTCGAACCGCCGAGCTTGGTCATGCCGGCGAGCCACTCCTCGAGCTCGTTGTAGAAACGGTTCTGCGCCGCGCTCGCCTGCAGGTCGAGAAAACCCAGCACGAGCGAACCCGCTAGGCCCAGCATCGACGAGCTGAACGCCGTACCCATTCCGGCGAGCGGCGCCTGCAGCCCCGACTTGAGCTCGTTGAAGAAAGCGTTGATATCGCCCCCGACCGTGCCGAGACCGGCGATCACGCCCGCGATCGAGGACACCGTCTCGAGCAGTCCCCAGAAGGTACCGAGCAAGCCCAGGAAGACCAGCAGGCCGATCATGTAGCGGGAGATGTCACGACCTTCATCGAGACGGCTTCGGATCGAGTCGAGCAGCGAGCGCGTGGCCACGGCCGAGAGGTTCATTCGGCTGCCGGCCTGGCGGTCGCCGAGCATCGCGGCGAGCGGCGCCAGCAGCCGCGGCGGTCGCTGCACCGAGAGACCGGGCTGGTTGCGTCGGTAGGTGTCGAGCCAGCGCGCCTCGGGCGAAAGTTGCAGCACCTGGCGGAAGATGAAGAGGATGCCGATCAGCAACACGCCGACGATGCCGGCGTTCAGCGCGACGTTCGCCATGAAGGCGTGGACGAGCGCCGGAAACAGAGCGGCCACCAACGCCGCCACTGCCGCGACGAACAGCAGCATGCGGGTGAGATAACGCCCGGATCCGGTCATAGGCCTGTCCTTACGACGACGGTGTCTCCGAAGAGACTAGCGGTCCCCGACCAGCAGGTCGACCCGATCCGCCGGCCCGTCGCTGGCCCGCGATCCCAGCGCCCGGACATCAATGCGGGTCGACCGGACGCCTTGCGAGATAAGGTATGAGCGAACCGTGAGCGCCCGCGACAGCGACAACCGTCGGGCCTGGCTCGCCTGCTCCGGCGTGCCGTCGGCATAGGCGACCACCTGGAGGCGAAGCGACTCGTCGGCGTTGAGCCGTTGCGCCAGATCCCTGAGCGTCGCATCGGCCCCCGAAGGAAGCTCGGAGGAGCCGGCACCGAAGACGAGGCGCGGCCCCGCGCCGCCGGGCGCGGTCGGCGGCAGGGCGGCGGCGGGCGGCCG
>VGEH01000044.1 GCA_016869375.1 Alphaproteobacteria bacterium | reverse complement strand
GATCAGCCGACCTTTATCGCCTGTTTAGCGCGATGAACGGTGCCGTCGTCGTCGGTCCAGGCGAAGTCGAGCGTGCCGCTCTCGGTCGCCCTCAGGAAGAAGGCGACATAGGGGTTGGCGGAGATCGCCGGCTCGAGCGCGGCCTCGAATACGGGCCGTCCGTTGTAGGTGCAGGTGAGCTTGTTGAGGATCTTCCGCGGCACCAGCTTGCCCGCGGCATCGCGGCGCTGGCCCGACTCCATGTCGTGGGTCGCCAGCGTCTTCACCTCGATCACCTCGCCGGCCTTGATCTGCGAGGGGATGCGGATGCGGGGCTTGATGTCCTGTGTCATGGAAGCCTCACCCGGCGCCGCAGCCGCCGACGGTGACCGTGATCTCGCGGCTCGCGGTCCACAGGCTGCCATCGGCCATCTCGGCGACCGCGATCACGCGCTCGCTCGCGGCCAAACGAATACGGACGGAGATTTCGGCGCGGCCGTTCTCCGGCCCCAGCTTCACGCTGAGCACGCCCGGCGCCGGATTGCCGTCGGCGACGACATGGATCGCCGTCACGTGATCGGACGCGGTCATCGGGCTCTCGACGGTGACGGTGAGCGGCACCGAATTGCCGTTGTCGGCGATCTCGGGCGACTGCAGCCTGATGCGGCCCTGGCGCGGCGTTCCCTTGACCAGCTTCTGCAGAAGCTCGGCCGCCGCCTGCGGGGTCGCCAGCGCCGCCTTCGACAGGAGGACGGGCGCGAGCGCCGCGGCCGAGAGCGCGGTCGCGCCGAGGATCACGCGGCGGCGATCGGAAAGAAGCGCAGAACGCATGGACACTATTTCGTCGCTTCCTTGAGATAGGCCATCAGATCCTTCACCTGCTGCTCCTGCTTCATGCCGGGATAGGCCATCTTGTTGCCGGGGATAAAATTGCGCGGGTCCATGACGTATTTCGTCATGCTCGCCTCGTCCCAGACGATGTTCGAGCCCTTGATCTGCGGGGAGAAGGCGAAGCCCTCCTTGGTGCCGGCCTTGGCGCCGAAGACGCCGTGGAGGTTGGGTCCGATGCCGTGGCGGCCGCCGGCCTCGACCGTGTGGCATGCCTTGCACACGATGAACCGCTTCTGCCCCTCGGCCGCGTTCTGCGCCTGCGCCGCAGAGGCCGAGAGCACCAATACGCCGACGGCAAGCAGGGCACCGCGCATCGTCATCCGTCTCCGATCGTCTCTTGCCCCTGGTTAGATAAACACCGCGCGACCTGCGTCAAGCGCGAAGCCGTGTTAGGTTGAACCTCTCTCCGACCCTTGAAATCTTCGCCTCCCGCTCATGATCGCCGCCGGCGGGCGTCCGCCTCTCATCCTCCTCGTCCTGGCGACCGCGATCGGCGGCGTCTCGATGAACATCTTCATCCCGTCGATGCCGGGGCTGGCGCGATTCTTCCAGACCGATATCCCCACGGTGCAGCTGACGCTGACCCTGTTCCTCGCCGGGATCGCAGTCGGGCAGCTGGTCTACGGCCCTCTCTCCGACCATTACGGGCGACGGCCGCTGCTGCTGGCGGGCCTGAGCCTCTACGCGGCCGCGGCGCTGGCGGCGAGCCTTGCCCAGTCGATCGACCTGCTGATCCTCGGGCGCGTCGTCCAGGCGCTGGGCGGCTGCGCCGGCATCGTCCTCAGCCGCGCCATCATCCGCGACGTCTTCGACCGCGACCGCGCCGCGTCGGTCCTGGGATATGTGACCATGGCGATGGTGATCGCCCCGGCGATGTCGCCCGTGCTCGGCGGATACCTCGATCTCTGGTTCGGCTGGCGGGCGACCCTCTGGGTGCTGACCGGCTATGGCCTGGCGCTGCTCGCGGGATGCGCGCTCTTCCTTCCCGAGACGCTGAAGGAGCCGCAGCCGGGCATCGGCTTCGGCCCCATCCTCAAGAGCTACCGCGTCCTGCTCAAGCGCCCCGTCTTCATCGGCTACGCCTTCGGCACCGGATTCTCGACCGCCTGCTTCTTCTCCTTCCTCGGCGCCGCCGCCCATCTGATGATCGAGGCGCTGAACCGTCCGCCGAGCGACTACGGCCTCTGGTTCCTCATCGTCTCCTTCGGCTACTTCATCGGCAATTTCGTGACCGGCCGGCTCTCCGGCCGCTTCGGCGTCGATCACATGGTCGCCATCGGCGCGGCGCTCGTCCTGATCGGCGCCTTCGCCATGCTCCTGCACGCGCTGGCGCTGCCGCTCACGCCGGCCGGCATCTTCGTTCCGGCCATGATGATCGCGACGGGCAACGGCATCGGCCAGCCCAACGGCATCGCCGGCGCCATCAGCGTCGACCCGACCCGTGCCGGCGCCGCGTCCGGCATCGTGGGATTCCTGCAGATGGCGCTCGGCGCCGTCGGCACCGTCATCGTGGGCCATACCCTTGGCGCGACGCTGATGCCCGTGGCGCTGACGATATGCGCCTTCGGCGTCGCCTCGGCGCTGTTCTTCGCTCTTGCGCTCGCGCGCCGTCCGGGCTTGCCAGGGCCCCGGACCCGATAGAGATTACGCGGCCATGACGCTACCGACCTCGCACCGGCGGCCGAAGATCGGCATCGCGCTCGGCTCGGGCGTCGCCCGCGGCTGGGCGCATCTCGGCATCCTGCGCGCGCTGGCGCGCCACGGCATCCAGCCCGACATGATCGCCGGCACCTCGATCGGCGCGCTGGTCGGCGGCGCCCATCTCTGCGCGCGCTCGCCGCAGCTCGAGGTCTGGGCGCGCGGCCTGACCAAGCTCAAGGTCATCTCCTTCCTCGACGTCAAGCTCGGCGGCGGCGGCGTCATCGGCGGCTCGCGCCTGATCCAGGAGATGGAACGCAATTTCGGCGACCTCTCGATCGAGAACCTGACCGCGCCCTTCACCGCGGTCGCCGCCGACCTCGCCACCGGCCACGAGGTCTGGCTCAACTCAGGGAAACTGATCGACGCGCTGCGCGCCTCCTTCTCGCTGCCCGGCGTGTTCCCTCCGGTACGGGTCGGCGAGCGCTGGCTCGTCGACGGCGCGCTGGTCAACCCGGTGCCGGTCTCGGTCTGCCGCGCCATGGGAGCGGAGATCATCATCGCCGTGAACCTGCACGCCGACATCATCGGCAAGGCGCGCGTGCCGGGGAAAGCCTACCAGGCGGTCGCCGGCTTCGACCTGCTGACCGAGCTCGAAACGGCCGAGCCCGAGGACAAGAGCTGGCGCCTCGATTCCTTCCTCAACAAGATGTTCGGGCGCCAGCCGGACGCGCCCTCGATGTTCGGCGTCATGGTCTCGGCGCTCAACATCGTCCAGGACCGGCTTTCGCGCTCGCGCCTCGCCGGCGAGCCGCCCGACGTCGCGATCAACCCGCGCGTCGGCCATGTCGGCCTGCTCGAATTCCACCGCGCCGCCGAGGTGATCGAGGAAGGCGAGGCGGCGGTGGAGCGCGCGATGCCGGATATCAAGGCGGCGCTGTCGGTCTTCGGCTACGTTCGCCAGCACTGAGCCTAGAGGAGCCTGTCGCCAATGCAGTCGATGACGGCCGAGACGGTGAAGGTCTATTACGACCGCTTCAATGCGGGCGACTGGGACGGGATGGTTTCGCTGCTATCCGACGATGTCGCGCACGACCTGAACCAGGGCGACCGCGAGATCGGCAAGGCGAAGTTCCGCGCCTTTCTGGCGCGGATGGAGCGCTGCTACCGGGAGAAGCTCGAGGACATCGTCATCCTCGGCAACGGCTTCCGGATCGCCGCCGAATACGTCGTGGTCGGAAAGTACATCGCGACCGACGAGGGCTTGCCGCCGGCGAGGGGCCAGACCTATACGCTTCCCGGCGGCGCCTTCTTCGAGTTCGCCCATGGCCGCATCACGCGGGTGACCAACTACTACAATCTGCAGCAATGGCTCCGGCTGATCGGCGCGAAGTAGCGATCGAGCGCGTCACCGGCGAGGGCCTTCGCCGGCACATCCCGGATCTCGCCCGGCTCCGCATCCAGGTCTTCCGCGACTGGCCCTATCTCTACGAGGGCGACGAGGCCTATGAGCGGGAGTATCTCGAGACCTACATCCGCTCGCAGCGCGCCGTCGTCGTGCTCGCGCTCGATGGCGGCCGCGCCGTCGGCGCCTCGACCGCCCTGCCGCTGGCCGACGAGGCCGCGTACGTCACCCGCCCCTTCGCCGAGCGCGGGCTCGACATCGAGCGCTTCTTCTATTTCGGCGAGAGCGTGCTCGACCCGACTTACCGCGGTCGCGGCATCGGCGTGCGCTTCTTCGAGGAGCGGGAGGCGCATGCGCGTTCCTTCAACCGCTTCGAGACCGCCTGCTTCTGCGCCGTGCAGCGCCCGGACAGCCATCCGATGAAGCCGAAGGACTATGTGCCGCTCGATGCGTTCTGGAACCGGCGCGGCTATGCGAAGGACCCGGGCTTCCTCACCACCTTTCCCTGGCGCGACATCGGCGAGGCGGAGGAGACCGAGAAGCCGATGGCATTCTGGTTCAAGAAGCTTTGACGAGCCCCGCGGATCTCACCGTCCTCGGCGGCCTGTTCGTCTCCTCCTTCCTCGCCGCGACGATCATGCCGATGTCGTCCGAGGCGGTGCTCGCCGGCGTCGCCCTGACGAGCAAGCAGGACCACGCCACGCTCTGGGCCGTGGCAACAACGGCGAACACGCTGGGCGCCGTCTTGAACTGGTCCTTCGGCCGCTGGGGCGCGCGCTTTCGCGACCGGCACTGGTTCCCGATCGGCAAGGAGACCTACGACAAGGCGGCCGAGCGCTTCCGGCGCTATGGCAGCTGGACCCTGCTGTTCTCCTGGATCCCCTTCATCGGCGATCCGGTGACCCTGGTCGCCGGTGCCGCCGGCGTGCACATCATGCCTTTCCTGCTGCTGGTTGCCATCGGCAAGGGCGCGCGCTACGCCGTCATCCTCGCCTTCGTGTAGAGCAGGCCATGCCCCTGAAGAGCTTCCCGATCGACTGGGTCATCAACAAGGCCGCGACGCCCGGCGCCGGCTATGGCGCGGCCGAGCGCGCCGTGCTCGACGAGGAGGGTTTCGAGCGTGCCTGGAATACGGTGACGCGCTGGCCCGGATACAAGCCGACGCCGCTGGTTTCGCTTCCCGGCCTCGCGCGCGCCGCAGGCATCGGCGAGCTTCGCTACAAGGACGAAGGCGGGCGCTTCGGTCTCGGCAGCTTCAAGGCGCTGGGCGGCGCCTATGCGGTGTACCGGCTGCTCGCACGGCTCGGCACGCCGGCCAAGGACGTCACGGTCGCCAGCGCCACCGACGGCAACCACGGGCGATCCGTCGCCTGGGGTGCCCGCACCTTCGGCTGCCGCAGCGTCATCTACATCCATGCCACGGTCAGCGAGGCACGCCGCGCCGCCATCGCCTCCTACGACGCCGAGGTCGTGCGCACGCCTGGCACCTACGACGACTCCGTCCGCATCTGCGCCGAGGACGCAGCGAAGAATGGCTGGCATGTCGTCTCCGACACCTCCTACGAGGGCTATCGCGAGATCCCCTGCGACGTGATGCAGGGCTACGCGGTGCTGGCGGAAGAGATCGTGCGCGAAATGCGGGAGCCGCCGACGCATGTGTTCCTGCAGGGCGGCGTCGGCGGCCTCGCCGCCGCGGTGGTCTCCCGATTCTGGCAGGCCTGGGGCGCTCGACGGCCGCACACCGTCGTGGTCGAGCCGGTGCGCGCCGACTGTCTCTTCCAGTCGGCGAAGTCCGGCACGCCGACCAAGGCGACCGGCGACCTCGACACGCTGATGGCGGGCCTCGCCTGCGGCGAGGTCTCGCTCGCCGCCTGGGACATCCTGAAGAAGGGCGCCGCCGCCTTCATGATCGTGCCCGACGATGCCGCGATCGAGGCGATGCGGATCGTGGCATCCGGCGCCGATGGCGATAAGCGCATCGTCGGCGGCGAGTCCGGCGTCGGTGGCCTCGCAGGACTGCTCGCCGCGTCGGTGAATGAGAAGGCACGCGCCGATCTCGCGCTCACGCGCGACAGCCGCGCGCTCGTCATCGGCAGCGAAGGCGATACCGATGCCGAGCTCTACAAGAAGCTCGTCGGCCGCAGCGGCGACGAGATAAGAGCCGCATGACCAATCTTCGGATCGATATCGGCCGCCTGATGAGCCGGCTCGACGGTCTCGCGCAGATCGGTGCGATCGAGGGCGGGGGCAATGCGCGGCTCGCCCTGTCCGACGAGGACAAGGACGGGCGCGATCTCGTGATCGCGTGGATGCGCGAGCTCGGGCTCGCCGTCACGGTCGATGCCATCGGCAACGTCTTCGGGCGGCGCAAGGGCCGCAAGGACCTGCCGCCGCTGATGACCGGCTCGCATATCGACACGGTGCGCACCGGCGGCCGCTATGACGGAAACTACGGCGTGCTCGCCGGGCTCGAAGTGATCGAGGTGCTGAACCGGGCCGGGATCGAGACCGAGCGGCCGATCTCGGTCGCCTTCTTCACCAATGAGGAAGGCGCGCGCTTCCACCCGGACATGATGGGAAGCCTGACCTATGTCGGCGGCATTCCTTTAGACGAAGCGCTGACGGCCACCGACCGCGACGGCAAATCGGTCGGCGAGGAGCTGAGGCGCATCGGCTATGCCGGGCCGGCGCCGGTGGGCAAGCCCGACCTCCATCGCTTCGTCGAGCTGCATATCGAGCAGGGGCCGGTGCTCGACCGCGAAGGCATCACGATCGGCGCGGTCGACACGCTGCAGGGCATCTCCTGGACCGAGTTCACGATCAAGGGCACCTCCAACCACGCCGGCACCACGCCGATGCGTCTTCGCAATGATGCCGGCTATGTCGCCGCGGAGATCACGGGCTTCGTGCGCCGCATGGCGAAGGAGATCGGCGGCGACCAGGTCGGCACCGTGGGATCCGTGAAGCTGTTCCCGGACCTGATCAACGTGATCCCGAACAAGGCGGTGGTCACCGTCGATGTCCGCAACACCGACGAGGCCAAGCTGAAGGACGCGGAAGCGCGTGTCGCCGCCTTCGCCGAGGAGACCGCGAAGGCCGAAGGTTGCAGCGTCGAGGCGAAACGCCTCGCGCGCTTCGAGCCCGTGATCTTCGATGCCGGCATGGCGGCGCTGATCGAGCGCACGGCGAAGGGCCTCGGCTTCTCCGTGAAACGCATGACATCCGGCGCCGGCCACGACGCGCAGATGATGCAGCGCGTGGCACCGACGGCGATGATCTTCGTGCCGTCGGTGGGGGGTATCTCTCACAACGTGCGCGAGTTCACGAAGCCTGAGGATCTCGAGGCGGGCGCGAACGTCCTTTTGCAGGTGATGTTGGAGCTAAGTCAGTAAGGCGATTGACGCGGCGTGCGAGCGCTCGCCTCGAGCTCGATCGCTGCGCGATCAAGTACGGCTCACGCGCCGCCGCGAAGTCACAAGCCTTCCAGAAACTCCGCAATCCGATCCGTGATCGCAAAGGCACGCAGATCATTGTGATCTGCCTGGGGAATGAAGACGCCCTTCTTCGGTTCGCGCGCCGCTTCCAGCAGCCTTCGGCCGTGGGACGCCGGGATCACCCCATCCGCCTCGCCATGGATGATCAGCAACGGCGCGCCCACAGCCGCGATCCGACTAAGATTGTCGAAGCGGTCGAGCACCAGCCAGCGCGCGGGAACGAAGGGATAGATTTCTCCCGCCCGTTGCCAGACCGAGGTGAACGGCGCCTGCAGCACGAGCGCCCTGACCGGCTTCAGCTCGGTCGCGACCCAGGTCGCGATGCCGCCGCCCAGGCTCTCGCCCCAGAGCACGATCCGGTCTCGCGACACGCCTATGGCTTCGAGCGCTTCCAGCGTCGCGCGCGCGTCGCGGAAGAGGCCTTCCTCGGTCGGCTTGCCCGGCGCGCCGCCATAGCCGCGATAAGGCGCCAGCACGATGCCGTAGCCGCGCAAGGCGAGCGGCATGGCGAGATGAATGCGATCGCCGAGATTGCCGGCATTGCCCTGGAAAAGGACCAGCGTCGCGCGGCCCGGCTGCGCCGGCCGGTGCCAGGCTTCGAGGCCGAGGCCGTCCGTCGTGCGCACCGCCAGCGGCCGGAAGTCGGCCTGGCGCAATTCGAGCGCGTCGGGAGGGCGCGGATCCGGGTGGTAGAGGAGGCCGCGCTGGCCGAAGAACATCAGGCCGAGGAGGAGGAGCCAGGCCCCGAGGATCCAGCCGGCGATGGTCAGCAAAGTCATCCTAGCAAACCTACCGGCCGCCGCGGCTTTCGCCTATATAAGGTCCATGCCGACGCCGTCCTCCCCTCGCCGGCCGAAGCCGGTGGTGCTCTGTATCCTCGACGGCTGGGGCCATCGCGCCGAGCCGGCCGACGACAACGCCATCCTCAAGGCGCGGACGCCGAATCTCGACCGGCTGGCCCGGCTCTGGCCGATCTCCTTCCTCGATGCCTCCGAGCTCCATGTCGGCCTGCCCAAGGGGCAGATGGGCAATTCCGAGGTCGGCCACATGAATCTCGGCGCCGGCCGCGTCGTCATGCAGGATCTGCCGCGCATCGACCTGGCGGTCGAGGACGGCTCCCTCGCCTCCATGCCGCCGCTCACCCAGTTCATCGGCAAGCTCAAGGCCGCGGGCGGCACCTGCCACCTGATGGGCCTGCTCTCGCCCGGCGGCGTGCATTCGCACCAGGACCACATCGCCGCGCTGGCGAAGACGGTCGCCGCTGCCGGCGTGCCGGTCGTCGTCCATGCCTTCCTCGACGGCCGCGACACGCCGCCGAAAAGCGCCGACGGCTTCCTCGCCAAGTTCATCGCCGACTCCAATGCGACGATCGGCACCGTCTCCGGCCGCTTCTTCGCCATGGATCGCGACAAGCGCTGGGAGCGCGTCGAGGAAGCCTGGAAGACGATGGTGCTCGCCGAAGGTGCCCGCGCGACGGATGCACGGACCGCGCTCGCGGCATCCTACGCCGCGGGCAAGAGCGACGAGTTCGTGCCGCCGACGGTGATCGCGGACTATGCCGGCATGAAGGACGGCGACGGCGTGCTGATGGCGAATTTCCGCGCCGACCGCGCGCGCGAGCTGCTGACCGCGCTGCTCGATCCGGCGTTCAAGGATTTCGCCCGGCCGCGTTCGCCCAAGCTGGTCGCGCTGGGCCTCACCGAGTACTCGACCCAGCTCAACCGCTTCCTCGACACGCTGTTCCCGCCGATCGGGCTGGCGCATACGCTGGGCGAAATCGTCGCCGACGCGGGCCTGAAGCAGCTCCGCATTGCCGAGACCGAGAAGTACGCGCACGTCACCTTCTTCTTCAACGGCGGCGAAGAGCGAGAGTTCGCGGGCGAGAGCCGCATCCTCGTGCCCTCGCCCAAGGTCGCGACATACGACCTCAAGCCCGAGATGTCGGCGCCCGAAGTCACCGACAGGCTGGTCGAGGCGATCCGCTCCGGCGCCTTCGACCTGATCGTCGTCAACTACGCCAACACCGACATGGTCGGCCACACCGGCGACATGGATGCTGCCATCAAGGCGGTCGAGGCCGTGGATGCCTGCCTCGGTCGTCTCGTCGGCGCCGTCGAGGCCGCCGGCGGCGCCATGCTGATCACGGCCGATCACGGCAATGCCGAGCAGATGAGGGACCACGAGACCGGCCAGGCGCATACCGCGCATACGCTGAACCTCGTGCCGGCGATGCTGGTCGGCGCTGGAAGCGGACTCGCGCTCGTCGACGGCAAGCTCGCCGACGTGGCACCGACGCTGCTCGAGGTGATGGGCCTGCCCAAGCCCACCGAGATGACCGGGCGCTCGCTCCTGCGCCGCCCGGCCGAACACCGTGCAGCGGACTGAACTCCCGCTCTTCCTGCTCGTCATCGCCGCGCTTGCGGCTCCGACCGACCGGCTGTTCGCGGAGGACGCGACGCCGAGGCGCCTCGACGAGGTCGAGCGTGCGATCTCGGCCGAGCGCGAGCGCCTGGTCGAGGCGACGAGACGCGCCGACGGCCTTGCCCGCGAGGTCGCCGAGATCCGTGCCGAGCAGATCCAGGCCGCTCGATCCGCCCAGGCGCATGGCGCCGAGGTGCAGCGTCTCGACGAGAGGCTGGCCCAGCTCACCGAGCAGGAGCACGGGCTGACCGTCGCGCTCGAGCGCCGCCGCCAGGAGTTGGCCGACGTCGCCGCGGCGCTTCTTCGCCGTGCCCGGGTACCGCCGGAGGCCCTGCTGGCGCTTCCTTTGAGCCCGCGCGAGACCGTCCAGGGCGCGATCCTCCTGAACGCCGCCCGGCCGGAGATCGAGCGCCAGGCCGAATCGCTCGCGGACGATCTCTCGCGCCTCGCCGAGACCCGCACCCAGATCCGCGACGAACGCTGGCACCGCGAAGCCGCGCTCGGCGCGCTTGGCGCCGAAGAGGTGCGGCTCGACCGCCTGCTCAAACGGAAGGCAGCGCTGCAGATCAAGGCCGAGGGCGAGGCCGAGCGAGTCGCTCGCCGCATGCTGGAGCTGACCGCGGCGGCCCGCGATCTCAAGGATTTGATCGACCGCCTGGAAGCCGAGCGCCACGCCCGCGAGGAGGAGCAGGTCCGCGTCCTTTCGTCGCTGCGCCCGCCGCCGAAGCCGGAACCGCCATCCGCGGCAAGCTCGCCGCCACCGCCGGCGCCCTCGGTCGCGACGCCTCCGATCGCGCTCGCGCTGCCGCCGCCGGCGGAGCTTGTACGCCCATTCGCCGAGGCTCGCGGCCTTGTCGCGCTCCCCGTGGCGGGCCGGCTGCTCTACCGCTTCGGCGAGCCCGACGAGCAGAGCCAGCCCGCCAAGGGGCTCGCCTACGAATCGCGCGCCGGGGCCGCGGTCGTCGCGCCCTACGATGGTCGAATCCTCTTCGCCGGGCCCTTCCGCGGCTATGGGCTCATATTGATCATCGAACATGGCGAGGGATATCATTCCCTTCTGTCCGGTCTGGGGCGAATTGACGGCGGCGTCGGGCAATGGGTGCTGGCTGGAGAACCAGTCGGCGCCATGGGCCAGGCGACGGAGGGCAATCCCCGGCTGTACCTGGAACTGCGCCATCAGGGTCACCCGATCAACCCTCAACCCTGGTTGGCTGCCGGCACTGGCAAGGTGAGCGGATGAAGCGTTATCTCGGCGTCGCGGCGATCGCCCTCGGGGCGACCGCGTTTGCATTCCTGTCCTCTCCGATCGGCGCTCAGCAGCAGCAGAGCGGCAGCGCCAACACGAGCGAGACCTACCGACAGCTGAACCTGTTCGGAGAGGTGTTCGAACGCGTGCGCGCCGACTTCGTCGAGAAGCAGACCGACGAGGAGCTGATCGAGGCGGCGATCAACGGCATGCTGACCGCGCTCGATCCGCATTCGGGCTTCATGAACGCCAAGACCTTCCGCGACATGCAGGTGCAGACCCGCGGCGAGTTCGGCGGCCTCGGCATCGAGGTCACGATGGAGCAGGGCTTCGTCAAGGTGGTCTCGCCGATCGACGAGACGCCGGCGGCGCGCGCCGGCCTCAAGCCCAACGACTTCATCACGCATCTCAACGGCGAGCAGATCCAGGGCCTCACCCTGAACGAGGCGGTCGAGAAGATGCGCGGTCCGGTGGGCTCGGCGATCACGCTGACCATCCGCCGCGAAGGCCGCGAGGCCTTCGACGTCTCGATCAAGCGCGACGTCGTCCGCATCCAGTCGGTGCGCTCGCGCGTCGAGGCCAAGAACTTCGGCTACATCCGCATCACCACCTTCAACGAGCAGACCGACGCCGGCCTCAAGCGCGCGGTGGAGACGATCAAGAAGGACGTGGGCGCGGACCTCAAGGGCTACGTCATCGACCTCCGCAACAACCCGGGCGGCCTGCTCGACCAGGCGGTCTCAGTCTCCGATGCCTTCCTCGAGAAGGGCGAGATCGTCTCGACCCGCGGCCGCCGCACCGACGATGCGACGCGCTACAACGCCAAGGCCGGCGACCTAACCGACGGGCTGCCGATCGTCGTCCTGATCAACGCGGGCTCCGCCTCGGCCTCCGAGATCGTCGCCGGCGCCCTGCAGGATCATCGCCGCGCCGTCGTGCTCGGGACCAAGTCCTTCGGCAAGGGCTCGGTGCAGACGATCATCCCGCTGCCGGGCAACGGCGCGATCCGCCTGACCACGGCGCGCTACTACACGCCGTCCGGCCGCTCGATCCAGGCCAAGGGCATCGAGCCGGATATCGACGTGCCGGCGCAGCGCTTCGAGACCGTCGACGAGGCCAAGCGCCGCCGCGAGGGCGATCTTCGCGGCGCCTTCAGCAACTCCGGACAGGGCCGCGTCGGCACGCCGGGCACCAGCGAGACGCCGGCCACGCCGCCGGCGCAGTCGAGCACGCCGCCCGCAAGCACACCGACGGCTCCGGGCGCTGCCCCGACCACCGAAGCGGCGCCGCAGATCTCGAGCGAGGACTACCAGCTCGCCCGTGCGCTTGATCTGCTGCGCGGCATCGCCCTCTATCAGCAGCGCGTGGTGAATTGAAGAAGCTCTTCGCCAAGCTGTTCCGACGAAAGCCGGCCCCGCCGCCCGAAGAGGCGGCGGAGACCGGCGAAGACACTGAGGCGCCGGAGGCTTCCCCAGGGAAGCGCCGGCGTTTCCGTATTCCCCTGCCGAGAATCCCGCTGCCGTCCCTGCCGCGGCCGAGCGGCCCCATCGTCGGTGCGCTGGTCGTGATCGCGAGCCTGACAGGGATCGGCGCCTGGCTGGCGCTCCATGGCGACGAGACTGTGAGCAAGCGCATCGTGCAGGTGCCGCGCGTGCTGGTGCCGCTCGACGGACGTCCCGCCGTCGACGATCCGCCCGTCGAGACCAAGACCGCGGAGAAACCGGCTGAGCCGGCGAAGGAAGAAGCGAAGCCGAGCGGCAGCGGCCCGCAGATCAGCCTTCCCTCGATGGGGACGCAACAGCCGCAGACCGCCGCGGCGGCGCCGCCGCCGCCACCCAAGACCGGCCGCTTCGGGCCGCCGGTGCAGCTCAAGAAGGCGCCCGAGCCCGGCATGATCGAGCAGGGACCGAAGGGACCGCTGCCGATCATCGCCGAGGATGGCCGGCTTGCCTGGAAGGTCTATGCGCGGCCCTTCGACGAGAACGACAAGCGCCCGCGCATCGCGATCATCATCACCGATCTCGGCTTGTCCGCCGCCGCGACCACGGCGGCGATCCAGGATCTTCCGGGCGCGGTGACGCTGGCCTTCGCGCCCTATGGTCCGCGTGTCGCCGAGTTCGTCGAGGAAGCGCGCGCCGCCGGGCACGAGACGCTGATGACGGCGCCGAGCGAGACGCCGGACTTCCCGCGCAACGATCCCGGCCCTTACACGCTGCTCGCCTCGCTGAGCGCCGCCGAGAATCTCGACCGCCTCGAATATGTGCTGAGCCGGGTACCGGGCTATGTCGGCGTCGTGACCACCAATGCCGGCCGCTTCTTCTCAAACGAGGAAGCGATCCAGCCCGTGTTGACCCTGCTGCGCCGCCGCGGCCTCCTCTTCGTCGACGGCCGCGGCGCGCCGAAGTCGATGGTCCAGCAGATGGCGAGTGCCGTCTCGCTGCCGCGCGCCTATGGCAACCGCATCCTCGACAGCGAGGCCTCGCGCGGCGCCATCGACAACCGGCTTGCCGAGCTCGAGCGGATCGCCCGCGAGTCGGGAGCCGCCGTCGGCATCGGCCAGCCCTATCCGGTGACCTTCGAGCGCATCGCCCAATGGGTCGAGACGCTCGACCAGAAGGGACTCGTGCTCGCACCGATCACCGCCGTGGTCGACCGCCAGCCGCAATGACCGGCGCCGTCTCGCCGCATCCCAGGAAAGGCTACCGCCCCTGTGTCGGCGTCCTGCTGCTCGACGCCAAGGGCCGCGTCTTCGTCGGCGAGCGCATCGGCGCGCCCGGCGCTTGGCAGATGCCGCAGGGCGGCATCGACGAGGGGGAGACGCCGCTCGAAGCCGCAAGACGCGAGCTTCGCGAGGAGGCCGGCACCGACAAGGCCGAGCTCCTGGCCGAGAGCGCCGGCTGGTACGCCTACGATCTCCCGCAGAGGCTGCGCGAGAAGCTCTGGGGCGGCCGCTTCAAGGGCCAGACGCAGAAATGGTTCGCCTTCCGCTTCTTAGGCTCGGACGACGACATCGACCTCGAGACGCATCATCCCGAGTTCGCGCGCTGGCGCTGGATGGAGATGCGCGAGCTGACGGCGCACATCGTGCCGTTCAAGCGCGACGTCTACGAGCAGGTCGTGGCGGAGTTCGGACGCCTCGCCGATGGAGCGTGAGACGGCGCGGCTCCGGCTGCGACCGCCGAGGCTCTCCGACGCGCCGGCCCTGCTGTCCTTCTTCTCCGACGCCCGCGCCCAGCGCTACACCCTGCACTTCGGCACTCTCTACGAGTGCCGCCGCCACATCGCCGTGCATGAGCGCCATCGCCGGCGCGTCGGCTGCGGCCCGTGGCTGGTCTCCGAGAAGGCGAGCGATGCCGTCATCGGCTGGGGCGGTCTCTACGAGGATCCGCTCGATCGCCGCTGGGGCATCGAGGTCGCCTACAGCTTCGCCCGATCCACCTGGGGCCAGGGCTATGCGCGCGAGCTTGTCTCGTATTCCCTGGACGTCGCGCGCGACGAGCTGGGCTTGAGCGAGATCGTCGCGTTCTCCCACGCGGACAATGCGGGCTCGCGGCGTGTCCTGGAGAAAGCTGGATTCGCGTTCGAGCGATACATTCCCGACATGGAGAGAAATTTCTATCGTCGAAGGCTTTAGGGCCACGGTCGCGCCGTTGGTGCGCCCTCGCTCAAGCCTTAGTGCTGCGCACTAAGGTACGCTCGTTCGCCCGCGCGCTTTCAAGAATCGTAAAGCTTCGCGGCGGCGCGCGTAGCGTACCTTAGTGCGCAGCACTAAGGCTTGAGCGAAGCGCGTGATCGCCGCGACCGATCTACGATGCCTTCGACCAACGCACCTTCGCATCCTTCCGCTTATGCAAATCGGGAAGCAGCTCGGTGCCGAGGCCGGGGCCGGTCATCGGGTAGGCGTAGCCGTCCCTGATCGTCGGCATCACCGTGACGATGTCCTTGTACCAGGTCGAGGTATAGGCGCGGACCGTCTCCTGGATCAGCGCGTTCGGCGCGTTCAGCGCGAGATGGAGCGAGGAGGTCAGCACGATCGGGCCGACGCAGTCATGCGGCGCCACCGGCAGGTGATGCGCCTCCGCCATGGTCGCGATCTTCTTCGCCTCGCCGATGCCGCCGACCCAGCCGAGATCGGGCATGATCACGCCGGCCGCATTCCTAGCCATCAGATCCTTGAAGACGATGCGGCCGGCCAGCGTCTCCGAGGCGCAGATCGGCACGCGGGTGAAGCGGGCGAGCTGTTCGATGCCATCGAGGTTCGTCATCTTGATCGGATCCTCGAACCAGAACGGCTCGAACTCCTCGAGAGCCGAGAAAATCTTCTTTGCCATCGGCAGGTTCCACAGCGAGTGGAGCTCCACCATGATGTCCATCTTCCGGCCCACCTGCTTCCTGATCTTGCGGAAGGGCTCGATCGCCTTTTCGAGGTCGGCGGCCGAGATATAGTTGCCGCCGCTCGCCTCGGCCGCCCAGTCGAAGGGCCAGATCTTCATCGCGGTGATGCCTTCCGAGAGCAGGCTCTCGGCCAGCTCGTCGGCGCGGTTCATGAAGGCGTTGAGGTCGTCGTAGGGGCCGGGCGGCTCCTGCGTCATGCCGAACCGGTCTTCGATCTTGCTGGAGGGCTTCCGGCCATAGTGATAGCCGCCGCAGGTGTTGTAGATGCGGATGCGGTCGCGCGAGAGGCCGCCGAGCAGCTGGTGGATCGGCTGGCCGGACAGGCGTCCGAGAATGTCCCAGAGTGCGATGTCGATCATGGAGGCGGCGCGGATCTCGACGCCGGTCGAACCCGTACCGATCGTGTAGTCGTGCGAGATCATCTTCGAGATGCGGTCGATCCGGAGCGGATCGGCGCCCATCAGCTTGTCCACCAGCACCTCGTGGACGTAAGTGGCGACCGTGTCGGCGCCGTAGAAGGTCTCGCCGAGGCCGACAAGGCCCTGGTCCGTATGGACACGCAGCCAGAGCAGGTTCGGGAATTCGCCGAGCTGGACGGTCTCGAGGCCGGTGATCTTCATGAAGCGTTTCTCCTGGTCGGCGACAGGAAAGACAAGCGGCGGGTCGACGTCACGATCAACGCGGCTGCCGTGAAATGGCCGTCACGTCCGGGGATAGGCGGCCACGCCGATCTCCTCGGCATCGACCGGCCAGTCGAGCGTGGTCTCGCCGGTCTTGCGGAACAGCACGGACGAGGCGAGGAAGCTCTCCGGCGGACCGCCGAAATTGGTGAAGGGATTGCATCGGAGCGGCACGACGAAGGCCGGGCTGCCGAGCGCGGCGCGGACGATCTCGAAGCCGGTGTGGCGATTGAACAGCGCCGGCCAGGCGGTGTCGGAGAAGCGCCAGTGATCGGCGGGCCGGTCGTGCATCGGCCAGCACTGATGCGTGATGACGAGCCCGGTCGCCCCCGCCTTCAGCACCCGGTTCAGCTCGATGACGACCTTCCAAGGCATCAGCAGATGCTCGATGACCGAGAAGAGCGAGACGGCATCGAAGCTCGCGGCCGGGAACAGCGTCGACAGGCGATGCGCGTCGCCGACGACGTCGACATTCGGTCCCGGCACGATATCGAGCCCCGTATAAGACCAGCCCGATGGCACCAGCTCCTTGCGCGAGACGCCCGAGCGGGCGCGCGCGCCGATCTCGAGCAGATGGCCCGACGGCCGGCTCCTCAGCCAGTTGTCGTAGTCGTCCTGGATCTGAACGCCGTGGTCCTCGGGGCCAGGCATGCCGAAATCGCTGACGATGCGCGGCGGCTCGCCGGCGACCGACACGATCAGACGCGCGAGCGGGATGTCCTGCAGCGGCTCGGCGACGGCGATGACCTCGTCGAAACGGACATTCTCGGCGCCGGCGCCGATCGCGGCGGCGACGTCCGGGCTCGGACGGCCGTAGCTCGAAAGGACATGCTTCCGTCCGCTGGCGAACTCGATCTCCACCGAGGCAACCGCGGCGCCGCGGACGAAGGCCCAGCCCGCGAGATGGACCGTGCCGTGGAAGACCGAGAAGCGGTCGACCGCGTAGAAGAACCGGCCGTCGCCGGCGGGGCGCGGTGCGCGATCCGCCTTCACCAGACGCTGCAGCAGGTTCTCCCTATCCACCGGCCATCCCTTCGGCTGCGAGGTCCGCCGACGATATCAAAAGACGAGCAGCCGGTGGCGACCGCCGCTAAACTCCGCCGCCATGAGCTACACCCCGACCCGTTCCGACTGGGCAGCCGTCGCGCCATCCGATGCCGGCTTCGATCCCGCCAAGCTCGACGAGGCGATCGCCTTTCACACGGCAAACGAGACGGCCTGGCCGCGCGACGTGCTGAAGCACCTCGAGACCGGCCATTTCGAGCCGCCGCCCTGGAACGAGATCATCGGGCCGACACGCGAGCGCACCGGCCCCAACGGCATCGTGCTGCGCGGCGGCAAGATCGTCGCCGAATGGGGTGACACGGCGCGCGCCGACATGACCTTCAGCGTCACCAAGAGCTATCTCGCGCTGGTCTGCGGGCTCGCCGTCGATGACGGGCTGATCAAGGACATCGACCAGCCGGTCGGCGAACTGGTCAGGGATGGCGGCTTCGACGCCGAGCAGAACCGCACGATCACCTGGCGTCATCTGCTCGAGCAGACCAGCGAGTGGGAAGGCGAGCTGTTCAGCAAGCCCGACATGGTCGACCGCAACCGCAACCTCGCGACCGAGGGCGCCGGCAAGGAGAAAGGCTCCTTCCGCGCCCTTCAGAAACCCGGCGAATACTGGGAATACAACGACGTCCGCGTGAACCGCCTCTCGCTCTCGCTGCTGCGCGTACTCAAGCGCGCGGTGCCGGAGGTGGCGAAGGAGCGGATCATGGATCCGATCGGCGCCGGCGACACCTGGGAATGGCATGGCTACCGCACCTCGGTGGTCGAGGAGAGCGGCAGGAAGATCACCTCCGTGTCCGGCGGCGGCCATTGGGGCGGCGGGCTGTTCATCTCGACGCGCGACCATGCGCGCGTCGGCCTGATGGTCGCCGGCAAGGGCGCCTGGGGCGGGAAGCGCATCCTCTCCGAGGACTGGATCCGGCGCTGCGAGACCCCGTCGAAGAAGCATCCCGGCTACGGGCTTCTGTTCTGGCTCAACGCCGACGGGACGCAGGCGCCGAGCACGCCGAGGTCGAGCGTCTTCATGCTCGGCGCCGGATCCAACATCGTCTGGATCGACCGCGACCACGACCTCGTCGTCGTCGTGCGCTGGATCGCCAAGGACGCTTTCGACGGCTTCGCCAGGCGCGTGCTGGCAGCGCTCGGCTGACCTTCGCCGAGGGCCTAGCGCATCGGCCGTGGCGGAACCAGGATGACGCTTCCAGGAAGCACGCGAAGCACGTCGACCTCGCGCGCCTCGTAGCGCCTGACCTGTCCGGCCCAATCGAGATCCGGACGCGGCAGGCGCTTGGTGTGCCAGACGGCATTCGCCGCCAGCAGGCAGAGCGCCAGGACGGCCGCGTAGCGCGACAGCGCCGACGGATCGCCTGCAGCGATCCAAAGCGCGAGCGCGAGCGTGACGCCCGCCGGATAGAAGTAGCGACCGCCATAACCGTCGACGGCCATGGAGGTCGCCGAGGGGTCGTTTGCGAGCTTGACCAATGCAGCGCCGAGAATGGCGAGGGCGCAGAATCCGAGGATGAGGATCGGCGCCATCGCGTCCGGGCGCGCAAGCGGCCTCGCGAAGACGATGAGGAGGAGGACGCCGACGGCCGCGCCCCAAGGAAGAGGCGGCCGTGGATCGAACGCGAACCAGCCGCCCAGCCCCTTCCCGATGATCACGTGAGCGACCGCCGAAAGAAACGGAATCCCTGGCGAAGGTCCGGCCGCCGGCGCGGCGAAGGCGAGATATGCCAGCTGGATCGTCGCCGTCAGCGTCGCCGCCGCCAGCATCCAGCGCGCCTGCCGGGACTCGCGCGAGATCCACGCGCGGAAGGCGAAGGCCGGAAGAAACAGGATCGAGAACGGTCCGCTCAATCCGCCGACGAAGACGACGGCCATGTCCAGGCATCGCCGCGTCTTGCCGCCGGCGGGCGGGCTGGCGGCCGCGACGGCGAGGCAGACAGCGACGATCCATTGCAGGTTCGTGATCGTGAAGGAAACCTCGCCGTTGTGCGGCACGATGACGAAGGCCAGCGACACAACCTGCCAGCGCGGCGCCGGCATCGCCGCCGTCGCGACATAGGCCATCGCCGCGATCGTGGCGAGGAAGGCGAGGCCGGTGAAGACAAGCGGCACCGCCGACAACGGCGTCGCCAGCGCCGAGAGCGCGAGAAGCCGGGGGAGCAAGTGCAGATATCCGGCGTAGGGCTCGGCCAGCGAGAGTATCGGGCTGGAGAGCGCGCCGGAGAGGAAGATCGGCCCATCCTCGGCCCATAGCTGCGGCGGGCGCCAGGCAGCCAGATCCCTGAGCGCGAAGAGGAACGCCGCAAGCGCGATCCAGCCGGCCGGCGATGCCGGCAGGCGAGCGAGCCACTGCGGTTGCGATCATGTCGGAGAGGTCATGCCCGCTGCCGGTGACGGGTCGTCGGAGTGCGCGGCGACGATAGCAAATTCCGACTGGCGGATCGTCGTCGATGTCGCGATGCTCGCCCGGGAAGGCGCAGGCGTCCGGGAGGCATGGTGGATCGCGCAAAGATACTCGCTCAGATCGACCTTGATCGCGGCCGCGGGCTCGAGATCGGTGCCCAGACGAGACCCGTGGTGACGCGCGACATGGGGCGGATCGAGTATGTCGACCGCTGCTCGACGGAAGAGCTCCGCCGCTGGTATGGGAACGATCCCGCGATCGACGCGACGAGTCTCGTAGAGGTCGATCACGTCTGGGGCGAGAAGACCCTGCTCGACTGCGTCGGCGGGCTACGCGCATTCGACTACGTCGTCGCAAGCCATGTTCTCGAGCATGTCCCGGATCTGCTCGGCTGGCTCGAAGAGATCGCCGAGGTCCTGGTCGACGGCGGCATCGCCTCCTTCGTCGTGCCCGACCGGCGCTTCACCTTCGACATCCTCCGCCAGCCAACCGGCAAGGCCGAGCTCGTCGACGCCTATCTCCGCAAGCTTCGCCGCCCCGCGCCCCGGCAGATCTTCGATCACTTCCATCATCACCGCGACATCTCGGCCCCTGGCATCCGCGACGGCAGCGTCGACCCGGCGACGCTGCCGCCGCTGCACACGCCGGTCGAGCTCATGCAGATCTGCCGGCACGCGCACGAGAACTCCACCTACATCGACGCGCATTGCTGGGTCTTCACGCCGAGGACCTTCGTCGCCACGCTCGACTTCGCCAACGAGCTGGGTCTCCTGCCGTTCGAGATCGCCGCCGTGATCCCGACTCCGCCGAACTCCGACGAGTTCTTCGTATCGTTGCGGCGGCTCCCGTGCGAAACGGCAGCGGGGCACCGGGAGGCCTTCCTTGCGAGCCGCGCCAGCCTCGACCTGCCCGCGGAGGACCGCAGTGCGGATCTCGGCGACCTCATGCAGCGGCTGGCGCAGGCCAGGCGGGAGATCGACTCTCTCCGCGGCTCAACGAGCTGGCGCGTCACCGCTCCCCTGCGCCGGGCGATCTCGTTCCTGAGGCGGATGCGCCGGGGGACGTCCGCCTAGTCCCGGCTATCGGCCGATAGTCGCCTCGCCCTGAAGCGGCACGATCAGGCCTTCGCCGACCTCGACGAACGCGTTCAGGCGCTGCGGCCCCGCTATCGCTGACGGGCGGTCGACGCGCAGCACCCAGCCGCTTCGCTCCAGTTGCGGGTCGTTGAAATGCGCGGCCACATCCGGACGTTCCGACCCCGTCTCGGTATCACCGATCACCCGGTTGCCGGCGACGACGATGACCCGGCGGGCGTTCACCGAGCTTCCCTGCACCGGATTCGCCCAGCCGGCGACGACGAGAACATCATCCTTGTCCTGTGCCCGGTCCAGCGCGCCGCTCCGCCCATCGCTCGGCAGAACGCGCCATGGGCGGGTGACGCCATCCGTCGTCAATTGCAGGACCTCGCCGAACGTCGCGCTTCCTCCGAGCGGCGAAAGCACGTCGTCGGCGATGACGAGATAGGCGCGGAACCGCAGCGGCCATTCGAGCGCCGGCAGGTCCTTCGTCCGCATCGTCCAGCCGCTCTTCCGCAGCGTCGGATCGGAATAGTGCTTCGCCACATGGAGAGTCTCTTCCTCGACGGCGGCCTCGCCGACGAGCCGCGCCTCTCCCCGGGCCGCGTCGCCCACCGTCACGACGACACGGTGGACGCCGCCGCGGTCACGCCGGGGATGCCGCGCCCAGCCCGAGGCGACCAGGGTGTCGCCATCGAGCACCGCCTTGTCGAACCAACCCGCCGGCCCGTCCTCCGGACGCAAGCGCCACAGGCGGGGGCCGGCCGGCCCGTCGATGCGTATCGAGCCCCTCGGCTGCCGGGCATCGTCGGGGAATCCGCTCCATCCCATGGCCTGAAGCTGCTTATGCCAGTGACGCATCTGCAGCGCATCGGGGAAGATCTTGCCGACGCATTCGTCGCTCGCCTCGTCGATCCGAAGCATGCACACGCGCGCTTCCGCGAGCCGGCGCCCCTCGTTGGCGAAGTGAGGCACGCTGCGGAGGTCGGCTAGGGCGACGAGGACCGTCAGCAGGCCCGCGCCGCCGATCGCGGCGGCCGCAACCAGACGCGGTGCGTTCCGGACCGGCGGGAAGCGAAAGGCGATCAAGCCCAAGGGCACGAGCGCGACCGGCAGCAGCAGCGCGATCGTGACGTAGCGGCTTTGAAGCGCCTGCTCGACGCCCATGCCCAGACGGCCGATCCCGGTGGCGGCGGCATTGGCCCCGGCGAAGGCACCGATCGCGATCCACGGCACCACCAGCCGAGGCTCGCGACGAAGCCAGGGAAGCGAGGCCACCGTCAGCAGAACGAATACCGCGGCGACGAGGTGGCCGATGAACGCATGCCGCCCGAGCGGTCCTGCCAGGTAGTTGCCGACATAGACCAGGTAGTCCCCGGGATGCTCGATCGCGACGGTCATCGAGGGGTGATTGGCAGGCTTGACGTAGCCGATGAAGTAGATCGCGGTCGCGCCGATCGCGATCGCCGTCCAGACGGCGAGCAGCCGGCGCCAGTCGCTGTGGAAGGCGAGGACCATGGCGCCCGCGGCCCAGATGGCGATGCCGCTGGCAATGCTGTACTGGCAGACGATGGCGGCGAACGCCGCTCCCGCGAGATGCCGTAAGGGCCGTAGCGCCTCAAGGCTCCACGTCGTCAGCGCGACGACGGAGATGGCCGCCAGCGCACCAAGGAACCACTGGATCTGCCAGCCCCAGAGCCAGTTCTCCCATTGCGCGAGCGAGAACACCAAGGCCGAGAGCATCGACACGGCCCAAAGACACGCCGCCGGACCGGCCCCGTCCAGGGCCGGACGTGCCAAGGCCAGCAGCATGAGGAGGCTGCAGGCCGCCAAGGCGGCGCTGAACCACATCTCCACGAGCGTGTTCCAGCCGGTGAGCTGCGCCAGGCCCAGCATGATGAGCTTCGGAAAGACCATCCGATGCTCGTTTTGCAGGCCGAAAACGCCGCCCCAGGGGAAGCGGCCCAGCTCGATCTCGACCAACGGGTCGACCAGCACCCACTGGTCCCAGATCGGGACATTCACTCCATAGCGGTGAATGGCATAAACAACGACCGCCATCGGCGCCAGCGCCGCCGGCCAAAGCATCGCCCGCAGAAGTCGATTCAAGCCCGGCGCTCCCGAACGCTGCGCGTGTCCGTTCTATAGGGAGAGGGCGCGATGGCGTCTAGCCGCTTCGGGCGAACATGCTGAGCCTGAGGCTCTTGAGCTGAGGCGCTCTCTCGCGAACGGTCATCGGATTCGGATGAAGGTTGCGCAGGCAGTCGTCGGACGCGGTCTCGATCGCGAATACGCAGTCGCGGCCGGCAGCCTTCGACTGGCTGAACTCCCTTATGTCGCGCATGCGCCTCACATCCGTCGCGATCACCGACACCGTCAGCGCCACGGCGCCGACGACGCCGGCAGCCCGGCGCGCCTGCGGCCATCGCCCGCCGGGTACGCGAGCGAGAGCGACGATGCCGAGCGGCACCGTCGCCGCCACCATCAGCAGCGAGATCGTGACATACCGCGTGGTCTGCGCCTGCTCAGGCCCCATGCCGAGCCGTCCGATGCCGGTCAGCACCGCATTGCCGACGACGAAGCCGGCGAGCGCGATCCACGGCACGAACAGCTCGGGCCGGCGCCAGTGGCGACGGCAGACGATCCAGGCGAGCGCGGCGAAGACCGCCGCCACCGCCGCGCCGTTACCCGCATGCCGGCCGAAAGGCCCGGCCAGGTAGTAGCCGACATAGCGCAGGAGCCCGACGGGATCCGAGAGAGCCAGGCCGAGCGACGGGAGGCTCTGCGGTCGCTCATAGCCGATGGCGTAGGCGACGATCGAGGCGAGCGCGACCGCCAGCCAGAAAGCGAGCAGACGGAGGCGCTGCGCATGGAAGGCCAGGATCGCGGCGCACAGGACCCAGATCACCGTCCCGCTCGCCAGGCTGTACTGGCAGACGAGCGCCGCCAGCACCGCGGCGACGACATGCGGCCAAGGGTTCGCGCGCTCGAGGCTCCAGGTCGTCAGGGCGATCGCGAGGATGGCGCCGAGGACGGCGATGTACCACTGGACCTGCCAGCCCCAAAGCCAGTTCCCGACCTGAGCCAGCGAGAAGACCAGAAGCGACAGCGTGAAGGTCGCCCAGATGCGCGTCCAAGGCCTCGCCTCGGCCAAGGCCGGGCGCGCCAGCGCAAGAAGCAGGAGAAGACCCAGAAAGGCGAGAGCAGCGCTGAGCAGCATCTCCGCCCGGAGGTTCCAGCGGGTCAGCGGCGCTAAGGCCAGCATGACGATCTTGGGAACCACCATCCGGTGCTCGTTATGCGGCGCCCAGAGATCGATCCAGCGCAGGCCGCCGAGATCATGCGCGACGAAGAAGGCGATGAAGTCCCACTCCTCCGCATAGGGGACGTTCACGCCATAACGGAGGATGACGATCACGACGACCGCCGCCGGCCCGAGCAGGGCAAGCCACCAGGCAGGTCGGATCAATCGGCTCACGGCGGCGAGGATAGCCCAAGCGGATTGCCGCCGTCCCCGCGCGACGCTAAGAAAACCCGATGACCGGCGGCCCCCTGGCCTTCCAGCCCGACGTGAGCGACGCGATTTCCGCCGGACGGCCGGTGGTCGCGCTCGAATCGACGATCATCGCGCACGGCCTGCCGCGACCGCAGAATCTCGAGCTCGCCCGCGACCTCGAATCGATCGTGCGCGAGGAAGGTGCGGTTCCGGCGACGATCGCGCTCATGGGCGGCAAGATCCGGATCGGGCTCGATGACGATCAGCTCCGGACGCTGGCGACGGCGAACGACGTCGCCAAGGTCTCGCGGCACGACATGGCGACAGTGCTGGCGAGCGGAGCGCTCGGCGCGACCACCGTCGCCGGCACGATGCCGGCCGCGCACATGGCCGGAATCTCCATCTTCGCCACCGGCGGCATCGGCGGCGTCCATCGCGGCGCGGAGACGAGCTTCGACATCTCGGCCGATCTCGACGAGCTCGCGCGCACGCCGGTGCTGGTGGTCACGGCCGGTGCCAAGGCGATCCTCGACCTGCCGAAGACGCTCGAAGCGCTCGAGACCCGCGGCGTCCCGGTGATCGGATTCGGGACCGACGAGTTTCCCGCCTTCTGGTGCCGGTCGAGCGGCCTCACGGTACCGGCTCGGCTGGATTCGGTCGAAGCGGTCGCCGAGGCTTTCGCCCTTCACCGCCGGCTCGCCCTCGGATCGGGTTTCATCGTCGCCAATCCGATTCCCGAGGCCGATGCCCTCGACCGCGGCATGATCGAAGACGCGATCGCCCGGGCGCTGGAGCACGCCCGGGCCGGAGGCGTCGGCGGCAAGGACGTCACGCCGGCGCTGCTGAAGAACATCCTGGAGACGACATCCGGCGCCAGCCTGCGCGCGAATATCGCGCTGGTCCGCAACAACGCGCGCCTCGCGGCGCGCATCGCCGTGGCAATGACGAGGCTCTGATGCGCGAGGTCTTTCGGCGCCTGTCCCCCGACGCACCCTACTTTCCCGAGCAGCTGGTCAGCATCCAGTCGGGGCCGGACAGCATGATCCGGCATGTCTGGCAGACCGGCGCCGTCTGCCTCGTCAAGGACGCGCCGTCGCCGATCCGCATCGTCGAGATCGGCTCCTGGGCCGGCCATTCGGTCCTGACCTGGGCCGAGGCGCTGGGCAAGTTCGAGCGGGATGGAACCATCCTCTGCATCGATCCATGGGGGCGCTACCTCGCCGCCGAGGATCTGGCGGCGGCAACCGGCGCCTATCGCGCGATGGATGCGGCCACCGACCTCGACCTCATTTATGGCCTCTTCCTCCACAACATCGGCTTCGCCGACAAGCACGCGCGCGTCGATCACATCCGCGGGCGCTTCGACGAGGTCGCGCCCTACCTCGCCGACGCCCAGTTCGACATCGTCTATATCGACGGCTCGCACTACTACGCCGACGTGACCCACGACATCGCCCAGGCCAAGCGGATCGTCCGCAACGGCGGGCTCATCTGCGGCGACGACCTCGAGCATCAGCTCGCCGATGTCGATGCGAGTTTCGTCCGCGCCAACATCGCCAAGGATTACTGCGTCGACCCCGAGGGGCGCGGCATGCATCCGGGCGTGACCCTCGCGGTCGCGGAAGCCTTCGGCAGGGTCGCCGACTACTCCGGCTTCTGGATCATGCGGCGGGAGGGCGACGCGTTCCGCGAGGTGCCGCTGCACCAGGCGCAGGTCTTCATCCCGGGCCACCTGCGAGAACAGGACAAGCACGCGGTTTATGCGTGGATGAAACAGAGCGGGCTATTCGGCTGAATTCTATGGATTGAACGGTCTCGCGACCTTCCCGTTGATGGCGTTTGACCTGGTCGGGATGGTCCTGCAACTTTAATCCTCGATCCTGCAGCGCCTTACGGCGCCTGCGATACTCTTTCGGCCGGGGGGCTCGATGTCGATGAAGAGGTTGGCGCTCGTAAGCGCGCTGCTGTTTTGCGTAGCCACGGCTTCGCCGGCCAAGGCCGAAACCTCGCCGCTCACCTACACTCTTGCCTTCACCGCGCTCGGAGCCGTCGCCGGCGCGGTCGCCTTTCCGTACGTGGTGCCTCTGGTGGCGCCGACTGTCGCTGCGACCTACGGCACTATCGCCCCGGCGGTCGCCGGCACGGCGAGCACGATCGGTACGGCGGCGGCCGGCGCCGTCAATTCGATCGGCGCCGCGGCGACGGGCGCCGTGAACGCGATCGGAGCGGCGACCTCCGGCACCGTGAATGCGATCGGAGCGGCGACGGGCGGCACCACGGGCACGATCGGAGCGACCGTCGGCGGCGCCCTCACCTCGCTCGGGTCATGGATCGTCACCGAGCCGCGCCTGGCCGGCGCCGCCACCGGCGCGGCAACCGGCTTCCTCATCGCTGCCTCCGAGTAGCCCGGCACGACCAGAGTCCGGCGGCCATCGCCATCATCTGAATCGTGCCGCCGGACACGGCCTTTCGTTGACGAGGGGAGAGCCCTCCCCTTACCCTTGGCGGCGGATTTCCACGCGAAAGGCGCCGCCATGAAGACCTCGCCCGTCCGTCCGGAGGATATTGCCCGGACCGTCCTCTCAGTGCCCCCGCTGGCGCGCCTGCCCGACCTTGCCCTCGACCGCGTCGCCAACGCCAAGCTGATCCGGCACATCGAGGCTGGCGGCATCCGCACGATGATGTATGGCGGCAACGCCAACTTCTATCACGTGGGATCCTACGAGCTTGCCGGCATCCTGGACTTCCTCGCCGAGACCGCCGGCGAGGACACCTGGATGATCCCGTCCATCGGCCCCGACTACGGCAAAATGATCGACCAGGTCGACGTCATGCGCAGCCGCGCCTTCCCGACCGCGATGGTGCTGCCGCAATCGCCGCCGGTCTCGATCGACGGCATCGCCGCTGGCCTGCGGCGCGTTGCCGACCGCTTCGGCCGGCCGTTGATCCTCTACATCAAGGACGAAGGCCGGGTGACGCCGGACGGAGTCGCGCGCCTGTTCGAGGACGGCGCGCTCTGCGGCGTGAAATACGCGATACCGCGGGCCAACCCGTCCGAGGATGCGTTCCTCAAGGAGCTGGTCAGGCTGATCGGCACCGAGCGCATCGTCAGCGGCATGGGCGAGCGTCCCGCCATCGCGCATCTGAAGGACTTCAAGCTCGCCGCCTTCACCTCGGGCCTCGTCTGCATCGCGCCCCGCACCAGCAATTCGCTGCTGGCCGCGATCCGCCGCAGCGACTGGGCCGAGGCCGAGCGCATCCGCCAGATCTTCGTGCCCGCCGAGGACCTCCGCGAGAAGCACGGCTTCATCCCGGTGCTGCACGACGCCGTCACCTTCTCCGGCATCGCCGATATGGGCCGCATGCTGCCGCTGCTCTCGAACCTGCCCGAGACGCTGCACGCGCCGGTCAGGAAGCTCGCTTCCGACCTCGTCGCCGTCGAAGCGCAGCTGACACAGAAGGCCGCCTGATGGCCGAGAAGCCCATCCTGCTCACGGGCGCAGCCGGTGTCCTCGGCCGCTGGCTGCGCCCGCGCCTCATCGAGAAGTACGGCCGGCTCCGCGTCTCCGACAAGGTCGACCCGGCGCCGCTGCACAAGGCCGAGGAAGGCATCGTCGCCGACATCTCGAATTTCGAGCAGGTCTCGCGCGCCGTCGCCGGTGCGAAGGCGATCATCCATTTCGGCGCCTATTCGATCGAGGCCAAGTGGGAGACGATCCTGCCGGCCAACATCATCGGCACCTACAATGTCTACGAGGCCGCGCGCCTGCATGGCGTGAAGCGCGTGATCTTCGCATCGTCCAACCACGCGATCGGCTTCCACGACGTGACGACGAAGCTGGACGAGAAGTCGCTGCAGCGGCCGGACGGCTATTACGGCATCTCCAAGGCCTTCGGCGAGGACATGGGCAGCATGTATGTCGACAAGTTCGACATGCAGGTCGCCTGCCTTCGCATCGGCTCGGCGCTGCCGGAGCCGAAGGACCCGCGCCACCTCTCGACCTGGCTCAGCTATCCGGATCTCCTCCGGCTGGTCACCGCCTGCCTGGATGCGCCGAAGCTCAAATTCGCCGTGCTCTACGGCATGTCGAAGAACACTCGGAGCTGGTGGAGCAATGCCGGCGTGCCGGAGGTCGACTACCGGCCGGAGGACAATGCCGAGGACTACGCGGCACAGATCCTGAGCCATGGCGACCAGCGCGACCAGAAGCTGCCCTCGACCCGCTTCATGGGCGGTCCCTTCTGCGACATCGACTACGTCAAGCGCTGACCTCGGCGCGGTTTCGCCGATGATCGAGCCCCGCGCTTTCCTTCGCCGCCTCTTCGATGCCGCGCTCGCCGCGGCCGAGCCGGCCAAGGCCGTGCCGCGCCATCTGCCGCCGCCGCCCAAGGGCCGCACCATCGTCGTCGGCGCCGGCAAGGCCGCCGCCTCGATGGCCCGCGCGGTCGAGGATCATTGGCCGGGGCCGCTATCGGGTCTCGTCGTCACGCGCTACGGCCACGGCGTTGCCTGCAAGCGCATCGAGGTCATCGAGGCCGCGCATCCGGTCCCCGACGCCAAGGGCCGCGCCGCGGCGCAGCGTATCCTCGACTCGGTCAGGAACCTGACCAGCGACGATCTGGTGATCGCGCTGATCTCCGGCGGCGGCTCGGCGCTGCTGGTGCTGCCGGCCTATGGCATCACGCTCGAGGACAAGCAGGCGGTGACCTCCGCGCTGCTGAAATCGGGCGCGGCGATCGACGAGATGAACACGGTGAGGAAGCATCTCTCCGGCATCAAGGGCGGCAGGCTCGCGAGCATGGCCTACCCGGCCGAAGTCGTGACGCTCGCCGTCTCCGACGTGCCCGGCGACGATCCAGGCGTCATCGCCTCCGGCCCCACAGTTCCCGATCACACCACTTATGCCGATGCCACCGAGGTCCTGGCGAAGTACGGCATCATTCCGCCCGACAGCGTCGCGCGCCGCTTCGCCGCGGCGAAGGACGAGACCCCGAAGCCCGGCGATCCGCGTCTGGAGCGCGCGCGCTACACGATGATCGCGCGCCCGCTCGCCTCGCTCGATGCAGCCGCCGCCGTTGCGCGCGCCGAAGGCGTGACGCCGGTGATACTGGGCGATGCGCTCGAAGGCGAGGCGCGCGAGGTCGGCAAGGTCATGGCCGGGATCGCCCGCTCGGCCGCACTGCACAGCGCGCCGGCGAAGGCCCCGGTCGTGCTGCTCTCCGGCGGCGAGACCACGGTGACCGTGCGCGGCAAGGGCCGCGGCGGCCGCAATGCCGAGTTCCTGCTGGCGCTGGCGGTCGCGCTCGGCGGCGACAGACGCATCTCCGCCATCGCCGGCGACACCGACGGCATCGACGGCAGCGAGGACAATGCCGGCGCGATCCTGCTGCCCGACACGCTGGCCCGCGCCGAGGCGAAAGGCATCGACGCCAAGGCACGCCTCGCCGACAATGACGGCTACGGATTCTTCTCGGGCCTCGGCGATCTCGTCGTCACCGGCCCGACCCTGACCAACGTCAACGACTTCCGCGCCGTGCTGATCCTCTAGTCCGGAGCTCTCCCAAGATGGACCTGCTGATTGCCGGTGGCACCCAGTTCGTGGGTCGCCACATCGTCGAGACCGCGCTCGCCCGTGGCCACAAGGTGACGCTGCTGAACCGCGGCCAGTCAGGCCAGGGCCTGTTCCCGAACCTTCCGCGCATCCAGGCCGACCGCACCGTCGACGTCTCTGCGGTGAAGGGGAAGAAGTTCGATTCCTGCATCGACGTCTCGGGCTACTTCCACCGCCACGTCCGCATGCTCGCCGAGGCGGTGAAGCCGACTGTGCCGCATTTCTGCTTCATCTCGACGATCTCGGTCTATGCCGACTGGCGGCCGAGCCCGGCGATCGACGAGAGCTTCGACCTCGCCACCACCGACACGCCGGACCACGAGGTCCGCGACGGCAAGGATTACGGCGGCCTCAAGGTGCTGGCCGAGAACGCGGCGAAGGCGGTCTATGGCGAGGGCACGCTGATCATCCGCCCGGGCCTGATCGTCGGCCTCGGCGATCACACCAACCGCTTCACCTACTGGCCGACCCGCCTGCATGAAGGCGACGAGGTGCTAGCGCCGGGACCGAAGGAGCGGCTGGTCCAGTTCATCGATGTCCGCGACCTCGCCCGATTCATCGTCGACATGGTCGAGAAGAGGGCCGGCGGCACCTACAATGCCACAGGCCCGGCCGAGCGCATGAGCATGGGCGACATGCTGGACCAGATCCAGAAGGCGATCGGCTCTTCCGCCACGCTCACCTGGGTCGAGCCGAAGCTGCTCACCGACAACGACGTGAAGCCCTATACCGAGATGCCGCTGTGGCTGCCGGAGTCCGAGAAGCGTCCGCTCTTCGCCTCGATCTCGAACGCCAAGGCGATCGCCGCCGGATTGCGCTACCGTCCCTTCGCCGAGACCGCCAGGGATACGCTCGCCTGGTGGAAGGGCGAGAAAGAGCCGCCGAAGGGCACGGCGCTCACGCGCGAGAAGGAGCGCGACCTCTTAACGAAGTGGAAAGCGAAGTAGGCTTAATGCCTCTCGACGGCGCCATAACAAACAAATCAGGGGATAAATCGATGTTCACGCGACGCTTCTTCTGCGGCTGCCTCGCCGGTCTCGGCGCCCTCGCGGCCGCTCCCGCCATGGCCCAGACCGCAGCCGAGTGCGCGACCGTCACGAGAGACCGCCAGCAGCGCATGAAGCCCGATGAGGTCTTGTCGCTCCTGCGCGCCGGCAATGAGCGCCTGCTGACCGGCAAGACATTCAACTGCGACCGCATCGCGCAGGTGAAGAGCACGGCTCAAGGTCAGGCTCCCATCGCTGCCATTCTCGGCTGCATCGACTCCCGCGTGGTCCCGGAGATCATCTTCGACCAGGACATCGGCGACATCTTCTGCGCCCGCGTCGCCGGCAACTTCGCCAATGTCGACAATCTCGGCAGCCTCGAATTCGCCACCAAGGCCGCCGGCGCGCATGCGATCGTCGTGCTCGGCCACAATCACTGCGGCGCCATCAAGGCCGCGGTCGACAAGGTGAAGGCGGGCAACATGACCGCCATGCTGAAGAACTTCGAGCCGGCCATGAAGGCCGCCGGCAAGGTCAGCGGACCCTACAATTCGAAGAACGACGAGCTCGTGCAGAAGGTCGCCGAGGCCAATGTGCGCCTGCAGGTGCAGAACCTTCCGAAGCGCAGCAAGATCATCAAGGATCTCGTCGCCGCGGGCGAGGTCAAGATCGCTGGCGCCATGCACGACGTGACCACCGGCAAGGTCACCTGGCTTTAGTTCCGATGACGGCGGCGGGTCAGATCCCGCCGCCGACGTCGCCGCGATGGATCGCGAACGGGTTGGCGAAAGCGGCCCGGTCGGCCGGCAATGCCAGCTTCACCTCGGCGATCTCCACCGAGATATCCCTGGGCGTAAGGCGGCAGATCACGCCGCGCACCGTATCCACGCTCGATACTTCCATCTTCACGCCGGATCTGTCGCGCTCGAGCTTCTCGAGGCTGGCGGCCGAGAAGCGCTCGACGATGATGCGGAAATCGGCGCAGGCGGCACCGTCGGTCTTGCGCTCGTTGAAGCCCTTGCCGAGCACCACCTGGTGCCCGCGGCTCGGCGTGAAGCGCACCTGGGTGACGAAGGCGCCTTCATAGACGCCGATATAGTCGACGGCGAGACGGCCTGGCGTGTAGTCATTCGGATAGCCGATCGCCTTGTCGATATAGGCGCCGGCCGAGATGGACGCGTCGTCGCCGGTGAAGCGCTCGGCGGCCGAGGCCGGGAGCGCGAGCAGCACCAGAAGGGCCGCGATCAGACGCATGCCCGCGAGCCTAGCAGCCTCACCTGGCCGGGGCGAGTGCGCTCAGCGTAGTGAAGGCGGTGATGTGCTCGAGGATGGAGCGGACATCGACG
>VGEH01000043.1 GCA_016869375.1 Alphaproteobacteria bacterium | reverse complement strand
AGGTGCTACATGAACATGCGGCCACTCTATCAGCCGCAGGTCCCACAATCCGGAGCCGCCGCCTGATCAAATGTGCGAAAGATTCTGGACAGGACCTCGCAAGCGCCTCGCGTTTTCTCCCCGATCACCTCGCGTTGAAGGGAGCCCAGCCATGCTCAAGCTCGTGATCGTCACCGCGTCGGTCGCCGTCGCGTCCTTCGCCATCGCACAGACCACACCGCCGGGGCCGCCGCCGCCGACCGTCGCGGGTCCGAAGGCAGCCGTTCCAGGCCAGCCCTCGACCGCGCAAGCACCCGCGCCGGCAGCGCCGACACAGACGGTGCCCGGCACCGTGCTGACGCCGAACCCCGCGAACTCCACCGCCGAGGTTCCGGCGACGCCGAAGATCCCGCCGGGCGCGCCGGTCGCCGGCGCCAATTCCTTCACCGAGTCCCAGGCCAAGGCGCGCATCGAAGCGCGCGGCTTCACCAATGTGAGCGGGCTCAAGAAGGACGACAAATCCATCTGGCGCGGCACGGCGATGAAGGACGGCAAGTCCGTCTCCATCGCGCTCGACTACCAGGGCAACGTCGTCGCGAACTAGACGCACGAGGAGGAGCTTTCCATGCCGAGAGTCTATCCCGGTCTTTACGACCGCTACGACGATGCGACGCGTGCCGTCGCCGATCTCCGCGCCGCCGGCGTTCCGTACGAAGACATCAGCCTGATCGGCCGCGACCCCGATGGCCGTTACGAACCCATTCCCGCCGAATCCACGCCGGCCGGCACCGGCGCCAAGATCGGTACCGTCATCGGCGGCGGCGCCGGGCTCCTCACCGGGCTTGGCATCATGGCGATACCCGGCGTGGGCCCGGTGGTCGCCGCTGGCTGGCTGGTCTCGACTATCGCGGGAGCCGCGGCCGGCGCGGTTGCCGGTGCCGCCACCGGCGGCATCATCGGTGCGCTGACCCATCACGGCGTCAGCGAGGAGCACGCGCATGTCTATGCCGAGGGCGTGCGCCGCGGCGGCACGCTGGTGACCGCGCGCGGCGAGGAAGCGCTCGGCCCCATGGTCGATCCGATCTACCGCCGCACCGGCGCGATCGACCCCGAGGAACGCGCGCGACTGTACAAGAGCGGCGGCTGGGAACGCTTCGACCCCGACGCGCCGCCCTATTCGTCGGAAGAAGCCGAGGCCGAGCGCAACAGGTATAAGCGCGCGGCGGAGTAAAGAGTAAGGCCGCGGACCCCGAGCTTGATGGCGAAATGCTCCCGCTACGATGCTGCGCATCGAGCCGCCGCATTTCGCCGCTCGGGGAAGTCCGAGCCGCGAGCGCGGACTGTGAGCTAAGGCGGCAGGCGCGCTCTTGCGCACCGAGAGACTTAGCGAAGCGGGACGCATCAAGCGAGCGACCGTGGCCTTCAGGCGGCCGGCAGCAACAACCTCGCCCGCAACCCCGGATCGTTGTCTTCAAGCACCAGCGATCCACCATGCAGCCGCGCGACGGCGGCGACCAGGCTCAGGCCGAGCCCTGAGCCGACGGTGTTTCGCGCCGCGTCGCCGCGGAAGAAGCGCTCGGTAACGCGCGGCTTCTCCTCATCTGGAATGCCCGGCCCGCGATCGGATACCGCAATCTCGATCTGCGTATCCCGACGTGACACCGAGAGCGTGACCGCGCTCTCCGGCGGAGCCACCTTGGCGGCATTGTCGAGAAGATTGCCGATCGCCTGCGCGATCAGGAAGGGATCGCCCTCCAGGCCCAGGCTCTCCGGCGCTTCGAGCGCGAGGCTGGCACCCCTTTCTTCGATGATCGGCCGGTAGAGCTCCGCCGCCTCCTCCGCCACGGTCCTGATGTCGACGCGGCTGAAGCCGGAGCGGCGCAGGCCGGAGTCGATCTCCGCCAGCCGCAGCAATGCGTTGAAGATCTCGATGACGCGATCGACGTCGGCAACCGCATCCTGGACCTCTTCGAACGCCGCTTCCGAATGCGGGCGCCGGCGCAGCAGGCTTTCGAGACGGCCGCGCAGCTCGGCCAGCGGCGTACGCAGATCATGCGCGATCGCATGGCTGGTCGATTGCAGGCCTTCGACCAGCTGCTGGATCTGGTCCAGCATGCCGTTGATGATCACCGCGAGCTGGTCGAACTCGTCGCCCGGCGCTCGATGCGTCGGCAGGCGCCGCGCGAGGTCGCCCGTCACGATCTCCGAGGCGGTGCGGTTGATCACCTCGATGCGCGCGAGCGCGGCACGGCGCACGAGGAAGCCGCCGAGGATGGCAAGCCCGATCGCCGCCGCCGCCGCCCAGGCGAGGGCGTTGACCACGAGCTCGCGCAGCGCCTCGCGGTCCTCAACGTCGCGCCCGACCAGCAGGCGGAAATTGTTCGGAAGCTGCACATAGAGGATGCGCGTGAGCCGCCGCGTGCCGTCCCGCACGAGGCTCGCCTGGTACCAGCCCGGACGATCGGCGACATCGGTCGGCCAAGCCGCGAGATTGCCGGTGACGGGGTTCTTGCGCGGATCGGTCAGGAGATAGATCGCACGCTCGTCGCCGACACGGCGCACGCGCGCATTTACGACCTCGACCGCGCCCGCCAGGCCGAAATCGCGCAGCCGGTCGCCGATCGCCCGCGTGTCCGCGACGATCACATCCTCGACCGCCCTGTCGAGATATCCGGTGGTGCGCCACCACAGGAAGCCGCCGAGCAGCGCGGAGGAAAGGATGAACAGGAAAGCATAGCCGAGCGCGAGCCTGACCGACGTCGAGCGGAGCAGACGAGTCACGCCTGCGCCGCCGAGAGCTTGTAGCCGACGCCGCGGAGCGTGTGCAGGAGCGGCCTCTCGAAGGGCGCGTCGATCTTCTGGCGCAGCTTCGAGATATGCGCGTCGATCACGTTGGTCTGCGGGTCGAAGTGATAGTCCCAGACATTTTCGAGCAGCATGGTACGCGTCACCGCCTGGTCGGCGTAGCGCATCAGGAACTCGAGCAGCTTGAACTCGCGCGGCTGCAGGTCGATCGCCTTGCCGGCGCGCGTGACGTGGCGCGCCAGCAGGTCCATGCGGAGATCGCCGACCGCGAGCACCGTCTCGGCCTCGACGCGCTGGGAACGGCGGAGCAGGGCGTCGAGACGCGCCGCGAGCTCGCCGAAGGCGAAGGGCTTGGTCAGGTAGTCGTCGCCGCCCGCCTTGAGGCCGCGGATGCGGTCGTCGACCTCGGCCAGCGCCGAGAGGATCAGGATCGGCGTGCGGTTGCCGGTCTTGCGCAGCGCCTCGATGATGCCGAGCCCGTCGATGCCGCCCGGCAGCATGCGGTCGAGGATGATTGCGTCGTAGTTCTCGCTCGAGGCCAGGAAGAGTCCGTCGCGCCCGTTCGCCGCGTGATCGAGGACATGGCCCGATTCCTTGAGCCCCTTGGCGACGAACTCGGCGACGCGTTCGTTGTCCTCGACCAGAAGGATCTTCATGGACTCCTCAAGAAAACGGCCGGGACGATCTCTCGTCCCGGCCGCCGACGTCATTCAATCCGTGCGCGATCAGCTCTGGGCGATCGGAACCGCAACATAGTAGGTGTTGCCTTCGCGCATGACCAGCAGGAGCACGGCGGGCTTCTTCTCGCTCTGCGCCTTCCTGATCTTGGCCGTCGCCTCGGCCGGCGTCGTCACCGGCTCGTCGCCGATGCGCACGATCACGTCGCCGCGCTCGATGCCGCTCTCGGCCGCACGGCTGTCCGGCGCCACGCGCTGGACCAGCACGCCCTTGGCCGAAGCCGGAAGCTCGAGCTGACGCTTCCTCTCGTTGGAGAGCGGCGCGAAGGCGAGACCCGCCACCGGCTGGTCGCTCTGCTGCACGTCGTCGCCGGTCGCCTCGGCCTGCTTCTGCTGCCTGGCCTGAGGCGAGCCGATGGTGACGTTGATCGCGCGCTCGCGGCCCTCGCGCCACACGGTCACGCGCGAGGTCGTGCCCGCCTTGGTGTCGCCGACCGCGACCGCGAGATCGCGCGGGCTGCGGATCGGCTTGCCGTCATAGGCGATGATCACGTCGCCCTGCTGCAGCTTCGCCTTCGCCGCCGGCGAGTCTTCCTCGACACGGTTGATGACGACGCCGTTGTTGTTCGGGCGTCCCAGCGCCTGGGCGAGCTGGTCGTTCAGCGGCTGCATCTGCACGCCGAGCCAGCCGCGCGAGACGCTGCCGTGCTCGCGGAGCTCGTTGACGACGCGCGCCACCAAATTCGACGGGATCGCGAAGCCGATGCCGACGGAAGCGCCGGTCGGCGAGTAGATCGCGGTCGAGACGCCGATGACCTGGCCCTGCTGATTGAAGACCGGCCCGCCCGAATTGCCAGGGTTGATCGAGGCATCGATCTGCAGGAAGTCGTCGTAGGGGCCGGCATGCAGGTTGCGGTTATGCGCGGAGATGATGCCGGCGCTCACGCTGCCGCCGAGACCGAAGGGATTGCCCACCGCCAACACCCAGTCGCCGACGCGGGCGGCATCGGAGTTGCCGAGCTGCAGGTAGGGCAGCGGCTTCGGCGCGTCGATCTTCAGCACCGCCAAATCGACCTTGTCGTCGGTGCCGCGAACGGTCGCCGTGTAGCTAGAGCCGTCATCGAGCGTCACCTGGACCTTGCTGGCACCGTCGACGACGTGATTGTTGGTGATGATCCAGCCGGCGGGATCGAAGATGAAACCCGAGCCGGCGGAGCGGCGGGCGCGCCGGCGCTCCTCGCTCTGGCCCTCGCCGCGCTGGCCTTCGAGGTAGCGGCGGAACATCTCTTCCATCTGCTTCGGCATGCGCGGCATCTGGCGCATGTCCATGTTGCCGCTCGCAGTGCGCTCGGTGGCCGAGATGTTGACGACCGCCGGCCTCACCTTCTCGGCGAGATCGGCAAATCCGAGCTGCGGGATGCCATAGGGGGTCGGCGCCGTGGTCGGCGCGGCCACCGGCGGAACTGCCTGCTGCGACCAGGCATAGCTGCCGAGGCCGCCGCCCAGCACGGTGGTGATCATCAGGGCGGCCGCCAGCCTCTTCAGGCGCGGCGACCGGCTCCGTTCGGGGGTCTGGCTCATCGAAACTCCTCCTGTCATGGGCGCTGTGCCCAGGAAATGCTGACAAGAGAATGGGGTCGGCCGCCTCGGCGTTGCCTTACCGGGACATTAAGAAAAATTGAGGTTGCCGCACGGCTGGCGCGGTACTCGGTTACGCTGGGTGGTTGCGGAAACGCACCAGCTTGATGTAGCCGCCGATGCCGGCATCCTCGACACTCTCGACCGCGAGGCCGGCGGTGTCGACCAGGGTCTTGAGCCTGAGGTCCGAGCGGATCGCCATGGCCCGGCTCGCCGGCGCCACCAGCCGGTCGAAGGCCCCGAGCACGCCCGCCTCCGCTGCTAGGTGGTTCACCACGAGAATCAGCCCGCCGGGCTTGCAGACGCGCCTGAGCTCGCGGAACAGCCGGCCCATATCCGGCACGACCGCCGCGACGTACATCGCCACCACCGCATCGAAGCTCGCATCGGGAAAGGTCAGGTTCTGCGCGTCCATCTCGTGGATCGCTTCGACCTGAGGCAGGTCGCGGGCGCGTTCGCGCGCCTTGGTCAGCATCTCCGGCGAGAGGTCGATGGCGGTGATGCGGAGATCGCGACGGTAGAGCGGCAGCGAAAGGCCGGTGCCGACGCCGACCTCGAGCACCGAGCGGACGTCGCTCTCGTTGATCGCCTCTACCACCGCGTGGCGGCCGCGGTCGAGCAGCGGGCCGAACACAGCGTCGTAGATCCGCGCGCCCTTGCCGTAGAGGCGGCGGATCAGGTCGAGTTCCATGACTGTGCTTTACGCGTTCTGCTGCGCGGGCTCGGCCGGCGCGTTGCGGAAATGGACCAGACGCCAGTAGCCGCCGAGATTGACCCGGCGCACCTGGACGATCTGCAGACGCGCGCCGTCCGCGAGATGCATCAGCCGCACATCGGGGCGGAAGCCGATCACCTCGGCGAAGGGGTGGCAGGCCTCCTCGATCAGGCGCGCGACGCCGCCCGACGAGGCGAAGTGGTTGACCACGACGATGTCGCCGCCGGGCACGCAGACGCGCTTCATCTTGCTGATCAGCTTCATCGGGTCCGGGACGACCGAGGCGACATGCATGGCGACGACCACATCGAAGCTGCGGTCGGCGAATGCCATGCTCTGCGCGTCCATCTCGAGCAGACCGCCGATATTGGCGAGGCCCTTCCTCGCCACGCGCTTCTTCGCGCGCTTCAGCATCTCGGGCGAGGCGTCGATCCCGACTACCCAGGAATCCGGGCGATAGAGCGGCAGTGCCAGGCCGGTGCCGACGCCGACATCGAGGATGCGCTGGTTCGGACGCTTGTTGGCGAGGGCGACCGCATCCTTGCGGCCAGAGTGGAAGATCGCACCTTCGAGCACGTCATAGACATGCGAAAGGCGGCGATAGCTGGCGCGGATGGTAGGCAGGCTGTCCATATAGAGTAGGCGGTCGTTCGGCGAGGGGGATCCGGACGGACGGCGCGGCTCAGCGCGCCGGAAATAATTGCATCACAGAATCGGGGGCTTAGGAAGCGCGAAACGCCTTCGGCGAGATATAGTCGTCATCTATGGATCCCCTCCGCAAGATCTACGCCGACAAGCCGATGGCATACTTCGCCAATGCCCGGGATGCCGAGGTGGTTCCCCTGCTGCCGCGGCCGGCGGCGCGGGCGCTTGAGCTCGGCTGCGGCGAAGGAGCGACGCTGGCGCGGCTCAAGGAGCGCGGGCTGGTCGGCTGGGCCGCCGGAATCGAGATCGAGACAAGCGCCGCGGACCGAGCGCGCCCGTATCTCGATCAGGTAGTCACGGGCAATGTCGAATCGATCGACGACGCGCTAATTCCAAGGGATCTCGACCTCATCCTCTGCCTCGACGTGCTGGAGCACCTCGTCGATCCCTGGCGGGTCGTCCACAGGCTCGCCCGGCGCCTCACCCCCGGCGGCGCGATCGTCGCCTGCATCCCCAATCTCCGGCATGTCGGTACGCTGCTGCCGCTCGCCCTAAAGGGACGTTTCGACTACGTCGAGTCCGGCACGCTCGATCGCGGCCACCTCCGGTTCTTCACCCGCTCCTCTGTGACAGAATTGTTTCAGCAAGCGGGGTTGATCGTGCGAATCGATGCGCCTGTCGCAGGGAAGTCGGCGGTGTTGAATGCGCTGACCTTGGGATTCGCGAGGGATCTTTGCGCGTATCGATATTTCGTGCGGGCGGAGAAGCGATGAGGGAAGACCACGGCCCCCGCGCTTCTGGTGAAATGCTCTTGGGGACTTCGCTGCGCTCAGAACTCCCGACGCGAGCTGAGTGCGGTCTGCTTCCGCTAAGTCTCTCGGCGCGCCAGAGCGCGCCTGCCGCCTTAGCTCCGCATCCCGCGCTCGCGCAGTCCCCGAGCGGCGGAACGCGAGAGCGTTACGCCCATAGCGAGGGACCGCGGTCGTGATACTTGGTGCGTTGACGGGCACCGCGATAACCCAGGCCGCGAATCTCACGACCGCCATGATCATCGCCCGCACCCTCCTGCCGGAGGGCCGCGGCGATCTCCAGCTCGTGGTGCTCTGGCCGATGCTGGCCGCGCAGATCGCCTCGCTGTCGCTGAACGAGGCGTTGCTGGTCATGACCGCGTCGAAGAACGGCGAACCAAGGCGCCTGTTCGCGACCGCGCTCTGGCTGACGCTGGCCCTTGCAGTTCTCGCCGCCGCGATCGCCGGACTTTGGCTGGCCCCCGAAACCCTCGCGCTCCGGCCCGAAGAAGTGAAGGCGGCAGGGCGCCTCTGCCTCTGGCTGGTGCCGGCGACGATGCTCTCGACGCTCTTCCTCGACACGCTGCGCGGCCGCCTCGACCAGCGCGCCTGGGTCGTTCTGCGCACGGTGCAGGCGATCGCCTATCTCGCCGGCACGCTCATCGCATGGCGCTTCGGCGCCGGGATCATCGGCTTCGCGCTCGCCTTCATCCTCTCGCATGCCGTGGCGATGCTGGCTGCCGGGATTCGCATCGCGCGCGCCGGCGGCTTTCCGCTCGACGTGCCGGACGGCGAGACGGCTCGTCCGCTCGTCGCGCTCGGGCTTCGCCTTCATGTCGGCTTCGTCATCCAGGTCCTCGGGGGGCGCGTCGACCAGATCGCGATCGCGCTCCTGCTCGACTCATCGGCGCTCGGCCTCTACGCCGCAGCGATGACGTTGATCCTGGGATTGCTCCAGCTCGCGCAATCCGTCTCGCAGGCGATGTTCCCGCGCGTGCTCGCCAGCCCTGATCGGCCGGCCAAGGCCGTCGCGGTGCGCCGCACGCTCGGCCTCGTCCTCGGCGGCGTCGCGCTTGCCGCGCTTCTTCTCTTCGTGCTGGCCGAGATCGTTATCCGGCTTCTCTTCGGCGACGCCTTCGCGCCGGCCGCCGACCTCGTCCGCCTGCTTCTGCTCGGCATCGTGCCGCACGCGAGTCGCGAGGTCTTCATGCTGGCGCTGAAGGCCGACGGCCGGCCGCTGGCGATCGGTCGGGCCGAGTCGCTGAGCCTCGGCTTCTTCGTGGCGCTGCTCGCCCTCCTGGTGCCTGGGGCCGGCGTTCTCGGCGCCGCCGCCGCCTACGCCGCGACACAGTGGCTGGTCGCGCTCGTCATGGCCTGGCAGAGCCGCGATCTGCTAATGCTTCGAGCGGATCGTTAGGAGCCCGATGGCCTTGCCTCGCCTCGACATCATCATCGTCAACTGGAATTCCGGCCCGCAGCTTCGTCGCTGCCTGGAGTCGATCGTCCCGATCGACCGCACGGGCTTCCAGCTTGCGCGCGTCGTCGTCGTCGACAACGGCTCGGTCGACAATTCGCTCGCCGGCGCGCGCGGCCTGGACCTGCCGCTGACCGTGATCGAGCTCGGACTGAATGCCGGCTTCGCCGCTGCCTGCAACGCCGGCACGAAAGGCTCGAGCGCCGACTACGTGCTCTATCTCAACCCCGACGCGGCGCTCTACGCCAACTCGCTGGCCCGGCCGATCCGTTTTCTCGAATCGCCCGAGAACAAGTCCATCGGCATCCTCGGCGTACAGCTCATCGACGACGATGGCGAGATCAACCGAAGCTGCGCCAACTTCCTTCGGCCCCGCCACATCATCGCGCACATGACGGGCCTGAACCATGTGGCGCCGACGAGCTTCCCGCACCACTTCATGGTCGATTTCGATCACCGCACGAGCCGCATCGTCGACCAGGTCATGGGCGCCTTCTTCCTGATGCGCCGCCAGGTGCTGGAAGAGCTCGGCGGCTGGGACGAGCGCTTCTTCGTCTATCTGGAGGACGTCGACCTCGCCTATCGCGCGCGCAAGCACGGCTGGCTTTCGTACTTCTTCGCCGAGGTCTCGGCCTTCCATCGCATCGGCGGCGTCTCGCGCCAGGTCAAGGCGGCGCGCCTGTTCTACAGCCTGCGCAGCCGCATCCTCTACGCCTTCAAGCATTTCCATCCGGCGGTCACGGTGATGCTGCTGCTCGGCACGCTGTTCGTCGAACCGGTCACGCGCCTCGTCTACGCCGCCTTCGGCAATTCGCCGACCACCGGCGGCGAGACGGTCCGCGCCTACTGGCTGCTGATCCGCGACCTTCCCTTCGTTCTCTCGCTCGCCTGGACCCTTCGGCACCATGCGGATACTTCTGCTCGCGCGCTACGGCCGGCTGGGCGCTAGCAGCCGCGTCCGCTTCGAGCAATTCCTGCCGCGCCTCGAAGCGGCGGGGCACGAGGTCGTGTCGGCGCCGCTGTTCGACGACGACTACCTGACCGCGCTCTACAGCGAGGGCAAGCGCAAGACCACCGCCGTGCTCGCGGCCTATGCCAACCGCCTCGGCGTGATCCGCACGCGCGGGCATTACGACCTCGTCTGGATGGAGAAGGAGGCGCTGCCCTGGATGCCGGCCTCCTTCGAGTCGTGGCTGCTGCGCGGCGGCCCGCCGATCATCGTCGACTACGACGATGCCGTTTTCCATCGCTACGACCAGCATCCGAGCCCGCTGATCCGGGGATTGCTGGCCAACAAGATCGACCGCGTGATGGAAGCGGCATCGGTCGTCGTCGCCGGCAACGACTACCTCGCCGACCGCGCGCGCGAGGCCGGCGCCCGGCGCGTCGTCGTGCTGCCGACCGTCGTCGACCTCGCCCGCTACCGTGCTCCGGCACCGGCCAATGACGGACCGCCGGTGATCGGCTGGATCGGCACGCCGATGACGGCTCAGTACCTCGAGGAGGTTCGGCCGGCGCTCACCTCCTTCGCCGAGAGCGGCGCTGCCAAGGTGGTGCTGATCGGTGCCGGTGAGGCCGTGCTTGCCGGACTTCCGGCCGAGCGTCTGGAATGGCGCGAGGAATCGGAGGCAAGCGACATCGCGAAGCTCGACATCGGCATCATGCCGATCCCCGACGAGCCCTTCGAACGCGGCAAGTGCGGCTACAAGCTGATCCAGTACATGGCGCAGGCGCGTCCGGTCGTAGCATCCCCGGTCGGCGTCAACATCAAGCTGGTGAAGGAATCCGGCGCCGGCTTCCTCGCCAGCAACAAGCAGGAATGGTGGGACGGGCTGCTCAAGCTTGTCACCGATGCCGAGCTTCGCCGCAAGATGGGCGCCGCCGGACGGCGCGAGGTCGAGCGCAACTACTCGGTCGACGTGATCGCGCCGGAACTTCTTAAGCTTTTCATGGAGATATGCGACTCGGTCCGACGTTGTCCTGCCGAACGTTTCTGACTTGGTGAACATGCCGAATCGGCAGAAATTGTCCAGCTTGACGAACCAGCCGAATCGTCCCATCTATACGGCCCCGTCGCAAGACCTGAGCCCCCACCCAGGATGAGCGGCCCGACAAGTGCCTGGGTGAGCAATCATGACCTCTCAGCCGCGGCGCAGCCCGCGCTTCCGTCAGAACAGGACGACATCGTCAGGGCCCGCCCTTGACAGCGAGGTCGCGGAGTATGGTGCCAGCCACGGCCCGGAAAGGTGCGTATTAAGGGTCGATCCGAGCCTTAGGGAAGACGATCCCCCCGAAGTCACTATCGATCCAGTCGATGGCCTGACCGTCCTAATACCAGCTGCTCTAGGGGCCGAGCTGTTTTCGGATGCTGGGGAGCTGAGAGAGTTCGTCATCAAGCTCATCACTCAGCGCCGAGTCGACCAGGCCCAGGCGATGCTCGACCGGCTCGCAGCGGAGCACGAGCCAACGATCGCGGAGATCCTCGACGATCCGGACATGCTGCCCGCCGACGCGTTCGGCGCGCTCATCGGCCTTTCCGGCGAAGCCGTGCGGCAGAAAGGCCTGAAGGGAGAGCTTCTTGCGATGAGTGGCGTGAAGCGAGGAACGAAGTACCCTCGCTGGCAGCTTTCGAGCGACGGGCGGCCGCTCAACGGATTGCCCCAGTTGACCGCCGCCCTTGGCGACGACAGCCTCAGGGTCTACAGGTTCCTAACACGAAGCCACGGAGCATTCGGCGGCCGAAACGGCCTCGAGGTCCTGCGCTCCGGGGACCCCGATGTCGCAACGGTGATCGCAACCATCGCGGAGCCCAACTTCGCGTGATGGCGCGGGGAAGAATTCCCACCTAGCATAGCCCCCAACAACGGGCCGTCGCGCAGAAGGTAAGGCCGGTCTTGGGGGGGAGCGTCGGACAGGGTGGTGACGACGACGCCGGCCGTGCGCGACGCACGATGCCGCCGTCGGACTTTGACCGGGTGGAACTGTCGCTCTATCCAATGACCGGGGGATGGCGCTGGTTCCGGCTCTACAAGGCGAGACATCCCAACCCGTTGGGCTTTGGCAGCAAGGAGGCGAGGTCGCGCTTTTCCGATCCCCGCAATCCCCCACCGGAGGATCAATTCAGGGTCATCTACCTGGCGGAGAACCTGAAGACCTGCTTCTCGGAAGTCTTCGTTCGCGACAGGAAGGACAGAAGGATCGAACCGCTACCAATCTCCAGGCAAGAGCTTGCCGAATACAGCGTCGCCGAGATCAAAGTGGTATCGCAGATGCCGGTCCTCGATCTGTTTCATGCGCAGCATGCAAGAATGAGCATCCCAACCGACGTCACCGGATGGAGCGACCACGCCCTTTCGCAGCAATGGTCGCTCGCCTTCTGGCGGCATCCGCAGCACATCCAAGGCATTGTCTACCGATCCCGATTTACCGGCGCGCGCAATATCGCGCTCTATGATCGCAGCGTATATCCCGAGGGCCCGCGCAACCTCGGCGTCTTGAGGGTGCGTCCGCTATTGAGCTATCCCTCGGAGCTCAGACGGCTGATAGACGAGAACGATATCGTCGTCGGTTAGAGATCGCTTTGCGAGTGCTCGGCGGCCAGCGCGCGGCGATAGAGGTCGAGCGTCGCCGCGGCGACGGCGATATCGGTGTGATGGGTCTCGACCGTGGCGCGCGCTTCTCGGCCGAGGCGGCGCCGGAGATCGGGATCGCGCGCGAGACGTTCAAGTGCATCGGCCAGCGCCGTCGGATTGATCGGCGGCACGACGAGCCCGTTGACGCCGTCGGCGACCAGTTCGCGGCAGCCGGGCACATCGGTGGTCACCAGCGGTCGCGCGCAAGCCGCCGCTTCCAGCAGGCTCTTCGGCACGCCTTCGCCGCCGCGCGAGGGCTGCACCGCGATCGCGGCCTCCGCCCAGACCTGGGGAATGTCGCTGCGCTGCCCCCACCATTCGACGACGCCTTCGCGGACCCAGGCACGAATCTCGCTTTCGGTCAGCGCCGTGGGGTTCTCGGGGTCGGTCGAGCCCACCAGCGCGACGCGGATCGGAACGTTGCGCTTCTTCAGGAGGCGCGCCGCCTCGACGAGGTCGGGCACGCCCTTGAGGCCGACCAGGCGCGAGACCATCGCCGCGACCGGCGGACCGGAGGCTTCGGATTGCGGCGCGAAACGCCTGATGTCGACGCCGGACCCACGGATCAGCGTGGTGCGTTCTTCGGTGCCGACGCCGGCATCCCGCAACGCCGCCCGATCGTCGGCATTCTGCACCAGGGTCCAGACCCGCGGGCTCACCGAGAGGAGACGCAACGCCGCTGTCACCGGCGCACGCAGGAGTCCGCTCGCTCCGGCAGCATCGCTGTAGAGGAGACCCAGGCCTGTCAGCGCGTTGACGATCAACGGCACACGCGCGAGCCGCGCCGCGATGGTCCCGAACACCACGGGCTTCAGCGACAGGTGATGGACGATATCCGGCCGCTCGCGCCGGTAGAGGCCGACGAGATCGAGTATCGCGGCGATGTCGACGAGTGGATTGCGCAGGCCCCGGCGAAGGCGAATGGGCACGAAACGAAAGCCCTCGCGCTCGATGGCCGACGCGTGTTCGCCGGGCGGCGCGGCGACGACCACGGTGTATCCGGCCTCTCGCGCAGCACGCGCGAGGGTCAGGCGATGGGTGAGGAAAAACGGACCTTGGGCGAGGGTGAAGAGGAGAGTTCGGGTCACGATCTACGGACCCTCGCTTGGTGGCGTAAGCCGCTCGGGGTTCGAAAGACTTCCCCGCGCGGCGAAATGCGGCAGCTCGATGCGAAGCATCGTAGCGGGAGCATTTCGCCACAAAGCGCGGAGACCGTGGTCGTGCACGGTCATCCCCATCTCTTCGCCCACGCCTGGAACATCAGCACGCACCAAAGCCGATGTTGGTGATTCTGATTGCCGGAAAGATGATCCTCCCATGCCGCGCGAATGGGATCCGGATCGAGCGCGGGATGCAAAGTCTCCCGCGCCAGAAGAGACTCCGCCCAGTCCCGCAGCGGCCCGCGCAACCACTCCGCCAAAGGCAATGCGAAGCCCGTCTTCGGACGCTCGGTCAACGTGCGCGGCACGTAGCGTTCCAGAACGCGACGCAGTGCCCACTTCCCCTGCCCGCCGCGCACGCGCATGGCGCGCGGCAGCGACCACGCGAGCTCGACGACGCGGTGGTCGAGCAGCGGGGCACGGGCTTCGAGCGCGACGGCCATGCTGGCGCGGTCGACCTTGGCGAGGATGTCGTCGGGGAGATAGTCGAGCGAGTCCCGGAGCTGCATGCGCTCGAGCGGATCGGCAAGCGCCGCGCCCGGCGCTGCCGGCGGCGGCAGCGGCGAGGCCACCGGCGGCACCTGCCATTGCGTCAGCAGGCGCTCATGCACCTCGTTCGCGTCCTCGGCCGCAAGCGCCTGGGTGAGCTTCTGCATCTTGTCCGCCATCTCGCGCGGACGGACCGACTCCGGCAGGAAGGACGCCGCATTGTCCCAGAAGGCTCGCGGGACGGCGCCGGTGAGCGACGCCGCGAAGCCGCGCACGCTCCGCGGCAACTCGAGCATGGGAGCGAGCTGCGCCATCGCGACATGGCGGTTGTAGCCGGCGAAGACCTCGTCGCCGCCATCGCCGGAGAGCACGACGACGACATGCTCGCGCGCCAGCCGGCTGACCATGTAAGTCGGGATCTGGGACGAATCCGCGAAGGGCTCGTCGTAGATCGAGGCCATGTCGGGCACCAGCGCCAGCGCCTCCTCCGGCGTCGCACGCAAGGTCAGGTGATCGGTGCCGAGATGCCGCGCCACCGCTTCCGCATGCGCGGACTCGTCGTGCGAGGCTTCGCCGAAGCCGATGGTGAAGCTCTTGACCTTAGCGGTCGATGTCGCCTGCATCAGCGCGGCGACCGAGGAGGAGTCGATGCCGCCCGAAAGCAGCACGCCGAAGGGCCGGTCGGAGATCGTCGTGCGCCGGACAGCATCCCTGAGCAGCGTGTCGAGGCGCTCGACGAACTCGTCCTCACTGAAGCTCGCCCGCGGCCGTGCGGCGATCTCGGCCAGGCTCCAATAGGGTTCGATCGCCGGCTCGGCGTCTGGTGCCAGCGTCAGCAGGTGCCCCGGCGGCAGCTTCCGCACGCCGGCATAGATCGTGTGCGGCGCCGGTACATAGGCGCGGCGGAAGAAATGCGAGAGCGCGGCGAAGTCGAGGTCGCGCGGGCAGTCGGGATGCGCGCGCAGCCCCTTCAGCTCCGAGCCGAACAGCAGGAGCCCGTTCGCCCAGGCGTAGTAGAGCGGCTTCTCGCCCATGCGGTCGCGCGCCAGGGTCAGCGTACGCGTCTCGCGATCCCACAGCGCGATCGCGAACATGCCGGTCAGCCGCTGCAGCGCCGCCTTCGGCCCCCACTGGCCGATAGCCGCCAGCATCACCTCGGTATCGGATGTGGACTGGAAGCGATGGCCGAGCTGGGACAGCTCGTCCTTGAGCTCGCGGTAGTTATAGATCTCGCCATTGTAGACGACGACGAAGCGCCCATCGGCGGACACCATCGGCTGATGGCCGCCCGGCGAAAGATCGATGATCGCCAGCCGCCTGAACCCCAGCGCGACGCCTGTCTCTCCATCGACCCAGTCGCCGTCATCGTCCGGCCCGCGATGGCGAATGGCATCCATCATCGCGCGCACACGCGCCGTCAGCGCTTCCGAGGGAGCGCCGCGACGATCGAGAAGTCCGACGATGCCGCACATGCAGGCGGAAAGTGGAGAGAGCGTTCGGGTTGGTCAAGCCGAGGACAGGCTGCGGACCCGATACCGCAGCACCGGTCCGTTCCAGGCCTCGGTGCTGAGATCCGCCTCCTCCACATCGCTGACGAGCGGGTGCGCGCGGATGACCCGGCGCCAGAAGGCCAGCGCCTGGACGTTCTTGCGCACGACGGCGGTCTCCCACACGCCGGGATAGCGGCGATAGATCGTGTCCATCGCCGCGGTGCCGATGCCGCCGCGCCGGTATTTCCGGAGCACGAAGAACTCCGCCATGTTGCGATCGAGATCGTCACGGAGGTGGCCGTGGCGGTTGAGCAGCGCGAAGCCGGCAATGTGTCCATCGACTCGGAGCAGCAGCGGCACGCGGGTCTCGTCCGTCCAGTACGAGGGCAGATAGGGATAGGGCGCGAACCGTCCGTCCTCGCCGATATCGCCTCTGGGCGTGCGGGCCCAGAAATCCGAGAAGTCGTGGGTGTAGAGCTGGATGAGGTTCGCCAGCACCGGCTCCTTCGTCGGCGCCGCGACCTCGAGCGTCACGGTCGTCGTCATCCCTACTCCCGCATCGCGACGAAGATCATGACGATGCCCGTCATCGAGAAGAAGCGCGCCGCGGCGGTGCTGCCGTTCCAGGCCTGCGACTGCCACATCGCGAACCATTCGCCGCCGATGGTCATGAACCCCACCACCCAGATCGCGAAGCCCCAGGCGAGCGCGAAGAGCGCGAGGCCCTTGGCGGCGTGGAAGTCGGCAGGGAGCGCCATGCGCACCTGCCACAGCCTGGCAAAGCCCCACCACATCAGCAGCGCAGCGACCGCCTCGGCGAGGATGATCAGGAGGTAGGCCACCTCCTGCACCGCGACATTGGTGACCGCGCGCCACATCAGGGACGGGCTCTTGAAGGTCGTGTCCATGGACAGCACGTGCTGCACGAACGCCCAGTTGGAGGCGTAGTCGGTCACGTTGCCGAAAGCGACAAGCGTCATATGCGCGGCGATGCCGGCCAAGGCCAGCAGCTTCGCCCAGCGCGTGAGATCGGTACCGGCAAGCATCAGGTTCGTCCCCCCGAACGAATGTTCATCGACACTTGATCACAGATCGGCCGGTTGACAGAGCGGAATTGAGTTGACATCAACCTAATTAACGACACTGAAAACATTCATCGACAGGGAACACCATGACCGTCACGCCCTATCTGTTCTTCAACGGCCGCGCCGAAGAGGCCGCCCACTTCTACCGCAAGACGCTCGGCGCCGAGATCGGGATGCTGCTGCGCTTCAGGGACAACCCCGATGCCGGCAAGCCCGGCGCCGAGGGCTGCGCCGCCGATGGCAGGGCGCCCGATCCCGACAGCGTGATGCATATGTGCCTCAACATCGGCGGCACCGCGGTGATGGGCTCCGACGGCATGGGCAACGCGCCGCTGAAGTTCGAAGGCTTCTCGCTCTCCTACAACGCCAAGACCGAGGCCGACGCGCATCGCGTCGTCAAGGCGCTCGGCGACGGCTGCGAGGTGCAGATGCCGATCGCCAGAACCTTCTTCTCGCCGGCCTTCGGCATGGTCGCCGACAGGTTCGGCATCTCCTGGATGGTCGTGGTCGAGCAGGCGCAGGCGGCAGCGAAGGCGGCGGAATAGCTGTCGTGACCGCCGCAAGACGAGCGCGCCCGCGTGCCGCGTCGTCACCGCCAAGCGCCAGCACACCGCCGTGGAGAGGATCGCCGAGGCAGGAGGCGCATCTCTGCGCGCTGCTCGCCTGATTCTTCGTCGCCGAGCTTCAGCCGCTGACGCCGCCGGCGCCGATGCCGAGCGAGGGCTCGGCGAGCTTGGCCGCGAACCAGCTTTCGGTGCGATCGAGCTCGATCACCGCATCCGCCAGCATCTCGTAGGAAATCGCGAGCCGGAGATAGCCGTCGCGCAGCTCCGGGTCGTCCGTCGTCGCCGCGAGGCGGCGATGAGCGACGGCCCTCTCCCGGCAACGCTGAGCGTCATGGCTGGTGACCGGCATGGAGCGACAACCCAACATAAGCGAGAGAGTTCCGGCTTTTTTGAAAAAAATTTGGCGGGCATCGCGAGGGCCGGGTCCCGACAAGCTACTAGTGCGATCAAGGGCCTAGCGGAGGCATGTCGACATATTTCGATATATCTTGACGTACGATATATCTGAACATATCTTGGAAATGCGAGCCTGATTCGGCCGCATCAACCAAGGGAAAGCATGTTTCATCATCACAAGCACACCCACCGTCATGACCGCCGCGGGATGCGGGGCAGCCTCGGCGACCGGCATTTCAGCCGCGGCCATCGCCGCGGCGGCGGGCGCGGACGTCCCTTCGAGCATGGCGAGCTGCGCTTTGTGCTCCTCCAGCTCCTGGCCGAGACGCCCCGCCACGGCTACGAGCTGATCAAGGCGATCGAGGAGAAGCTGGGCGGCGCCTACTCGCCGAGCCCCGGCGTCATCTACCCGACGCTGACCATGCTCGAGGAGTTCGGCTACGTCACGATCACCAAGGAAGAGGGCGGCAAGAAGCTCTACGCGGTGACGCCGGAAGGCGCCTCCGTGCTGGAAGCGAACCGCGCCACGGTCGAAGCGCTGTTCCAGCGTATGCAGTCGGCGCGCGGCAGCTTCGCCGCTCCACCCGTCGTGCGCGCCATGGAGAACCTGAAGGTGGCGCTCAAGCTCAAGCTCTCCGAGCCCGGCCTCGACGAGGAACGCCTGCGCAAGATCGCCGCGGCGATCGACGTCGCCGCGATCGAGGTCGAGCGCAGCTAGCCGTGCAGGCCTCGGCTGTCGCCGGGCGCCTGGCCGCGCTCGGCGAGGCCGTAATCGCGGATCACGCCGGCGATGCGCAGGCGATAGTCCCTGAACAGGCCGGCGCGACCCTTCGCCTGTGCCGTGCGATGCGGCTCGAGGTTGCGCCAGGCCTTCACCGCCTCCTCGTCGCGCCAGAAGGAGAGCGACAGCAGCTTGCCCGGCTCGCTCAGGCTCTCGAAGCGCTCGATCGAGATGAAGCCGTCCATCTCCGCCAGCAGCGGCTTCAGCTCGGCGGCGATGTCGAGATAGGCCTGCTTGCGGCCCTCGGCCGGCCAGACTTCGAAGATGACGGCGATCATCGGCGTTCCTCCCCGATCCGGCGACCTTACGTCACCTTCTGCAGGAACGTGCGCTCCTCGGCGAGGATGAAGCGTTCGCGCTGGGCGAAGGCGAAGTTGGAGGCGCCCTCGGCGTCGGATTTGATCCGCGCGCGATAGGTCTCGTAGGCGGCGAGGCTGTCGAAGGAGATCAGCGCCCAGGCCACGTTGTTGGTGCCTTCATGCGGCAGGAAGTATCCCAACAGCCCGCCGCCGCAGCGCGGGATGATGGAGAGCCAGTTCTTCGCATAGGCCCGGAAGGCATCCTTCTGGAACGGGTCGATCTGGTAGCGGATCAGCACTGTGACGCTCATGGGGGGCTCCTTTGCGCCGGACCCTAGCCGCGCCGACTCGCCCGATGCTTCGGGGCTGGCCGAACCATGCCAACTATGATATCATTGCTATCAACGCTATCAGATAGGCGAAAACTGGCCAAAAGCATCGTCATCCGCAACCTCGACGACGAGGTCGCCTTCAAGATTCGTCTTCGGGCGGCCCGCCATGGCCGCTCGATGGAGGCTGAAGTCCGCGAGATCCTGCGTGCGACAGCGGCGGGCGAGCCCGGAAGCGATTTCTGGGAGCGCGCGGCGAAATTGCGCGGCGAGACGAAGGGCCGGGTGCAGTCGCTTTCCGAGGTCCTGCTGCGCCAGGGGCGGGACGAGCCGTGAGGCCGAACCTGGACCGCGGCTGCGTCGTCGACGCCAGCGTCGTCATGAAGTGGTTCGCCGACGAGCCGCTGAGCGAGGCGGCGCTCTCGCTGCGAGGTGTTTCGCTGCATGCCCCCGACCTGCTCACCGCCGATTGCGCCGAGATCCTGTGGCGAAAGGGTCTCAGGCAGGAAATGACGCCCGCTCAGATCGCCGAGGCGACGCAGCTGCTCCAGCAGGCCGAGATCGGCCTGCACCCGACCCGATCCCTGCTCGACCAGATCGTCGGCTTCGCGATCGAGCTCAAACACCCCGCTCGCGACTGCGTCTACCTGGCGACCGCCTGGCTGCTGGAGCTGCCACTCATCACCGCTGACACGCGGTTTTCGAGCTTCGTGCGCAACGCCTCGGTCGAACGGACGACCCTGCCGCGGGTCCTGCCGCTGGCCCTGTTCAATCGCTAGGGGACCTGTGCCCGGGGAGCGGCGCCGTGACCCAGCGGGTCGGCATCGCCGACCGCCGCCGCTCGGCGTGCCGCGCCAGGGTTTCATAGCTGTCGGCGATCCCGAGCATGGCCTCCCGGGCGGTACCCGTGAAGGTCTCGGCTCGCGCTCGCGCGTCTTCCGCGCGCTTGCGCCAGTGGTCGGGGTCGTTGAGCAGGTCTGCCATGGCCGGTTAGCCGCAAAACAACCGTTCCGCCGGGGTGGTTGCGCCCGCCCGGGGGGGGCTTTCCTTGCCCCCTCTCGCGCCTGCGTGATATAGCCCCCGCTCCGTTCAAATCCCTAGAAATCGGCCGGTTTCATGGACATCCAGGCGACCTCGATCCCCGAGGTCAAAATCATCGCGCCCAAGAAGTTCGGGGATGCCCGCGGCTTCTTCTCGGAGACCTATAGTCAGCGCGCCTTCCATGCCGCCGGCATCACCGACGTCTGGATCCAGGACAATCATTCCCTCTCCGGGCCGAAGGGCACGGTGCGCGGGCTCCACTACCAGATCGCGCCGACGGCCCAGGCCAAGCTGGTGCGCGTGGTGAAGGGCGCGATCCTGGATGTCGCGGTCGATATCCGCCGCGGATCGCCGACCTATGGCAGGCACGTCGCCTGCGAGATCTCGGCCGAGAAGTGGAATCAGATCTACGTGCCGGCCGGATTCGCGCACGGCTTCTGCACGCTCACCGAAGGCACCGAGGTTCTCTACAAGGTGACCCAGCTCTACTCCAAAGAGCACGAGTTCGGCATCCTCTGGAACGACCCCGCGCTCGGCATCGACTGGCCGGTGAAGGGCGACGGCGCGCTGCTCTCCGACAAGGACAAGGTGCTGCCCACCTTCGCCGACCATCCGGCGCACTTCACCTACGGCGCGTCATGAGCACTGTTCTCGTCACCGGCGGCGCCGGCTTCATCGGCTCGGCCGTAGTGCGCCAGCTCCTCGCCGAAGGCGCGTCCAAGGTCGTCAATCTCGACAAGCTGACCTACGCGGCCAATCTCGCCTCGCTGCCCGGCGCCGAGAAGGACCCGCGCTACGTTCTCGAGAAGGTCGACATCTGCGATGCGGCCGCGGTGTCGGCGGTGTTCGGCAAGCATAAGCCCGACGCGGTGATGCATCTCGCCGCCGAGAGCCATGTCGACCGCTCGATCGACGGGCCCAGCGCCTTCATCCACACCAATGTCATCGGTACCTTCAACCTGCTGCAGGCGGCGCTCGGCCATTGGCGCGCGCTGGAAGGCGCAGCCAAGGATGCGTTCCGCTTCCTGCATGTCTCGACCGACGAGGTGTATGGATCGCTCGGCCCCACCGGCGCCTTCACCGAGTCGACGCGCTACGACCCGCACTCGCCCTACTCGGCCTCGAAGGCGTCGTCGGATCACCTGGCGCGTGCGTGGTGCGACACCTATGGGCTGCCGGTGCTCGTCACCAACTGCTCGAACAATTACGGCCCCTACCAATTCCCCGAGAAGCTGATCCCGCTGATGGTCCTGAAGGCCATGCGCGGCGAGAAGCTGCCTGTCTACGGCAAGGGCGACAACATAAGAGACTGGCTCTATGTCGAGGATCACGCGGCGGCGCTGCGCCTCGTGGTGAAGCGCGGCAGGCCGGGCGAGACCTACAATATCGGCGGCCGCGCCGAGATGCAGAACATCGAGGTCGTGCGCACCATCTGTGGCCTCGTCGACGAGATGCGCCCCGGCAACCGGCCGCGCGCCGAGCAGATCGAATTCGTCAAGGACCGCCCGGGCCACGACCAGCGCTACGCCATCGACGCCTCCAAGATCGAGCGCGAGCTCGGCTGGAAGCCCTCGCTCACTTTCGACAAGGGCATCCGCCAGACCGTCGAGTGGTATCTCGGCCGCGAGGATTGGTGGCGTCCCATTCTCGATGGCCGCTACCAGGGCGACCGCCTCGGGCTCAAGTCATGAGACTCCTCGTCACCGGCGGCACGGGCCAGGTCGGCGAGGCGCTGCAGCGTCTCGCACCCAGGCTCGGCGTCACCGTGATCGCGCCGCCGCGTGCGGAGCTCGATCTGTCGAAGCCGGAGACGATCCGGCTGCCCGACGGCATCGACGGCGTGATCAACGCAGGCGCCTACACCGCCGTCGACAAGGCGGAGAGCGAGGGCGCGCTGTCGGTCGCCGTGAACGCCGCGGCGCCCGGCGTGCTGGCCGCCGAGACGGCGAAGCGCGGCCTGCCGATCGTGCAGCTTTCGACCGACTACGTCTTCGACGGCACCAAGAACGAGCCCTATGTCGAGGACGATCTGGTCAACCCGACGTCGATCTACGGCCTCGGCAAGGAAGCCGGCGAACGCGCCGTGCGCGAGACCAACCCGCGCCACGCGATCGTCAGGACAAGCTGGGTCTATGCCGTCCACGGCAACAACTTCGTCAAGACGATGCTGCGCCTCGGCAAGGAGCGCGACGTCCTGAAGGTCGTCGCCGACCAGACCGGCGCTCCGACGCTCGCCGACGACATCGCCGCGGCGGTCGTGCTGGTGGCGAAGGCGCTCAACCAGAGCAACGCCGGCACCTATCACTACACGGCCGAGGGCGCGACCAGCTGGCATGGACTCGCGAGCGCGATCTGGGTAAAGGCGGGACCCAAACTCGGCAAGACCCCGAAGATCGAACCGATCCCGACCTCGGGCTATCCGACGCCGGCGAGACGTCCGCAGAATTCGCGCCTCGACTGCTCGAAGATCGTCGCCACTTTCGGTGTCGTCCGTCGCCCTTGGGAAGCGGCGCTGGACGAGACGCTCGCCATCCTCCTAGAAGAAAAGTCATGAAGGGCATCATCCTCGCCGGCGGCAGCGGCACTAGGCTGCATCCTTTGACCTTGGCGACGTCGAAGCAGCTGCTGCCCGTCAACGACAAGCCGATGATCTACTACCCGCTGACCACGCTGATGCTGGCGGGGATCAAGGACGTGATGATCATCACCACGCCCGAGGACCAGGCCGCCTTCAAGCGCCTGCTCAGCGACGGCCGCCAGTGGGGCATCACCATCAACTACGCCGTGCAGCCGGTGCCGAACGGGCTCGCCCAGGCCTTCGTCATCGGCCGCGATTTCGTCGGCGGCGATCGCGCCGCGCTGGTGCTCGGCGACAACATCTTCTTCGGCCAGGGCTTGACGGATTCGCTGAAGCGCGCCGCCTCGATCGACAAGGGCGCCACCGTCTTCGGCTACTGGGTCAAGGATCCGGAGCGCTACGGCGTCGTCGCCTTCGACGAGAAGGGAAAGCCCAACTCGATCGAGGAGAAGCCGAAGCAGCCGAAGAGCCACTGGGCGGTCACCGGCCTCTATTTCTACGACGCGCGCATCTGCGACATCGCCGCGAAGATCAAGCCCTCGGCGCGCGGCGAGTACGAGATCACCGACGTCAACCGCGCCTATCTCGAGATGGGCGAACTCGAGGTCGAGAAGCTCGGCCGCGGCTTCGCCTGGCTCGATACCGGCACCTTCGACTCCCTGCTGCAGGCGGGCGAGTTCGTGCGCGCGGTCGAGGATCGCCAAGGCCTCAAGATCGCCTGCCCGGAAGAGATCGCCTTCCGCCAGGGCTGGATCGACGCCCAGCAGATGAAGAAGCTCGCCGAGCCGCTGCTCAAGAGCGGCTACGGCACCTACCTCCTCGGCGTTCTCGCCGACCACTCGTAGAGATTCCGATGCATTCCTATCGCACCCACACCTGTGCCGCGCTTCGCACCGCCGAAGTCGGGCAGACCGTCAGGCTCTCCGGCTGGGTGCATCGCAAGCGCGATCACGGGCAGCTGCTCTTCATCGATCTGCGCGATCATTACGGCATCACGCAATGCGTGACCGATGCGTCGAAGCCCGTGTTCAGGGCCGTCGAGGATACGCGCGTCGAGAGCGTGGTCACCGTGACCGGCCGCGTGGTCAAGCGCTCGCCCGAGACGGTGAACGCTCAGATCCCGACCGGCGAAATCGAAGTCGTCATCGACGAGTACGCGATCCAGTCGGCGGCCGAGCAGGTGCCGCTCCAGGTCAACGCGCAGGAGGATGCCGGCGAGGAGACGCGGCTGCGCTATCGCTTCCTCGATCTCCGCCGCGAGCGCATCCACAGGAACATCATGCTGCGCGCGAAGGTCATCGCCTCGATCCGCCGGCGCATGATCGAGCAGGGCTTCACCGAGTTCCAGACGCCGATCCTGACGGCCTCCTCGCCGGAAGGCGCGCGCGACTTCCTGGTGCCGAGCCGGCTCCATCCGGGCAAGTTCTACGCGCTGCCGCAGGCCCCGCAGCAGTTCAAGCAGCTGCTGATGGTCGCGGGCTTCGACCGCTACTTCCAGATCGCGCCCTGCTTTCGCGACGAGGATGGCCGCGCCGACCGCTCTCCGGGCGAGTTCTATCAGCTCGACTTCGAGATGAGCTTCGTCACCCAGGAAGACGTGTTCGCGGCGATCGAGCCAGTGATCGCCGGCGTGTTCGAGGAGTTCGCCGACGGGCGCAGCGTGACCAAGGGCGCCTTCCCGCGCATTCCCTATGCCGAGTCGATGCTGAAATACGGCAACGACAAGCCGGACCTGCGCAACCCGCTGGTCATCGCCGACGTGACCGAGGTGTTCAAGGGCTCGGGCTTCGGCATCTTCGCCAAGGCGATCGAGAAGGGCGGCGTCGTGCGCGGCATTCCCGCGCCCAGGACCGCCGACAAGCCGCGCTCCTTCTTCGACAAGCTCAACGACTGGGCGCGCGAGCAGGGTTTCCCTGGCCTCGGCTACATCGTCTTCGAGAAGGGCGAGGCCAAGGGACCGATCGCGAAATTCCTCGATGCCGATCGCCTCGCCAAGCTGAAGGCCGCGACCGGCGCCGGTGACGGCGATGCCGTGTTCTTCTCCGCCGGCAAGGCGGCCGACGCGGCGAAGCTCGCCGGCCTCGCGCGCACGCGCGTCGGCACCGAGCTCGAGCTCATCGAGCAGAGGGCGTTCAGGTTCTGCTGGATCGTCGACTTCCCGATGTTCGAGCTGAACGAGGACACGGGCCAGATCGACTTCAGCCACAACCCGTTCTCGATGCCGCAGGGCGGTCTCGAGGCGCTGAACTCGAAGGACCCGCTCGATATTCTCGCCTACCAGTACGACATCGTCTGCAACGGCGTTGAGCTCTCCTCAGGCGCGATCCGCAACCACAAGGCCGAGATCATGCTGCGCGCCTTCGAGATCGCCGGCCATTCGGCCGATGTGGTCGAGAAGAAGTTCGGCGGCATGCTGAATGCCTTCCGCTACGGCGCCCCGCCGCATGGCGGCTCGGCGCCCGGCATCGACCGCATCGTCATGCTGATCGCCGACGAGCCGAACATCCGCGAGGTCATCCTCTTCCCGATGAACCAGCGCGCCGAGGACCTCCTGATGGGCGCGCCCTCGGAAGTCAGCGAAAAGCAGCTCCGCGAAGTCTCGATCCGGATCGCCGCCCCGCCGAAGACCTGATTCCTATTCGGCGGCTCGCGAAGGAGCGAACTGGCGCATCAGTCTCAGCGCCTCGGCGACCACGTCCGGATGGTCCGAGGCATGCTGGATGTCATAGCCGACAGGCTCGCCGTCTTCGCCGAGATCGATGACGAGGTCGCGGGCGTCATCCACGCGGCTGTCGACGCCCGTCCCGGTCCGCAGCTTGATGTACATGCTGTCGGTCTGCGGGTCATAGACGATCGGAGCGAGGACCGGATCGATCATGGTTCAAAGTCGCGATCGTAGAAGGCGTTGTGGACCGTTTCGCCATCCGCAAGCGTCACGACCCGAAGATAGGCCGTTTGGGCCGAAATCCAAATCCAGTATCTCACGCGGCCATCGCTCTGGCGCTCTCTTCTGACCGGCCGATCAAGGGCTGCCTTGACGTCCAGGAGATCGATCTGCCGGCGCCCGGGCTTGGCCATCGCCGTGAGCGCGAAGTAGCGGGTCCTCCAGAATGGTGGAGGCGGCAATCGATCTATCTCTTCTACGGCCATTCGCAATCATCCCCGATCGCGGCCATGAGTCCTGCCTAAAATTCGAGCAATTGATGCCGTCACACGCGCAGGCTGCGCCTGGCATCTGATTTGTCTTGGCGCAGGCTCGACAAGTACGCTTAAATCAAAACTGACGTGCAAATCGGTTGAACATTGCGTGAGGGTCGATCGGTTCCAATTCCACAGTTCGAAGAGGGAGGTTTGTAATGGCTAAGAAGCGTATCACTCGCCGCCAATTCGTCGCCGGCACGATGGCATCCACCGCCGTCATCGGCATGCCGTATGTCTCCTCGGCCCAGTCCGCGGGCAAGCTCGCGGTCGGCCTGTGGGACCACTGGGTTCCGGGCGCCAATGACGCGTCCAAGAAGGTGATCGACGCCTGGGCCGCGAAGAACAAGGTCGAGGTCACCGTCGACTACATCCCGAGCCAGGGCAACAAGAACCTGTTGACCATCGCCGCCGAGGCCCAGGCCAAGGCCGGCCATGACATCATCGCGATGCCCACCTGGTGGCCGCACGCCCAGTCCGATCTGGTCGAGCCGATGAACGACATCATGGGCGAGCTGATCAAGAAGCTCGGCAACGTCAACGGCACCAGCGAGTATCTCGGCAAGCTCGGCGACAAGTGGCTGGCGGTTCCCGCCACCATCGGCTCTCAGCTCAAGGGCCCGTGCTCGCGCATCGACCTGATGAAGCAGCATGCCGGCATCGACATCCAGGCGCTCTACCCGGCCGGCGGCCCGCCCAAGGCCGACAGCTGGAACTTCGACACCTTCCTCAAGGCGGCGGAAGCCTGCCACAAGGGCGGCAAGGCCTTCGGCATCGGCCTCGGCGAGACCTCGGACTCGGTCGACACCGCCGGCGCCTTCATGCAGAGCTTCGGCGCCGCGCTGGTGGACGCCAAGGGCAACATCACCGTCAAGTCAGACGCGGTGCGCCAGTGGCTCGAATACTCGGTCAAGCTGGCGAAGTTCTTCCCCGCTGACGCGCCTGCCTGGGACGACGCGTCCAACAACAAGTGGCTGGTCGCCGGCAACGGCGCGCTCATCATGAACCCGCCTTCGGCCTGGGCGGTCGCCAAGCGCGATGCGCCGCAGATCGCCGAGCAGTGCTGGACGCACGGCTTCCCGCAGGGCGCGAAGGGTCGGTTCGCGCCGTTCCTGCCGTATTTCTGGGCGGTCTGGGGCTTCTCGAAGAACAAGTCGGCGGCGAAGCAGCTCCTCGTCGCCATGTCGGAGCCGGATGCGATCGCCAGCTTCGTCGCGGCCTCGGGCGGCTACGACATCCCGAACTTCGACAAGATGACGACGCTCCCCACCTGGGCGAATGAAGGCCCGCCCAAGGGCACGCTGTACCACTACCCGAACCCGCACAATCACCAGACGCTGTCGATCACCGCGGCCCCGGCGCCTCCGAAGATCGCGCAGCAGATCTACGTGCAGGCGACGCCCACCAAGATGATCACCCGTCATCTTCAGGGCGAGTCCATGGAGAAGACCCTCGCCTGGGCCGAGAGCGAGGTCGAGGGCTTCCTCCGCTAGCCTTGACGCGGACCGTAAGCGCGCTGGAGCCGGCCGCCTGGAAACAGGCGGCCGGCTTCGGCTTGGCCTAGAGACAGGCTCCCGAAGGGGATTTCATGGCAGACGCCACCGTCAACGCCGTCACCACCCAGGCCAAGCGGGCGCGGCCGGCGCCGCGCTCGCGCCTGCGCAAGTTCTTCGAGAGGAAGTCGACGATCGCCTTCTTCATGGCGCTGCCGCTGATCCTGCTGATCTTCACGCTGGTGATCTATCCGGCCTTCTACGCGATCTACCTGACGACGCTGAACAAGCGCATGACCGCGACCGCGTGGATGAAGAACTGCACCTATCTGCCCGACTGGATCTGCACCTACATCCCCTTCGGCAACCTGCAGTTCCTGCTGACGCGCGAGACCTTCTGGATGGTGTTCTGGCAGTCCTGCCTGTTCGCCATCTCAGCGGTCATATTCAAGGCGCTGATCGGCTTCGTCGTCTCGCACTTCGTCCACAACGTGCCGTCCAAGGGCCAGCGCAAGTGGCGCGGCATGCTGCTCGTGCCGTGGGTGATCCCGGCGGCGATGAGCACGCTCGCCTGGCAGTGGCTGTTCGACCCCTCCTACTCCGCCTTCAACTGGATCCTCGCCCAGTTCGACATCGAGAGGGTTTCCTGGACCGGCGTCGCCCACTGGGCGCGCTTCTCGGTGATCCTGGTCAATGTCTGGATCGGCGCGCCCTTCTTCATGATCATGTATCTGGCGGCGCTCAAATCGGTGCCCGACCAGCTCTACGAGGCGGCGGAGATCGACGGCGCCAACTGGTGGCAGCGCATCTGGTACGTGACCCTGCCGATGATGCGCAACATCATCGCGATCACCGCGCTGTTCTCGACCATCGTCACCTTCGCCAATTTCGACATCGTGCGCATCCTGACCGCAGGCGGGCCGCTCGACCGCACGCATCTGTTCGCGACATGGTCGTTCAGACTCGGCATCGAGGGCGGCGACATCCCGTTGGGCGCCACCGTCTCGCTCTTCATGGTGCCGATCCTCGCGGTCGCCGCCGCCTTCATCCTGCGTGATGTCACGCGACGGGGGAACGAAGCCTGATGACCACCACCACCGTCGACAAGGCAGGCCCGACCCGCGCCCGGCCGAAATACGGCAGCATGAAGCGCGACCGCGCCTGGGCGTTGCGCTGGTCCTATTTCTTCCTGAGCCTTTTCGCGTTCTTTTTCCTGATCCCGCCGATCTACATGTTCATCACCTCGCTCAAGACCTCGGCGGAGATCTCGGCGGCGAAGAATCCCTGGTGGGTGTTCAACCCCACCTTAAGCAACTACGTCGAGCTCCTGACCTCGCCCGCCTATATCGGCTTCTTCAAGAACTCGGCGATCGTCTCGGTTTCGGTGGTGATAATCACCATGCTGATCGCGATCCCCGCCGCCTTCGCGCTGTCGCGCATGCGCTTCTGGGGCTCGGCGACGCTGGCGACTGGCGTGTTCCTGACATACCTGATCCCGGAGACGCTGCTCTTCCTGCCGCTCTTCAAGATGTTCGCGGTGTTCCACGAGCTGACCGGGATCCAGCTCCTCAATCGTTGGTGGGTGCTGCTCGTCGTCTATCCGACCCTGACCGTACCCTTCTGCACCTGGATCATGATCGGCTACTTCGCCTCGATCCCGAAGGAGCTCGACGAGGCGGCGATCATCGACGGCGCCAGCTGGCTGCAGACGCTCACCCGCGTCTTCGTGCCGGTGGCGCTGCCCGGCATCATCGCCGCCACCATCTTCGCCTTCACCGTCTCCTGGGCGCAGTTCCTCTACCCCATCGCCTTCACCACCTCGATCGACCAGCTCGTCCTGCCGGTCGGCATCATCACGACGCTGATCAAGGGCGACGTCTTCAACTGGGGGCAGATCATGACGGGCGCGTTGCTCGGCGCCGCGCCGCCGCTGATCATCTACGCCTTCCTCATGGACTACTACATCGCGGGCCTGACCGCCGGCGCGACCAAGGGCTGAGGGGAACAAGAGCACCATGGCCGACGTATCGATCCGCAAGGTCTTCAAGCGCTACGACAATGTCGAGGCCGTGCGCGGCATCGATCTCGAGATCAAGGACCACGAATTCGTCGTGCTGGTCGGCCCGTCGGGCTGCGGCAAGTCGACGACGCTCCGCATGATCGCCGGCCTGGAGGAAATCACCGAAGGCGAGATCGCGATCGACGACATCGTCGTCAACGACGTGCCGCCGAAGGACCGGGACATCGCCATGGTGTTCCAGAACTACGCCCTCTATCCGCACATGACGGTGGCGGAGAACATGTCCTTCGGGCTCCGCCTAAAGCGCTACCCGAAGGCCGAGATCAAGGCGCGGGTCGACGAGGCGGCGCGCATCCTCGACATCTCCGAGCTGCTCGACCGCAAGCCCAAGGCGCTCTCGGGCGGCCAGCGCCAGCGTGTTGCCATGGGCCGCGCCATCGTGCGCAACCCCAAGGTCTTCCTCTTCGACGAGCCGCTGTCGAACCTGGATGCCAAGCTCCGCGTGCAGATGCGCATCGAGATCAAGCGCGTGCACCAGAAGGTGCGCACGACCACGGTCTACGTCACCCACGACCAGGTCGAGGCGATGACGCTGGCCGACCGTGTCGTCGTCATGAATCACGGGCTGATCGAGCAGGTGGGCCCGCCCAACGACCTCTACCATTCGCCGGCGACGCGCTTCGTCGCCGGCTTCATCGGCTCGCCGGCGATGAACTTCATTCCGGTCCGGCTGGAGAGCCAGGGCGACGCGCTCGCGGCCAAGCTGCCGAACGGCCTGTCGCTGCCGGTCCCTGCGGATCGGGTGCAGCGATACCGTGCGGTGGCCCAGAACGGCAAGCTGTCGCTGGGCCTGCGCCCTGAGCACATCACCGAGATTCGCCCGGAGATGGGTCCGGGCGTGGTGCCGATCACCGTGCCGGTCGACGTCACTGAGCCGATGGGCATGGAGACGCTGGTCTACTTCAAGATGGACGGCGCCGAGCTCTGCGCCCGCGTCAGCCCCAAGGCCGGCATCCGCGACGGCGCCACGGCCCAGCTCGCCGCCGACCTCAACAACATGCACATCATCGACGAGTCGACCGGCCGGGTCGTCTGAGCCGCGAGCCTTCGCTGCGTCGGTCCGTCGCGCTCGACCCGGCGGCATTCGCTGTCCGTATCTTAACCATTGTTATACGACATACGTGTAATCGTTGCGCGTGGACATGACCGACTTCCCTCGCCCCAAGGCGATTTTCTTCGATCTCGACGACACGCTGATCTCCTCCTCCGGCGACCGGCAGGCCGTGTGGTCGGAGACCTTCCAGCCGCACGCGCATCGCATGCCGGGATGCGCCGAGGGCGAGCTGGTCAAGGCGCTCGAGGCCGAGCTGCGGTGGTTCTGGGCGGACCCGGTGCGCCATCGCGAAGGCCGGCTCGACATGAACCGCGCGCGCGCGCGCGTGCTGACCGCGGTGCTGGCTCGCTTCAAGATCGAGGATGAGGGGCTGGTCGCCGATCTCTCCGAGACCTTCCGTGTCAACCGCGAGCGCCGCACCTATCTCTTCGACGACGCGCATCACGTGCTCGACACGCTCAAGGCCTCCGGCCTGCAGCTCTGCCTGATCACGAATGGCGAGGCCGCGGTGCAGCGGGCCAAGGTCAGCCGCTTCGATCTCGCCCACCGCTTTCACCACATCCAGATCGAAGGCGAGCATCCCTTCGGCAAGCCCGATCCCGCGGCTTATGCGCATGCGCTCGAAAAACTCGGCTGCACGCATGGCGATGCGTGGATCATCGGCGACAATCTCGAATGGGAAGTCGCGGTGCCGCAGAAGCTCGGCTTCGCCCATTCGATCTGGTACGACGCCTTCGGCCGCGGCCTGCCAAAGAAGACGGATGTGAGGCCCGACCGCATCCTGACCAGGCTTCGCGACCTGCTCGACGCGGTGCCGGCGTGAGCGACGATCTCCCGGCCAGCCTCGGTCCGCGGGGGGAGAAGGGGCTCGCCTATTGGCAGAGCCTGCGGCGCGGCCGGCGGATCCCGGCCCGCGCCGATCTCGACCCGATCGACATCCCGAAGCTGCTGCCCGGCCTGATCCTCGTCGACGTCCTGAGCGAGCCGCTGGACTTCCGCTACCGCCTCGTCGGAACCGAGATCGATGAGATCTCGCACCGCAACTTCCGCGGCGTGCGCTTCTCCGAGATCCAGCATATGCGTCGCGGGAACAATATCTGGGCGCAGTTTGCCCGCGTCGCCGAGAGCGCTTCGCCGCTCTGGTCCGATGTCCCCTATATCGGCGGCGATCCCTTCGTGAGGCGGATCCGCCACTGCCTGCTGCCCATGGGCGCCGATGGCGAGACGGTCGATATGGTGCTCGCCTTCGTCGACATCGACCGCATCGCGGTCGTAGCCGCCTGATAAGCATTTCCGTGAGCCGTTAACCCCGGCTCAAGCTTTGGTGTTGATACTGGCGTCATGTCGCCGTCCGCCGCCTTCCCAGGCGCTCTTTCTTCGCTATTCCAGCTTTGGGGCCACAAACGCGGCACGCGGGCGATGCCGTCGCGCCGGGACTTCACCGCCGACGAGCTGCGGCCCTGGCTTTTCGACCTGCACCTGGTTGCGGTGGAGCCGGACGGCCTGCGTTTCCTCGTCTTCGCCCCCGGTCCCGCCGAGCGCTACGGTGCCGAGATGACCGGCCGCCTCGTCTCCGAGCTCGTGCCGTCCGAGATGGCCCATGAGGTCGAGCACGCCTACCGCGCCGCCATCGCGACCCGCGCTCCGGTCTTCAGCACCCAGAGCACCGCGGCGCCGAGCCGGCGGAGCTGGTCGCGCCTGATCCTGCCGCTCTCCGGCGACGGGCACAGCGTCGACCGCCTGTTCGTGGCGATGTGGGACGAGGCGACCGGCATCGGCGCCCCCAGCGCCGCGCTCCAGTCGCTCCAGGCTTCCCGCTGGGTTCTCGCCGAGACGATAACGTACAGAATCTTTCGCACTTTCGGGAATGGTGGCTTCTTCTAGAGTGAAGGAGCAAACGATGAGCAGTGAGACTGCGATGGGCCAGGTGATCCAGATCGACGAGGCTCGGATCAGGGATCATCTGGGAGAGATGGTGCGCGGCACGGTCGAGGAGACGCTGAATGCACTCCTTG
>VGEH01000042.1 GCA_016869375.1 Alphaproteobacteria bacterium | reverse complement strand
CCAGGTGCTACATGAACATGCGGCCACTCTATCAGCCGCAGGTCCCACAATCCGGAGCCGCCGCCTGATCAAATGTGCGAAAGATTCTGGACAGGACCCTCGGCGGCCTCGACCTCGATCAACGTCATCGCCAACGTCGACGGCACGACGCTGACCCTCCGATCGAACAGCGCCTTCGCGCCGACTTCGGTCAACCTCGGTGCGCAGAACCTGAGCTCGACCATCGGCGCCTTCAAGGCGCTGTCGTCGCTGTTCGCGGCGCAGGCGATGATCAACACGGTGCTCGGCAATCTCGGCGCCGATACCCGCACGTTGAACTATCAGGACGAGTTCATCTCTAAGCTCACCGACGCCACGAACGAGGGCCTCGGCGCCATTGTCGACGCCGACATGGCGAAGGAATCCGCGAAGCTTCAGGCCCTCCAGGTCCAGCAGCAGCTCTCGGTCCAGACCCTGGGCATCGCCAATCAGCGGCCGCAGACCCTGCTCAGCCTCTTCCGCGGCTAATCGACGGGACCGGCGCGGTAAATGCCGGTTCCGAGGTTCCTTCATCGGAGTGATATGTCATGAAGTCAGAAACCGCCGTCGTCTCCAGCATCCGCGTGCCCGTCCGTTCGGGCGACAAGTTCGTGGTCAACGGGGCCGTCCTCACCCTCACGGAAGGCGCCGTCGAGATCCAGAACAGCGAGGTCGTCCTGCATGGCCGCGACGTCATGCTGCCCGAGGATGCCAACACTCCCGCCAAGCGTATCTACTACTGGTTGATGCTCATGTATCTCGACGCGCCTGGCCGGGACAGCTACCGCCTTCGCCTGCTCGACGACATGAACGACTTCCTCAATGCCACCACCCTGGTGGATGTCACCAAGTCGCTCGGGCTCATCCATCAGCTTATCCAGAATGACGACTATCAGCCGGCCATGATCGCCGCGCGCGCTCTGATGGCCTTCGAGTCCGAGCTGCTGCGTCATCCTGCCAAGGCCGCCGCCTGATGCGCGGCTACGGCGCCTACCTCAAGGCCCAGAACGCCGCAGAGCCGCCTCGAGCGGTCGAGCGGCGGCTGATGGGTGCCGTCACGGCCGCGCTGATCGAGGCGCGGGACAACCCGACCAAGCTTGCTGTCAAGTTCGACGCCATCCTCTGGAACAAGCGGGTCTGGGACTCCTTCATCGGCGAGCTCGCCGAAGAAACCAACCACCTGCCGCAGCCGATGAAGAACACGCTCATACGCCTCGGGGCCTGGGTCACTTTCGAGACCCAACGGGTCATGGACGGCTTGTCCACGCCCGACGCGCTGATCGAGATCAACCAGCAGATCGTCGAGGGCCTCGCCTAAGAGGCCTTCCGCTCCGCCGTCCTTCGCTGCCCCGATGCGCCTCCTCCGGTCCCGGACGGAGGCGTTTTCCTTTGTTTCAAATGGCTTAGGGGACGGTTTTTCCGCCCGTAGCGGCAACAACTGCCGAGACGGCAACGAGTGACCGCCGAAGCAAGCCGGACTCTCGGCTTCTCGCTTACAAAAATCATTTGATTTTAAATGGTTGATGGCGACCTCGAGCGCTGGCCCGGGGTTTGCTCTTCAAGGGTCGCCGGGTCCGTCAGGCCCGCGACCGATTGGAGAGTCCGCCGTGCCCATCAATTCGATCAACACCAATATCTCGGCACAGATCGCGCTTTCATTCCTGAACGCGACCAACCGCGACATGGACCAGGTCCAGCAGCGGGTCTCGACAGGTTTGAAGGTCAATGGCGCGGTCGACGACGCCTCCAGCTTCGCCATCGCCCAGGGCCTGCGCGGCGACATCAAGGCCTATGGCGCGGTCTCCCAGGGCATCGCCAACGGCCGCGGCGTCGCCACCATCGCGCTCTCGGTGGCGACCTCGATCTCCGACCTGATCGCCGATGTGAAGAAGAAGATCATCGAGGGCATGAACGCTGCGAACACCAGCGAGCAGCAGAACATCCTCAATGCCGACTTCCAGTCGCTCTCGGCCCAGATCAACACCTTCATCTCGAATGCCGTCTACAACGGCCGAAACATCCTCTCGTCCTTCTCGACCTCGGTGAACGTCATCGCCAACATCGACGGCACGGTGATGACGATCCGCTCGCAGAGCTCGTTCTCGACCTCCTCGACCAACCTCGGTGCCCAGAACATCAGCTCGACGGTCGCGTCCTTCCGCGCGCTCTCGGCGCTCGAGATCGCCGAATCGGCGATCGCGATCGCGCTCGGCCAGATCGGCGCCGACGTTCGTGCTCTCAACTTCCAGTCCGACTTCATCTCCCAGCTCACCGATTCGACCACGGAAGGCCTGGGCGACATCGTCGATGCCGATATGGCCAAGGAATCGGCGCGGCTGCAGGCCCTCCAGGTCAAGCAGCAACTGGGCGTTCAGACGCTGAACATCGCCAACCAGCGTCCGACCATCCTCCAGCAGCTCTTCCGCTAGCGGTCAGCCCTCGACAGGGGCGTCGACCGGCCGCACCATGGCGCGGCCGTGATCGCATTTTCAGCTGCCAGAACCGATGTCTGACCGGCCCGACACGGTCGCTTCCCAGACCGAAACGATTGCCCGCCTCACGGAGGCGATCCGGCAGGATCCCGCTCGCCCGGAGAGTCATTTCCGCCTGGCGCATGCGCTCCAGTCGGCGGGGGACGCCGCGGGCACGCTCGCCGCGCTGCACCGGACCCTGGCGCTGGTGCCTTCGTTCACCGGCGCCTGGAACAATCTCGGCGTCCTCTTTGCTGCGCGCGGCCGCCTGCCGGCCTCGGCGACGGCCTTGAGGCGCGTCGTCGCGGCCGATCCGGACAGCTCGGATGGCTGGAACAACCTCGGCAACGTCCATCTGCAGATCGGGGACGCGGCCAGCGCGGTCGCCTTCTACCGGCGCGCGAGCGAGCGCGCGGAAGCCGGCCCGATCCCGCACGCCAATCTCATCAACGCGATGCATCTGGTCGACGGCATCGACGCGGAGGCCGAGCTCGCCGAGTGCCGCCGCTTTGCCTCCCGCCACGCGGCGGCGCTCGATCCGCTGCCGACGGCGCGGCCGCGCGACCCGGACCGGCGGCTCACCATCGGCTATGTCGGCGCCGACACGTTTCGTTTTCACACCGCGTCGCGCTCGATCCTGCCGCTCGTGGAGGCCCATGACCGGCGCGAGGTCGAGGTTGTCCTCTTCTCGGATACGCCGCCGGGCGCCGAGGACGAGATCACCGCCCGTTACCGCGCCGCCGGCCGTCTCGTCCCGACCTTCGGCCTTTCCGATGCGGCGCTCGCCGAGTCGATTGCGCGCGAGGGCGTCGATATCGCCGTCGATGTCGTCGGATATCCGCGTGGATCGCGGCTTCTGGCGCTCGCGCGTCGACCCGCGCCGGTGCAAGTCAACCTGCTGCTGATGTCGTCTTTCGGCATGGAGGCCGTCGGCTGGGCGATCGGCGATGCGAAGCTGACGCCGCCCGGCAGCGAGAGCCGTTTCAGCGAGCGGCTGATCCGTATCGACCTCGCCTTCGTCTTCGACCCGCTGCAGGAAGCGCCCAAGGTTTCGTCGGCGCCGGGCGCGAGCGGGTCGAGCCTCGTCTTCGCCAGCCTCAACCAGGCCTCGAAGCTTTCGCTGCGCTGTATCGCCGCTTGGGCGCGGATCCTCGCGGCGACGCCGAACTCCCGTCTGCTGCTCAAGGGCCGCTCCTTCACCGACGCGGTCGTCGCTGCGCGCATTCGCGCCGCATTCGCACACCACGGCATCGATGGCCGTCGTCTGGATCTCCGCGGATGGACGGCGACGCAGGCGAGCCATCTCGATACCTATCGGAAGGTCGATATCGCGCTCGATCCGTTCCCTTATGGCGGTGTCATCACCACCTGCGAGGCGTTGTGGATGGGGGTCCCCGTCGTCAGCCTCGAAGGCGATCGCGTGCTTGGCCGCTACGGCTCGACCTTCCTCAGGTCGCTGGATCTCGGGGATCTGGTCGCCAACGACGAAAGCGCCTATGTCGATATCGCGGTCGATCTCGCCCGCAACCGCGCCCGGCTGGCCGAGCTTCGAACCGGCTTGCGTCCGCGTCTCGCTGCGTCCCGCCTCTGCGACGGGGCGGCCTTCGCACGTGCCGTCGAAGGCGCCTATCGCGAGATGTGGAGTGGCTGGTGCGGCTCGGGATGACGGCGGCGACGCTCGATCCCCGGCCCTTGCGCCGTGCGCTCGTCGAGGAGCCGCAGCTCGCCTTGGCCTGGCAGCGTCTCGGGCTGATGACCGCGGCGGGCGGCGACGTCGCCACGGCGCTGACGCCGCTTCGTCGGGCTGCCAGCAGCGCCCCTGACCTGCCGGCTCCCTGGGAAAATCTCGGTCTCGCTCTCGGGGTGCTCGGCCGCTGGCCCGAGGCTGCCGCGGCCTATGGTACCGCCTTCGGCCTTCGCTCGGATCGTGCCGATCTCGCCGCCGCCTTGGCCGACGCGCTCAACAGGAGCGGCCGCCATGCGGACGCGGCGAGCGCGCTCGATCGGGCCGTCGCGCTCACGCCCGCCGATGCGAAGTTGCGACAGGCGCGTGGTCTCGCGCGCGCAATGAGCGGCGACGCGGCGGGAGCGACGACCGATCTTGGGGGCGCGCTTGCGGCCGAACCGCAGGCAGCGCCGCTTCACTACGTCCTGGCACAATGCCGGCTGCGTCTCTCACGGGTCGTGCCGGCGGAGGAGGGGTATCGCCGCGTATTGGCGCTCGATGCCCAGTTCACCGACGCGTTGATCAATCTCGGCGTTCTTGTCCAGGCGCGGGACGGTTCCTTCGCGAGGCGGCTGTTCCGGCGCTCGATCGCGCTCGCCCCGGCGAACGTCGCCGCAACGGCGAACCTCGCCCTCATAGAGATGAACCTGGGCCGGATGGACGAAGCCATCCGCCGGTTGCGCCGCGCCGTCGACTTGGCGCCCGAGGCGGCCGATACGCATTCCAACCTGCTTCTCGCGCTCGGCTATGTCGACATCGATGTGGATACGCTCTTCGCCGCGCACCGCCGCTGGGAAGCGCGCCACGCGGCGCCTGCCTATCCGTTCATTCGTCCATGGACCAACGATCCCGATCCGGAACGCCGGCTTCGCGTCGGCTATCTCTCCGCGGATCTGTTCAATCACTCGCTCGGCACCAACGTGGCCGGGCTGATACAGGGTCACGATCGCGATCAGGTCGAGGTTACCTGCTACGCGGAGATCGGACGCCCCGACGAGATGACCGATCACATCCGGTCGATCAGCGACCGTTTCGTCGAGACGCAAGAGCTGGACGATGCGGCGTTGGCCGGACGGATTCGCGACGATGCGATCGACATACTGGTCGTGCTCGCCGGCCACACGGCGCGCAACCGACTGACCGCTGCAGCGCGCAAGCCGGCGCCGATCATGGTGAGCTACGCCGAGTTCTCGACCAGCGGCCTCTCCGTCATGGACTACTGGCTGACCGATCCAGCCATCCATCCCGAGGGCGCCACCGAGGAGCGTTTCACCGAGACCCTGATGCGCATCCCCATGCTGGTGCTGCATCGGCCGATCGACGTGGCGCCGGCGGTCTCGCCGCTCCCCGCGCCTTTCCGCGGGCATGTCACCTTCGGGTCGTTCAACAACCCGGCCAAGATCGGCGATCAGGTCGTCGATCTTTGGGCGAGGATATTGAGGCAGGTGCCGCAATCGCGCCTGATGCTCAAGTATCGGACGGTCTACGAGGTTCAGGACGTGCGCGACCGGATCAGGCGCATGTTCGCCGAGCGCGGCGTCGAGCCCGAGCGTATCGTCTTCGGCGGCGGCAACCCCGACCGTACGCTGCACCTGACGCTGGTCAGCGAGGTCGACATCGGGCTCGACCCGTTCCCGTTCAATGGCTGCACCACGACCTTCGAAGCCTTGTGGATGGGGGTGCCGGTGGTGACGCTGGCGGGCCGGCGCTGGCTCGGCCGCATGAGCACCAGCTTCCTGACCCGGCTCGGCCATACCGAGCTGATAGCGTCGTCGCCCGACGAGTATGTGAAGATCGCCTGCGAGCTCGCCGCCGATCTCGACCGCCTCGCGACGCTCCGGCAGACGCTGCGCCCGCGCATCCTGGCGTCGCCTCTGTGCGACAACGCCATGTATGCGCGCTCGATCGAGCATGAGTTCCGCAAGGCCTGGCGGCGCTGGTGCCGCGATCGGCGATGAACCGCGCGGCAGAAGCGCAGCGCCTCTTCGCCGAGGGCGTCGAACGTCATCGCTCCGGCGACCTGTTGAGCGCCGCCGCACGCTTCCGCGACGCCATCCGCTGCGTCCCCGGGCTTGCCGAGGCGCATGCGAGTCTCGGCGCGACGCTGCTCGCCTTGGGCGAGGCGAGGGGAGCGGCGCAGAGCCTGGAGACCGCAGTCGCGCTCAAGCGCGTGCAGCCTTCGGCCTGGCTCGCGCTCGGGCTCGCGCGCAGCGCGCTCGGCGATCCGCGGGCGCGCGCTTCGCTGCGCTCGGCAGTTTCGCTCGATCCCGCGCAGGCGGCCGCGCATCGTGCGCTCGGTGCGACGGCGCGATTGCAGGCGCTTGATCCGGCTGATGCGGAGGTCTGGATCGCGATTTCCGTCCAGGCGATTGCCGCGGGCGACCGCCTGCGTGCTTCGAGGGCGGCACGCCGGACCATTGCGCTGGCGCCGGGCCGGCTCGAAGGGCACGGCAATATCGGCGTTCTCCTGCAGGAGCAGGGCGACCTCGATCTCGCTCAGCGCTTCTACCGGCGAGGGCTCGCCATCGATGCGTGCCATGCCGGGCTTTGGAACAATCTCGGCAACGCGCTGACTGCGATCGAGGACATCGTCGCCGCCTATCGGCGCGCGCATGCGCTGGCGCCCGGCGATCTCGCAACCCACTCGAACCTGCTTTTCGCGCTCAACTATCTGCCGGGCTTGGACTGCGATGCGCTTTTCGAGGCGTACCGGCAGTGGGAGGAACGCCAGGCCCGGCCGCTCTATGCGCGCGGGCGGGCGCATCCGAACGACCGCGATCCCGAACGGCCGCTCCGCATTGGCTATCTGTCGGCTGACTTCCGCGCCAACCCGATCGCCCACAACGTTGTCGGCCTGATCGAGCGGCGCGATCGCGCCCGCTATCAGGCCTTCTGCTATGGCGAGGTGCCGCGGTCCGACGAGGTGACGAAGCGCTACCAGGCGGCGTCGGACGGTTATCGCTCGACCGTCGGCCTCGACGACGACGCGGTCGCTGCGATGATCCGCGCCGATCGCATCGACATCCTCTTCTGCATGGCTGGTCACACCGCGAACAACAGGCTCTTGGTCTGTGCGCAGAAGCCCGCGCCGGTGCAGATCAGCTATGGCGACCTGACCACGACCGGCCTCGCAACCATGGACTGGTGGCTTACCGACCCGGTCATCCATCCCGAGAAGACGCGCGAGCGTTTCACCGAGCGCCTGCTGCGCGTACCGCTCCTGGTGCTGCACGAGCCTCCGGAGGAATCGCCTGCGGTCGGACCGCTGCCGGCGATGGCGAGCGGCGCGATCACCTTCGGATCGTGCAACAACGCCGCCAAGCTCAACGACCGGGTCTTCGCGCTCTGGGCGCGGGTGCTCAAGGCAGTGCCGAATTCGCGTCTCCTCCTCAAGTATGTGAACTGGTTCGCCAACGCCTCGGCGCGACGCCGGATCCACGATGCCTTCGTCCGCGGCGGCATCGAGCCGGCGCGTATCGTCTTCGACGGCGATCGCTCGGCGCGCGTCCGCCATCTCGAGATCCTGAACCGGATCGACATCGCGCTCGATCCGTTCCCGTTCAACGGCTGCACGACGAGCTTCGAGGCCCTGTGGATGGGCGTCCCGGTCGTGACACTGGCCGGCGAACGCTGGCTCGGGCGGATGGGCATCGGCACGCTCGCGCCCATCGGCCTCGGAAATCTCGCGGCACGCGACGAGGACGGCTATGTCGCCGTCGCGCGAGCGCTCGCGAGCGATCTCGATGCGCTCGCGCAGCTTCGCGCCGGGCTGCGCCGTCGCGTGCAGACCTCGCCCCTTGTCGACGCCGATGCCTATGCGCGTTCGGTCGAGCAGGCCTTTCGTGCCGCCTGGCGCGAATGGTGCCGCGCGTGAGCATCACCGTCGCCGACCTGCTGCGGGCCGGCCTCGCCAATCAGGCGGCAGGCCGCGCCGGGCTTGCTGAAGAGATGTATCGGCGCGTGCTCCAGTTCGATCCGCGGCAGCCCGACGCACTTCACCTGATGGGTGTCCTTGAGCTCGACCGCGGCCGGACCGAGGCGGCACTCGGCCTGCTCGATCAGGCGGTCGCTGCGGCGCCGGGGCGAGGGGATCTGCATCTCTCGCGCGCCGGCGCGCTCGCGCGGTTGTCGCGCGGCATCGAGGCGGCCGAGGCCTTCGCTGCGGCGAGCCGCCTCGATCCTCAACTCGCCCTCGCGCATTCGGGCCTCGGTCATGCCCTAGCCGAGATCGGCCGCGGAGATCCGCGCCCGCATTATCGCCGCGCGCTGGCTCTCGATCCGACCGCAGCGAATGTCTGGAACAGCTATGGCGCCGCGATCCAGCAATACGAGACATTGGCCGCCGGTCGTCTCGTCTTCGGCCGTGCCGTCGCGCTGGCGCCGGACGACGCGCTGCTGCTGCGCAATCTCGCCGGTGGCCTGGTGGCGAAGCATGATGGGCGCGGCGGCCTCCGCCGCTATCGCCAGGCGGTGGCGCTGCAGCCCGATGACCGTACGGCGCATGACGGGATCGGTACGCTGGCGAGCGCCTGGGGTGAGCTTGCGACGGCGCGCCAGGCTTTCGATCGCGCGCATTGGCTCGAGGACCCGCCCGGCGACGCGTGGTCGAACCGGCTCTTCTTCCTCAATTTCCTGCCTGGCCTCGGCTTCGCCGAGCATTATCGCGAGAACCGTCGCTGGGCGGAGCGGATCGAGGCACGCGTTGCCGCGGTGCCTGTCTTTGCCAACGATCGGACTCCCGATCGCCGCATCCGGGTCGCCTATGTCTCGCCGGAGCTGGTCGCCGGGCACAACCAGCTCGCCTGGCTGATGCCGCTGCTCGAGCACCATGATCGCGAGCGTTTCGAGGTCGTGGTCTATGCCGACGTGGCGCGACCGGACGACGGCACGCGCCGCATCGCGCGCGCCGCCGACCGCTTCGCCTCGATTCATGGCCTGCCGCGCCAGGAGCAGGCGGCGGGCATCCGGGAGGATCGGATCGACATCGCCGTCAATCTGTGCGGCTGGCGCGCCAGCGAGCGCGCCTTGTTCGCGCATCGCCTGGCGCCGATCCAGGTCGCCTACGACAACCACGTGACCACGACCGGGCTTCGCGCCGTCGATGTGCGCATCACCGACGCCGAGGTCGATCCTCCCGGGATCGCCGACGCGCAGTACACCGAGAGCCTGGTGCGGCTGAAGACCGGCTATGCCAGTCATCACCCGCCGGCCGAGGCGCCCGAGGTCTCGACGCTGCCGGCGCGTCGCCTCGGCCATCTGACCTTCGGTTCGGTCAACCAGGTACCGAAGCTGTCGCCGCCGACCATCGCGCTGTGGGCGCGGCTGCTCGCCCAGGTGCCTGACGCGCGGCTGGTCCTGAAGGCCTACAATCTCCACGACCCGCTGGTGGCGAGCCTGGTGCGACAGCGCTTCGCCGCCGCCGGCGTCGATCCATCCCGGCTCCGCTTCGTCGGTGCCGTGCTCGATCCGGTCGAGCATTTCCGTGCCATCGGCGAGATCGATGTCGCGCTCGACCCGTTCCCGTTCAACGGCGGCAAGAGCACCTGCGATGCGTTGTGGATGGGGGTGCCGGTCGTGACGCTGGCGGGCGCGTCGCTGATGGGGCGGATCGGTACGAGCCTCCTGATGCGCGCCGGCCTTCCCGAGCTCGTGGCGCCGGATGAAGACGCCTATCTGCAGATCGCCTGCGATCTCGCGCGCGATCTCGACCGGCTCGAGAGCCTGAGGCGAGGGCTGCGGTCGAAGCTCGCGGCCTCCATCCTCTTCGACGGCGCTGCCCACACACGCGAGCTCGAGGCCGCCTATCGCCGCCTATGGCTAGATTGGTGCCGGCAGAGCTGACTGGCGCGGCGAATTTTGCCCCCAATAAGCGGCTTTTCTCCCGAAGGCAGAGGCTCAAGCCTCATTTAGGATCAACGGCTTGTATGGTTTACAGAGGAAATTTTGCTTGCATTTTATTAAATAAATTGTCATGAGCACCTAAACAGTCTATATTCTCGTTTAGCGCTAGAACGGCGCCATCGGCATCAGTCAAGAAGGTGACGCCAGATGGCCATTCAGAACTCGATCAACACGAATATCGGCGCCTTCGTCGCGCTTCAGAACCTGAACCAGACCAACACCAGGCTGGACAAGGTTCAGAACCGGGTCTCGACCGGCCTCAAGGTCAACAACGCGGTCGACGATGCCTCGAGCTTCGCCATCGCCCAGGGCGTGCGTGGCAACCTGAAGGCTTATGAGGCCGTCAGCCAAGGCCTCGCCAACGGCCGCGGCGTCGCCGCGGTGACGCTGGCAGGTGCCACCGCCATCTCCGATCTCCTCGGCGACGTCCAGAAGAAGATCACCGAGGGTCAGAACGCCGGTAACTCGACCGAGCAGCAGGCGATCCTCAATTCGGACTTCGTCAACCTGGTCACCCAGATCAACACCTTCATCACCAACGCCACCTACAACGGCCGCAACCTGCTCTCGGCGACCTCTACCTCGATCAACGTCATCGCCAACGTCGACGGCTCGGTGCTCACCATCCGCTCGAACAGCGCCTTTGCCACGACCTCGACCGATCTCGGGGCTCAGAACCTGAGCTCGACCATCGGCGCCTTCAAGGCGCTGTCGTCGCTGTTTGCCGCCCAGGCCTCGATCAACACGGTGCTGGGCAATCTCGGTGCCGACACCCGCACGCTCAACTTCCAGGACGACTTCGTCTCCAAGCTGATCGACGCCACCAGCGAAGGCCTCGGCTCGATCGTCGACGCCGACCTGGCGAAGGAATCCTCGCGTCTGCAGGCCCTCCAGGTCCAGCAGCAGCTCTCCATCCAGACCCTCAACATCGCAAACAGCAACCCGCGGAACCTGATCAACCTCTTTCAGTAACCCGGTCGGCGCAGGCCAGTAGCGGAGCGGCCGCCTCCTGAGAGGCGGCCGTTTTCCATTCCGAGAGTCAGCGCAGCTCTGCGGCGATGGCGAATCCCGGGATCGCGGTACCGTGCTCGGTGCGGATGGTGAGAGCCTCCTGGTCGCGGATCTGCCAGCCTGTGGCGGCCATGGCACGTTCGAGATAGGCAAGCGAATGGGCGTAGCGCCCGCTCGGCCTGAGAACGAAGCCGGCGCCTTCGGCCGTCTCGATCGAGCAGGCGAACCAGGCCCTGGGTGCCGCGCGCGCCGCCGCCTTGGCCAGAAGCGCGTCGACGGCGCCGACATACATAAAGACGTCGGCAGCGAAGAACAGGTCGAAGCGATCGCTGCTTTTCGCCAGGAAAGGATCGATCGCCGCCAGCGAGAGGTCGTCGTAGACGCCCCTGGCCTCCGCCTGCGCCAGCATCCCGGGGGACAGGTCGACGCCGACCAGCCGATCGACGATCGGCCGGAGAAACGCTCCCGACATGCCGGTGCCGCAACCGAGATCGACGCCGCTGGCGAAGCGCCGCTCCGGTCCGGCGGCGCGGCGCAGCACATCGACGAAGCGCTGCGGCGCGTAGCCGAGCTCGCCGATCACATGCCGGTCGAAGCGGCCGGAATACTCGTCGAACAGCCTCCGGACATAGTCGTCGGGGGCCGACGCCGGTGTCTCGCCGGTGATCGCCGCGAGCATGTGCCGGGCGGTTCCGTGCTCGGGCTGGCGGGCCAGGACCAGGCGATAGGCGGAGATCGCTTCCTCGCTCCTGCCGAGGGTAAGGAGCGCGTGGGCCATGTTGCTGAGGGCGTCGGGGCGGTCGGGCTCGACATCCAGCGCACCCCGATAGGCCTCGATCGCCTCCTCCAGACGGCTCAGCCGCTGCAGTGTGGTCCCGAGATTGTTGAGCGTCTCGGCGTGGCGTGGCCGGAGCGCGAGAGACCGGCGGAAGGCATCCGCGGCCTCGTCGAGCCTCGCCTCCGCCATCAGGCAATTGCCGAGATTGTAGGGAGCGTCCGGGTCGCCCGGCGCGCGCTTCTCGGCCTCGGCGATGAATTCCGCAGCCTCCTTGTTGCGGCCCGACTGGTGGCAGACCAGCCCCAGGAGGTGCAGCGCCTGGGCATGTCCGGGCGAGCTGTCGAGGAAGGCCCGGTAGCGGGACTCGGCCTCGGCCAGCTGACCCGCCCGATGGAACCGGGCAGCGTCGTTGAGGAGATCCAGGGGGGAGGTGCGACGGCCCAGCTTCTCGAGGCGGCGACGCTCAGCGCGGTTCATCCGGAGACTATAGACCGGTCGCTGCCTGGCCGGGATCGCCTCGGGGGCCTATCGACGTGTTCGGTGAATTTGAACGATTGGATATGTATCACGTCTGCGTGATCAGACATTGAGCGTGACCATAAACATGTCGTTTTGGTCTTGGGTATATATCTAAATTTTTGTCGTTAATAATCCATCGAGCGTGCATATATTTTTATTTATTAACATGCCAAGGTGAGTAGATTTCAGAAAGTCCTTGTATATCAAAAATATATGAGGCGAACTGAGTTGGACGGGAGGTCGTTTGCGGCCTTCGGAGAGCTATCATGAGGTTTAGAGGGGGCGCTCTAGGAGAGAATGAGGCGATTTATCTAAATATATATAAACAGAAAGTTGGGTAGAACTATACGATTGTAAACAGCTTTGATCTCCCATACGATCCGTCTCGGCGCAGTAGGGCGCCCTTGGGCCTCATGCTAGAAGGAGCGCAGTAAATGGCCATTCAGAATTCGATCAACACGAATATCGGCGCCTTCGTCGCGCTGCAGAACCTGAATGCGACGAACACCCGGCTGGACCGGGTCCAGAACCGGGTCTCGACCGGCCTCAAGGTCAACAACGCGGTCGACGATGCCTCGAGCTTCGCCATCGCCCAGGGCGTGCGCGGCAACCTGAAGGCCTATGAGGCCGTCAGCCAGGGCCTCTCCAACGGCCGCGGCGTCGCCGCCGTCACCCTGGCAGGCGCCACCGCCATCTCCGATCTCCTCGGCGACGTCCAGAAGAAGATCACCGAGGGTCAGAACGCCGGCAACTCGACCGAGCAGCAGGCGATCCTGAACAACGACTTCCTCAATCTGATCACCCAGGTCAACACCTTCATTCGTAACGCCACCTACAACGGCCGCAACCTGCTCTCGGCAGCCTCGACCTCGATCAACGTCATCGCCAATGTCGACGGCACGGTGCTCACCATCCGGTCGAACAGCGCCTTCGCCACGACCTCGGCCAACCTCGGCGCGCAGAACCTGAGCTCGACCATCGGCGCCTTCAAGGCGCTGTCGTCGCTGTTTGCCGCCCAGACCTCGATCAACACGGTGCTGGGCAATCTCGGTGCCGACACCCGTACGCTCAACTTCCAGGACGACTTCGTCTCCAAGCTGATCGACGCGGCGAGCGAAGGCCTCGGCTCGATCGTCGACGCCGACCTGGCGAAGGAATCCTCGCGTCTGCAGGCCCTCCAGGTCCAGCAGCAGCTCTCCATCCAGACCCTCAACATCGCAAACAGCAACCCGCGGAACCTGATCAACCTCTTTCAGTAACCCGACGGGCACCGAGTGATCTCGGAACGGCCGCCTCGCTGAGGCGGCCGTTTCCGTTTCAGCCGCTTGTCGAGGCGGCGCCCGGCTTCCTATTGTGGATGTCGCGTCTCAGCCAGGACATCCATGACCACGCGCCTCTACACCCACGCCGCCTGCCTCGATCACGATCCCGGACGGCTCCATCCCGAGCGCCCGGCGCGCCTCCAGGCCGTGCTGGCGGCGCTCGACGGTCCGGACTTCGCCGATCTCGAGAGGATCGAGGCACCCAGGGCCGAGCGCGCGCAGATCGGACGGGTCCACGCCTCCGACTATGTCGACGCGCTGCTCTCGGCCGTACCGGAGGCCGGGCGCGCCGATCTCGACGCCGACACGACGCTCTCGCCCGGTTCCGGCGAAGCCGCGCTGCGCGCCGCCGGCGCCGTCTGCGCCGCTGTCGCCGCCGCCGTCCGCGGCGAGGCCAAGCGCTCCTTCTGCGCGGTCCGTCCGCCCGGCCACCACGCCGAGGCGACGCAGGCGATGGGCTTCTGCATCTTCAACAACGTCGCCGTCGGCGCCGCCGAGGCGATCGCGCAGGGGCTCGACCGCGTTGCCGTCGTCGATTTCGACGTGCATCACGGCAACGGCACGCAGCACATGTTCGAGCGCGATTCCCAGATCTTCTTCGCCTCGACGCATCAATGGCCGCTCTATCCCGGCACGGGTGCGGCCGGCGAGACCGGCATCGGCAATGTCGTCAACGCCCCGCTGCCGCCGCTCGCCGGCTCGGCCGAGTTTCGCCAGGCGATGACCGAGAAGATCCTGCCGGCGCTCGATCGCTTTCGCCCCGATCTCATCCTGATCTCGGCCGGCTTCGATGCGCATTGGCTCGACCCGCTGGGATCGCTCAATCTCGATGAGGCCGACTACGCCTGGATCACCGGGGAGCTGTGCCGCATCGCCGACCGACACGCCAAGGGCCGCGTCGTCTCGACCCTGGAGGGGGGCTACGACCTCGATGCGCTCGCCGCCTCGGCCGCCGCGCACGTCAAGGCGCTCATGGACTGGGGTAAGGGATCTTAGTATGAGATCAGCCCATGGTCGCCTCTCCCATCCCCGCCGACATCGCCAAGCTCAGCTTCGAGGACGCGCTCGCCGAGCTCGAGCAGATCGTCGGCCGCCTCGAAGCCGGCAAGGCCAAGCTGGACGATGCGATCGCCGCCTATGAGCGCGGCGCGCTGCTCAAGCGCCATTGCGAGGCCAAGCTTCGCGAGGCGCAGATGAAGGTCGAGCAGATCCAGCTGCAGCCGGATGGCTCACTCACCGCCAAGCCGCTCGATTCCAAGTAGCGTGGCAAGCCCCAAGGTCGCAAGCGAGGAGCAGTTTCTCGCAGCCCTCGGCGAGACCGCGGAAGCGGTCGTCGGCGTCATGGGCTACCTGCTGCCGGCTCCGACCGGCCCCGAGGCCAAGCTGGCGGAGGCGATGCGCTATGCCGTGCTCGGTGGCGGCAAGCGGCTGCGCGCCTTCTTCGCGGTCGAGACCGCCAAGCTGTTCGGCGTCTCGCGCGGCTGCGCGCTCCGCGTCGCCTCCGCGATCGAGTTTCTGCACGGCTACTCCCTGGTCCATGACGACCTGCCGGCGATGGACGACAGCGATCTGCGCCGCGGCCGGCCGAGCGTCCACAAGGCTTTCGACGAAGCGACCGCGATCCTCGCCGGCGACGCCCTGCTGACTCTTGCCTTCGAGGTGCTGGCCGAGCTCGATACGCATCCCGATCCGGTGGTCCGCTGCGAACTGATCCGCCGCCTGGCGCAGGCTTCCGGCGCGCGCGGCATGGTCGGCGGCCAGGTCCTCGATCTCTTGGCCGAGCGCGAGCCGCTCGACATCCCGGCGATCACGCGTTTGCAGCGCCTTAAGACCGGCGAGATCTTCGCCTTCTCCTGCGAGTCCGGCGGCATCCTGGGCAAGGCCGCGCCCTCGGTGCGCCATTCGCTCACTGCATATGCGCATTCGCTCGGGCTCGCCTTCCAGATCGCCGACGATCTTCTCGATATCGAAGGCGATACCAAGACGACCGGGAAGCCGACCGGGCAGGACGCGGTCGCCGGCAAGGCGACCTTCGTTACCGTGCTCGGACTTGAGCGCGCCCGCGCGCAGGCATGGCGGCTTGCCGACCAGGCCATCGAGCACCTTGATTTGTTTCAGAACAAGGCCGACCTTCTCCGGGCGGCGGCGCGCTTCGTCGTCGATCGCCGCGCCTAAAAACCTGTTGAGCTTGATGATCTCGAACCGGACCCCGCTCCTCGACCGCGTGCGCGAGCCCAAGGATCTGAGGGGACTCGACATGGCGGAGCTGAAGCAGCTCGCCGACGAACTCCGGGGCGAGACGATCAGCGCGGTCAGCAATGTCGGCGGCCATCTCGGCGCCGGCCTCGGCGTCGTCGAGCTGACGGTGGCGCTCCATCATGTGTTCGCGACGCCGGATGACCGCCTCATCTGGGACGTCGGCCACCAGGCCTATCCGCACAAGATCCTGACCGGCCGGCGCAACCGCATCCGCACGCTGCGCCAGGGCGGCGGGCTCTCCGGCTTCACGCGCCGCGCCGAAAGCGAATACGACCCCTTCGGCGCCGCGCACTCCTCGACCTCGATCTCGGCGGCGCTCGGCATGGCGGTGGCACGCGACCTCAAGGGCGAGAGGCGCCATGTGATCGCGGTGATCGGCGACGGCGCCATCTCCGCCGGCATGGCATATGAGGCGATAAACAATGCGGGCGCGCTCGGCAGCCGGCTCATCGTCATCCTCAATGACAACGAGATGTCGATCGCCCCGCCTGTCGGCGCGATGAGCGGCTATCTCTCGCGCCTCAGCTCGTCCAAATCCTATCGCGGTTTCCGCGACGTGATGAAGGAGGTGGCGCGCGCGCTGCCGCGGCCGATCGAGGAGGCTGCGCGCCGGGCCGAGGAATTCGCCCGCGGCTTCGCCGGCGGCGGCACCATGTTCGAAGAGCTCGGCTTCTACTATGTCGGACCGATCGACGGGCACGACCTCGACCATCTCGTACCGATCCTGAAGAACCTCCGCGACACGCATGGCCGGAAGCCGGTGCTGCTGCATGTCGTGACGCAGAAAGGGAAGGGGCATCCCTTCTCCAAGGAGTCGGAAGAGAAGTATCACGCGGTCGGCAAGTTCGACGTCGTCACCGGCACGATGGCGGCGTCTAAACCCGGCGCGCCGACCTACACCAAGGTCTTCGGCGAGAGCCTGATCCGCGAGGCGGCGCGCGATCCGGCGATCGTTGCCATCACCGCGGCGATGCCGTCGGGAACCGGCATCGATCTCTTCGCCAAGCGCTTTCCGCTCCGCTCCTTCGATGTCGGCATCGCCGAGCAGCATGCGGTGACCTTTGCCGCGGGTCTGGCGACCGAGGGCATGAAGCCCTTCTGCGCGATCTACTCGACCTTCCTGCAGCGCGCCTACGACCAGGTCGTGCACGACGTCGCGATCCAGCGCCTGCCGGTGCGCTTCGCCATCGACCGCGCCGGCCTCGTCGGCGCCGACGGTCCGACCCATGCCGGCAGCTATGACGTCACCTATCTTGCGACCTTGCCCGACTTCGTCGTGATGGCGGCGGCCGACGAGGCCGAACTCGAGCGCATGGTGGCGACGGCGGCGCGCATCGACGATCGACCCTCGGCGATCCGCTACCCGCGCGGCGAAGGCACCGGTGCCGCGCGCTCGGAGAATCCCGAGCCGCTCGAGATCGGCCGCGGCCGTGTCTTGCGTGAGGGCTCACGCGTGGCGCTGCTCTCGCTCGGCGGGCGGTTGCAGGAGGCGCTCGCCGCTGCCGAGGAACTTTCGACCCGCGGTCTCTCGACCACGGTCGCCGATGCACGTTTCGCCAAGCCGCTCGACACCGATCTGATCAAGCGGCTGGCGAGGAACCACGAGATTCTGATCACCATCGAGGAGGGCGCCGTCGGCGGCTTTGCCGCGCACGTGCTGCAGTTCCTCGCCACGAACGGCCTGCTCGACCAGGGCCTCAAGGTCAGGCCGATGACGCTGCCCGACCGCTTCATCGAGCACGACTCCCCGCAGCGCCAATACGCCGATGCCGGCCTCGATGCGAAAGCGATCGTGACGACCGCGCTCGCCGCGCTCGGCCGCGCCGAGGGTGCGGCGCGGGCTTAAGAGCGCGCTGTCGATGGCTAAGGCCGGCCGCCGGCGCCTCGACGAGCTGCTGGTCGAGCGCGGCCATGCGGAGAGCCGCGCCAGGGCGCAGGCGCTGATCCTGGCCGGGCTCGTCTTCGACCGCGACGGCCACCGGCTCGACAAGGCCGGCAAGGCGCTGCCCGAGGACGCGGCGATCGAGGTCAAGGGCAAGGATCATCCCTGGGTCTCGCGCGGCGGCGTCAAGCTCGCCCATGGGCTCGATCGCTTCGCCATCGATCCGGCAGGGCTGACCGCGCTCGATGTCGGGGCCTCGACCGGCGGCTTCACCGATGTGCTGCTGAGCCGCGGTGCCGTGAAGGTCTACGCCGTCGATGTCGGCCACAACCAGCTCGCCTGGAAGCTGCGCGAGGATCCGCGCGTCGTCGTCATGGAGAAGACGAACGCACGTCACCTGACGGCGGCGGTGATCCCGGAGCCGGTCGATCTCGTCGTCTGCGATGCGAGCTTCATCCCGCTGCATCTCGTGCTGGCCGCGGCGCTCGATCTCGCGAAACCCGGCGCACGGCTGGTGGCGCTGATCAAGCCGCAATTCGAGGTCGGCCCGGATCGCGTCGGCAAGGGCGGCATCGTCCGCGACCCGGCGCTGCACCAGGAAGCCTGCGCCGCGGTCCGCGCGTGGCTGGAAGAGCGCGGCTGGCGCATTCTCGGCCTGGATGACTCGCCGATCACCGGTGCCGAGGGCAACCGCGAATTCCTGATCGCAGCCGAGAAGCCGTGAGGGGAGAGAAAAGATGATCGATGACGTACACGTCGTTCTTCTCTTCGCGGGCGCGCTCGGCAGCGGGTTGATCGCCGGCGTGTTCTTCGCCTTCTCCTCCTTCGTGATGGTGGCCCTCGGCCGGTTGCCGGCGGCGCAGGGCATCGCCGCGATGCAGTCGATCAACATCGTCGTGATCAATCGCTGGTTCCTCGGCGCCCTCCTCGGCACCGCCGCGATCTCGCTCGCGCTCCTGGCCCTGTCGCTCGCGCGCTGGGGCGATGGCGCCGCTGTCTGGGGGCTCGCCGGCAGCGTGCTCTACCTGGTCGGGACGATCGGCGTGACGCGCCGCTTCAATATTCCGCTGAACGACGCGCTTGCCGCCGTCGAGCCCGCGAGCGCGGAAGGTGCCGCAGTGTGGGCGCGTTATCTCGTCGAGTGGACGAACTGGAATACCTTGAGGACGGTCGCGCCGCTCGCGGCGGGCGCCAGCTACATCTTAGCCCTCAGATAGCTAGCGCAGCTGTATGCCGGTCTCCGGTACGAGGCGTAGCAGCGCCGCGATCGAGCGGATGCTCTGGAAGATCGCGTCGATCTCTTCCGGCAGGTCGCCGGACAGCACGACGTCGCGAAGAAGATTCCAGGTCGATTTGGATTCCGGGAAGGTCTCGACCGTGACCTTGGCGTCGGCGGGAAGGCCGGCGAGCTGCTTGGCGGCACTGATGGCGGCGAGGAAATCGCCTTCGCCATCGGCGAGCTTCCGGCTGATCGCGTCCTCGCCGGTCCATACCCGTCCGCGCGCGAGTCCGTCGACCTCGGCCGTCGTCAGCTTGCGCGCTTCCGCGACCTTCTGGGTGAAGTCGAGATAGGCGCGGTCGAACATCGCCTCGACCCGGCGGCGCTCCTCCTCGGTGAAGGGGCGCGTCATCCGCCACATGCCGGCGTGCTCGCCGACCTCGATCGCGTCGGTCGCGACGCCGGCGCTCTTCATCAGCTCGGAGGCGACGACCTTGCCGCCGACGACGCCGATCGAGCCGGTCAGGGTTCCGGGCGAGGCGATGATGCGGTCGGCGGCGAGCGCCACGAAATAGCCGCCGGAGGCCGCGACATCCTTGAGGCTGGCGACCACCGGCTTCGCCTTCCGCGTCCGCCTGATGTGATCGAAGATGGTGTCGGAGGCGACGTAGGAGCCGCCAGGACTGTCGATGCGCAGCACGATGGCGACGACGTCCGGGTCCTCGGCCGCTTCCTCGAGCGCCTTGCCGATGCGTTCGGCCGAGAAGCGCGGCACGCCGAAGCTGCGGCCCTCGGCGCGCGTGACATCGCCTTCGCCATGGATGACCGCGATGGTCGGTCCGCTCTTCCAGGGTGAGCCCAGCCTTCGGAAGTAGCGCTCCAGCGTGACCGCCTCGGCCTTGCCGTCGCGCACGCCGGCGGCGTCGAGCGCATCGGCGCGATAGCCCAGCTTGTCGACCAGCTTGTTGCGGATCGCCTCGCCGGAGGAGAGCGGCGCGCTGTCGACCAGAGAGCGCAGCGTCGCTTCGGAAATCTGGCGGCCTTCGGCGACGCCCTTGACCATCTGGTCGAACCAGCTGCGCACGGCGCGGCCGAGGTTCTCGCGCACCGGCTGGGAGAAGGAGCTCCGTGTCATCGGCTCCATCGCGCCCTTGTACTCGTGGCGCTGGATCATGTCGGCGGCGAGGCCGAGCTTCTCGAAGGTGTCCTTGACGAAGACGCCTTCGAGCGAGAGCCCTGTCCATGACCAGTCGCCGGAAGGCTGCATCCAGATCTGGTCTGCGGACGAGGCGAGATAATAAGCGGCGCCGCCGCCGAGTCCGCCCTCGCCGAAGCCGTCGGCGAAGGCATGGACCGGCTTGCCGGCGGCACGCAGACGCTGCACTGCCTGGCGCAACTCCTGCGCTTCGGCGAGGCCGGGGCTCGCGCGGCCGACATCGAGGACAATGCCATTCACCTGCGGATCGGTCTCGGCTCGGGCAAGGGCTGCGATCGCGTCCTCGAGTCCGAGGCGGCGTCCGCGCAGCGCGCGCGCCAGGCCTTCGCCCTCGGATGCGCCCAGGCGGCCGTCGATCGTCAGGGTCAGGACCATGGACTGGGGAAGGCGCTGGGGCTCGAAGCCCGGGATGGGCACGACGACGAGCGCGAGGCCCACCAGGATCGCCGTCGATACGACGGCTGCGCCGACCAAGGCGAGGAAGACGGTGACGACCCGCCAGACGAGGCGGCCCAACCAGCGCAGCAGCCACATCCGTCGGGCCCTCTCGGATCAATGGGTTGAACGGATGTAAGAACACCTGTGGCGGCTGTCCAGTGGCACTTCCTTGACGAGGGTGCCTGGGCACCTTATATGCAATTAAGACTCATTCTAAAGTAATGGCCATGATCAAGGACCTCGCCAAGACCCTCAGCTTCGCCGCGCTGCATTTCGCCGTCGGCTTCGGCGTGAGCTACGCCTTTACCGGCTCGGTCGCGATCGCCACCGGCATCGCGCTGGTGGAGCCGGCGGTGAACACGGTCGTCTTCTTCTTCCACGAGCGCGCTTGGCGACGGGTTCCCGACCAGGGGACGTGGAAAGGGACGCTCGCCTTCGGCCACCGGCATTAGGCGCACCATTCGCGCCAGAGGCTCCGCATGGCCGTCTCGAAGGCCCGCGCATGCGCTTCCGCGTCGCAGAGCGGCGAGGCCGCGACGCGCGCCCGCAGCGTTTGCCTGAGCCGGGCCAGACGCTCTCGATCCTGCGCGAGGGCGACGGCGCGCGCGACATAGCCGTCGATATCCTCGGCGATCAGGTCTTCGAGGCCTATCTGCGCGAGGCATGAGGCGCCGACGCGGGCAAGGAAACGGTCGCCCGCCAGCGTTACCAGCGGAATGCCCATCCACAGCGCCTCGAAACTCGTCGTCGACCCGTTGAACGGGAAGGGGTCGAGCGCGATGTCCACCTGCTGCAGCACGGCCAGGTGCTCGCGCGGCGGGATGAGTCCGCCGACGAAGTGGAGGCGCTCGGCAGCGACGCCTTCGGAGGCGAAGGCATCGGTGACGATCCTCCTCAGCCTCGGCGACTCGTAGGCGCGCGAATACTTCAGGAGCAGACGCGAGTCCGGAACGGCGCGGAGAATGCAGGCCCAGGCGCCGAACACCGCGCCGTTGTACTTGTGCGGGTTGTTCATCGAGCCGAAGGTGATGCCGGTCGATGTTTTCGGCGCGGGATCGGGCGCGTCGGCCGGAGGCTGGTGGAGGTAGAAGCAGGGCAGGCGGATCAGGCGCTCGGTGAACTTCTCGGTCGTCGTCTCGGGATGAAGCGCGGCGTCGGTGAGCCACCCGTCCATCACCGCGAGCCCGCTGGTAGTGATGTCATGGAAGCTGACCTGCAGCGGCGCCGGCTTGCGCGCGGCGATACCGAGGCGATTGTCGGTGGTGTGGCCGGCGGCCATGACCAGGATGTCGATGCGGTCGCGGCGGATGATGTCAGCGACATCGGCGTCGGCGATGCCTCGGATCTCGCGCCAGCCCTCGGCGGCGGCGAGGAAGCGCGACGTCACCGGATCCGGCTGCTTCAGATCGCCATAGATCACCGAGGCGAAGGCGTCCCGGTCCAGCCGCTCGAACAGACCGACGACGTTGCGCCCTACCGGGTGGTTGCTGAAATCGGCCGAGCACCAGCCGAGCCTGAGACGCCGGTCGGGCGAGCGATCGACCTGGAGCGGGCGGATGGCGGCATAGGCGGGTTGCGCCAGAAGCCGCTCCCAGCGCCGGGCCTCCGCGTACACCGCCTCGTTGTTCGTCGTTTCCGCGCAGCAGAGCGCGAAGATCAGGCTGGAATGGAGACCGGGGTCGGGCTTGATCGCGACTGCGCGCCGATGACGCGCGAGCGCGCTTGCGTGATCGATCTCGCTTTGGTCGAGGCTGGCGAGGTTGCTGTGCCCTTCGGCAAGGGCTGGATCGATGACAAGGGCGCGCGCGTAGCGTGCCCGGGCTTCCTCGCTGCGCCCGAGCCGTTGCAGCACGAGCGCGCTGTTGGCGAGGACCGAGACATGGAAGGGCGCCGAGGCGAGGGCGCGTTCGAAGGCGGCGAGCGCGTCGCCGACCTCGCCGCGCTGGAAATGCGCCATTCCCCGGTTGTTGAGCGTATGCGCGACGAAATCGACAAGGGTTGTCCGTGCTGAGATCGAAATCGGATCGATCGCCACGGCACGCTCGTAGGCGCGCCGGGCCTCCGCCTCGCCGTGTCCGCGCAGCGTGTGGCCGAGATTGAGCCAGGCGCTTCCTTCGGCCGGCTCGATCGCGAGCGCGGATCGGAACAGCGCGGCTCCCCGCGCGGTGTCGCCGGCGGAGGCGAAGATGGCGCCGAGGCTGTTGCGATAGGCGGCGATCCCGGGCGCCGCGGCGATTGCGCTGCCGATCCGCTCGGCCGCGGCACCGAGGTTGCCGGAGCGCCATAGATCAAGTCCCTCGGCGTGAAGGGTCTCGGCGGTCGTCGTCACGGCTCAGCGGACCGCGGCCCAGGCGATGATCCTGCGGAACACCTCGATCATGCCGTCCGGCGGACGCTGGCCGGGAGCGTTCAGGGAGTGATCGGCGCCGGCAAGGCGAAGCGCCACGACGTCGCGCCCGCCGCGGCCGAGCCGCGCGACCAGCGTCTCATGCGCGTAGATCGGCCAGTTGGCGTCGGCCTCGCCATGCGCGGCGAAGACCTTCGCCGAGGAAGCGAGCAGATCGGCGGCGGGATCGGCGGCAAGGAAGCCCGACCAGCGCCGGTGCGGATGGCCGAGCGCGAAGTCGGCGATACTGTCCGGGGTCGAGCGGATGCGCGCGATCATCGCCTCGGTCTCGGCGCGCGGTCGCTTGCGCGCCTCGTTCCAACGGATCAGCTCCTCCACCGGATCGGGACCAGGCGAGGCGAGGAGCGCCGCATGGCTCAGCTTCGGATCGAGGCGCGCGAGGCGGGCGGCGAGCACGCCGCCTTCCGAATGGCCGATCGCCAGCGTCTGCTCACCGACGACATTGGCGTTGCGTGCCGCGGCGAGCGCAGCCACGAGCGCCGCCGCCCAGCGTTCGACCGTGTGCTCTTCGAGGAAGGCTTTGGGGCAATCCTCAGCCTGGCCGCCAACCGGCGCTTCAGCGGTGCTGCGGGCGCCGGGCTTCTCGACGGCGAGCACGCGATAGCGCTCCTCGCCGACGCTGCGAAAGACGTTGTGATACCCGATCGCGCTCATGGCGCCACCGGCGAGCGGACGGAACAGCGCGTTACAGCCGGAGCCCTGGATCACCAGCGCCAGCGGCTTCGCCGTCGCGCTGTCGGAAAGATAGAAGGTGATGCTGCGGCCGAGCGTATCGGTCGTGGAGAGACGTTCGAAACGCGTGCCGGCGACGCGTTCGGCGGTCGCCGGAGCGACCGGCAGCGCGATGAGCGCAAGGAGAAGAAGCCGGGCTAGTGCTCGCCGCATTGGGCGCGGTGGCGGAGCAGGTGGTCGGCCAGCACCACCGCCATCATCGCTTCGCCGACGGGGACCGCCCGGATGCCGACGCAGGGATCGTGGCGGCCCTTGGTCGAGATCTCGGTCTCGTTGCCCTGTGCATCGACGGTTTGGCGCGGCGTCAGGATCGAGCTGGTCGGCTTCACCGCGAAGCGCACGACGACGTCCTGGCCGGAGGAGATGCCGCCGAGGATGCCGCCGGCCTGGTTGGACAGGAACGAGACCTTGCCGTTCTCCATGCGCATCTCGTCGGCGTTGCTCTCTCCGGTGAGCTCGGCCGCAGCCATGCCGGCGCCGATCTCGACGCCCTTGACCGCGTTGATGCTCATCATCGCCTTGGCGAGATCGGCATCGAGCTTGTCGTAGATCGGATCGCCGAGGCCGACGGGCACGCCGGAGGCCACCACCTCGATCACCGCGCCGACCGAGGATCCCGCCTTGCGCACCTCGTCGAGCACGCCGTGCCAGGCCTGGGCCGCGACTGGGTCGGGGCACCAGAACGGGTTGTTGGCGCACTCGTCCCAGCTCCAGCGCGAGCGTTCGATGCGATGCGAGCCGATCTGGATCAGCGCGCCGCGGATTGCGATCGAGTCGCCGAGGATCTTGCGCGCGATGGCGCCGGCGGCGACGCGGCTCGCGGTCTCGCGCGCCGAGGAGCGGCCGCCGCCGCGATAGTCGCGGATGCCGTATTTCTTCCAATAGGTGTAGTCGGCGTGGCCGGGGCGGAACTTGTCCTTGATCTCGCCGTAGTCCTTGGAGCGCGCATCCTCGTTCTCGATCATCAGAGAGATCGGCGTACCGGTGGTCTTCCCCTCGAACACGCCGGAGAGGATCTTCACCTGGTCGGGCTCTCGCCGTTGCGTGGTGAAGCGCGACTGGCCGGGCTTGCGCTTGTCGAGCCAGACCTGGATGTCCGGCTCGGAGAGCGCGATCAGCGGCGGCGTGCCGTCGACGACGCAGCCGATCGCCGGACCGTGGCTCTCGCCCCAGGTGGAGAATCGGAACGCGGTGCCGAAGCTGTTGCCCGCCATCAGAGAACAATCATCAGACGACGGCGATATCGGGCGCGTCGACTGCCTTCATGCCGACGACGTGATAGCCGGAATCGACGTGATGGGTCTCGCCGGTCACGCCGCTGGAGAGGTGGCTCAGCAGATAGACGCCGGCGCCGCCGACATCCTCGAGCGTGGTGTTGCGCTTGAGCGGCGAGTTGTACTGGTTCCACTTCAGAATGTAGCGGAAGTCGCCGATGCCGGAGGCCGCCAGCGTCTTGGCCGGGCCGGCGGAGATCGCGTTCACGCGGATGTTCTGGCCGCCGAGGTCGGCGGCGAGATAGCGGACGCTCGCTTCCAGCGCCGCCTTGGCGACGCCCATGACGTTGTAATGCGGCATCACGCGCTCGGCGCCGTAATAGGTCAGCGTCACCATGGCGCCGCCATCGGTCATCAGCGGCGCGGCGCGCTGCGCGACCGCGGTGAAGGAGTAGCAGGAGATGTCGAGCGTCAGCAGGAAGTTCTTCCGCGTCGTCGCGACGTATTTGCCCTTCAGCTCCTCCTTGTCGGAAAAGGCGATGGCGTGGACGACGAAATCGAGCTTGCCCCATTGCTGCTTCAAGGTCTCGAATACGCGGTCCATGCTCGGCTCGTCCGTGACGTCGCAAGGCAGCACGATCTTCGAGCCGACCGACGCCGCCAGCGGCTCGACGCGCTTCTGCAGCGCCTCGCCCTGGAAGGTGAAGGCGAGCTCCGCACCTTGCTCGGCGACGGCCTTGGCGATGCCCCATCCGAGCGAGCGCTCATTGGCGACGCCCATGACCAGGCCGCGCTTTCCCGCCATCAGTCCCGTTTGAGACGTCATCAGGTCCTCGTTTTCGTTCTTGGGGAGGGATCGACGGCGATCACTGCTCCAGCCCCGCCTTCTTGCGCGGCTGGTAGTTCTTGGGCTTCCACTTCTCGAGGAAACGCTCGAGCTCGCGATCCGGCTCGTCGGGAAGCGCGATGCGGATGCGGACATACTGGTCGCCGCGCGTGGCGCCGCGCGAGTCGGCGATGCCCTTGCTCTTGAGCCGGAGCGTGGTGCCGTGGCTCGAATGCTCGGGCACGCGCAGCGTCACCTTGCCGTCGATGGTCGGCACGGTGATCGCCGCGCCCGCGACCGCCTCGTTCAGCGTGATCGGCAGGTCGAGATAGACGTCGTTGCCCTTGCGCTCGAAGAACGGATGCGGCGCCACCTGGATGTCGACATAGGCATCGCCCGCCTCGCCGCCATGGGTGCCGGGGCGGCCCTGGCCCTTGAGCCGGAGCTTGGCGCCCTCCTCGGTGCCCGGCGGGATCGCGACGTCGAGCGCGCGCCCATCGGGGAAGGTGACGCGTTTCTTGATGCCGGCGGCCGCCTCGGTGAAATCGAGCTTGAGCGAGTAGGTCACGTCGGCGCCGCGCTCGGGCCTGGGCCCCGCTCCGGCCCGGCGACCGCGGCCGCCCGCCGTGCCGCCCCTGGTCGCCTGGCGGATGAATTCCTCGAAGATGTCGTCGGCGGCGCCGAAGGGGCTGCCGGCGAAGGGGTCGCCCCCGGCATTCGCATTGCCGCCCCCGGCATTGGCGCGCCCGCCGGACCGGCCGCCGCGCCAGAAGCCGCCCTGGCGCTGCTCCTGGCCGGAGGCGTCGATCTCGCCGCGGTCGAATTTCCCGCGCTTCTCGGCATCGCCCAGCAGGTCGTAGGCGGCACTCACTTCCTTGAACTGCCGCTCGACGTCGGGCTTGCCGGGGTTCAGGTCCGGATGGAACTTCTTGGCGAGCTTGCGGTAGGCGGACTTGATCTCGTCCTGGCTCGCGCCGCGGGGTACGCCAAGGGTCTGATAAGGATCGCGCATCAAAGGTCCGGTTCCGACGGACCCGCATCATAACGACAAGAGCCCGCCGCGCCTCGGAATTTTGCCGCCCGAGGCGCGGTGGATATAGGGGCTACTGGACGACTTTCCAGGAGCCGTCGGGCTGGCGGCAGGCGGTGCCGTAGGCCTGCTCCTGCTTGCCGCCGACGACGATGGTGTTCTGGAACTCGCGGCAGTAGGCGCCACTGGCGGCCGTGCCTTCGCGAGTCGGCACGACATAGCCGGAGTTGCCCGATTGCGGGTTGTTCCAGGTGATGCGCTCGCCCACCGGCGCGGCGTAGGCGCGGGTCTGGGCGCGGTCAAGCGCGGCCCGGTCGGCCGAATCCATGCTCTTGCCGACTTCGCTGCCGAGGAAGGCGCCGATCAGCGTGCCGGCGGCGATCGCCGCCACATTGCCGGTGCCACGGCCGAACTGGCTGCCGATGGCGGCGCCGCCGACGGCGCCGGCCACGGTGCCGACGCCCTGCTTAGGGCCGGTGCCGGCGCAGCCCGCGAGCACCAGGGCCGCCATGGCGACGGCGACGATCTTCATCTTCATCTGACGAACCCTCGTTTGATTTCCGGGCGTTGAACGGGCGACTTCGCCGCGCCGTTCCCCCACGGGCGGATATAATAGCCCCGATGATGGCAGGAAAGTGGCGCAGATCACACCCTTGGATACTCCATGACTGACACGGATGAGGCCGATCCGATCCTGCTGTTCAAGCGCTGGCTGGAAGAGGCCAAGGCAAGCGAGCCGAACGACCCGACAGCGATGACCCTGGCGACGGCCGACGCGTCCGGTCAGCCCTCGGCGCGCATGGTGCTGCTCAAGGATGCCGATTCGGCCGGCTTCGTCTTCTACACGAACCTGGAAAGCCGGAAGGCGCTCGACCTCGGGTCAAACCCGAAGGCGGCCCTGCTCTTTCACTGGAAGTCGCTGCGCCGCCAGGTGCGGATCGAGGGGCCGGTCGCGCCGGTCAGCGATGCCGAGGCCGATACCTATTTCGCCAGCCGGCCCCGCGGCAGCCAGATCGGCGCCTGGGCCTCCGACCAGTCCCGGCCGATGGATGGCCGCTTCGCCCTGGAAAAGCGGGTGGCGGAGGTGACGGCCCGCCATCTGGTCGGCTCGATCCCTCGCCCGCCTCATTGGTCCGGATTCAGAGTGAGGCCCCAGGCGATTGAATTTTGGCAAGACAAACCGTTCCGTCTGCATGACAGGCTGGTCTACCGTCAGGTAGCGGGGGCCTGGGCAACCGAGCGTCTGTTCCCGTGACCGGCCCCGCGGCGGGCCGGCTGATGCGGCAGGCGACTTATGCCGCGGTGGCGCTGGCGGCGACGCTGACCGTGGTCAAGACGGGAGCATGGCTCGCGACCGGGTCTGTCGCGGTCCTGTCGAGCCTGGTCGATTCGCTGCTCGACGCGCTCGCCTCCCTGGTCAACCTGGTCGCTATCCGCCATGCGCTGGAGCCGGCGGATGCCGAGCACCGCTTCGGTCATGGCAAGGCGGAGGCGCTGGCGGCGCTGGCCCAGTCGGCCTTCGTCGGCGGGTCGGCGCTGTTCATCCTGCTGGAGGCGGCGTCTCGGCTGGTCGAGCCGCGGCCGGTCGAGCATGCGGCGGTCGGCATCGCCGTCATGATCTTCGCGGTGGTCTCGACCGCGGCGCTGGTGTGGTTCCAGACTCGGGTCATCAAGCGTTCAGGCTCGCTCGCGATCGGTGCCGACAAGCTCCACTACGCCGGCGACCTCCTGATGAACGCCGGGGTCATCGCCTCGCTGGCGCTCTCCTCATGGCTCGCCGTCCCCTGGATCGACCCGCTGTTCGGCGCCGCGATCGCGCTCTACCTCGCGAAGGGTGCCTACGGCATTCTCCGCGGCGCCTTCGACATGCTGATGGATCGCGAGCTGCCGGACGAAGAGCGCTGGCGCATCCACAAGATCGTCTGCGATCATCCCGAGGTGAAGGGCGTGCACGATCTCCGCACGCGCGGCTCGGGGCTAAGCATCTTCATCCAGTTCCACATGATCCTGTCTCCGACCATGGCTCTCGCCGATGCGCACAAGATCGCCGACCAGATCGAGGCGAAGCTTCTCGACGTCTATCCGGGCGCCGAGATCCTGATCCACCAGGAGCCGGCGGAACCCGTGGGCACCGAGGCGCCGCCGCCGTGAGCGCGATTGGTGAGCGACGGAACGCGATCATCACCGGCGCCTCGCGCGGCATCGGGCACGCGACGGCGCGTCTCTTCGCCGAGCGCGGGTGGCGCATCCTCACCACCTCGCGCGAGGACGTGCCGCCGGAATGCCTGCGCGATCCGGCCTGGACGCGCCATATCGTCGCCGACCTGGCAGAGCCCGGCAGCATCGAGCACTTCGTCGCCGAAGCCAATGCGACGCTCGGCGATCAGCCGCTGCATGCGCTGATCAACAATGCCGGCTGGTCGCCGAAGACGCCGTTCAAGGAGCGGCTCGGCATCCTCAACGGCGACCTGGAAGGCTGGCGCCAGGTCTTCGAGCTCAACTTCTTCGCGCCGTTGAAGCTCGCGCGTGGTTTCGCCGCCGCGCTTCATCGCGGCAAGGGTGCGGTCGTCAACGTGACCTCGATCGCCGGCCACGCTGTGCATCCCTTCGCCGGATCGGCCTACTCGACCTCGAAGGCGGCCCTCTCCAGCCTGACGCGCGAGATGGCGGCGGAGATGGCGCAGCTCGGCATCCGTGTCAACGCGGTGGCGCCGGGGGAGATCGAGACGGCGATGCTGTCGCCCGAGACCGAAGTGCTGCTGCCGCGGATTCCGCTGAACCGTCTAGGTCAGCCGGGCGAGGTAGCGAAGACGGTCTTCTATCTCGCGAGCGAAGAGTCGGCGTACGTCACCGGCACCGAGGTCTTCATCACCGGCGGCCAGCACCTGCTCTGAGGGCTAGCGGTTCTCGCGCTGCCGTTCGCACCAGTCGATCTTGGCGTCGATCTGCGCGAGCTCGAGATCGAGCCAGGCGCCGAGCGGCGAGACCGCGTCTGTGTTCGCCTTGAGGTCGGCCAGGCGCGCGCGTTCGCCGGTCAGCGCATCGGCGAGAAGCTCGAGCTGGTCGGCGCGCTCCTCGGCCGGCAGCAGGTCGAGGAAGCGGAGCTTGAGCGCGACGACGAGCCGGTTGAGCTCGCTGCCCTGGACCTTGAGCGGCGCCGAGAGCAGGCGGAGAAGCGCGGCCCGGCCGCTGTCGGTCAGCTCCAGCAGCGCATTGTCGTCGAAGCCGCTGCCGTCGATCGGCCGGATCAGGCCCTCGATCTTGAGCAGCTCGAGCGACGGCCCCAGCAGGTCGAGGGAGGGGCCGATGAGACGCTGCATGAAGTGGCGGACCGCGACCGCCAGATCGCCATAGCGCGTCGGCGCCTGCGCGAGTTCGCCCAGCGCGGCAAGGCGCACGGCCTCGGTCGGGATCAGCGAGTTGTCGCGATACATGGGCTACAGCCTAGTCACTCTGCGAACCGCTCGCAACTGCTCCGGCGTCTCGGCCCTCTCGTTCCACGAGGCGGATAGTCTCCGATTTGAAACTGGCGGCTGCCGGGGGCGCCCCTAGCATGGCTCCCGGGCGCTTCCGGAATCGGGCGCGATCTTCCAACTGCTTGAGGACCGGTCGTGACTGAGCCTGATCTGCCGTTTCTCAACCAGGCCGGCCGACGATGACAGGCGGCTCCCCTCTCGATCCCGGTCTTGCCGTCACGACGCTGCTCGATGCCGTGCCGATCGGCGCCTATCTGGTCGATGCCGATTTCCGAATCCGCGCCGTCAATGCGGCGGCCCGTCCGGCCTTCGGCGAGATCCGGGGTGGCGTCGTCGGCCGCGATTTCGAAGAGATCATCCATGTCATCTGGGAGAAGAGCTTCGCCGATGATGTCGTCCGCATCTTTCGCCGGGTGCTCGAGTCCGGCGAGACCTACGTGGCCCGCGACACGGAGGAGATGCGTGCGGATCGACGAATCGCCGAGTCCTATGAATGGCGCGTCGTCCGCGTTGCGATATCGGAAAAGCAGGCCGGCGTCGTCTGCTTCTTCCGAGAGATCGGCGAACAGAGACGCGCCGAGCAGGCGCAGCGGCGCCTGTCGTCGATCGTCGAATCCTCAGATGACGCCATCATCAGCAAGGATCTGAACGGCGTCATCGTCAGCTGGAACCGCGGCGCCGAACGCCTGTTCGGCTACTCGGCCGCGCATATCGTCGGCAAGCACATCTCGATCCTGATCCCCGAGGATCGCCAGGACGAGGAGCCCGGCATCATCGAGCGCATCCGCCGCGGCGAGCGCGTCGATCACTACGAGACGATGCGCCGTCGCAAGGACGGGACGCTGCTGGATATCTCGCTGACCGTGTCGCCGATCCGGGATGCCGGCGGAAAGGTGATCGGCGCATCCAAGATCGCGCGCGACATCAGCCAGCGACGACAGGCCGAGACGACGCGCCAGCTGCTGATCAACGAGCTCGACCATCGGGTCAAGAACACGCTCGCCAGCGTCCAGGCGATCGTCCAGCAGACGCTGCGGAGCACGAAGGACCCGGCCGACTTCGCCGCACGCCTTTCCGGCCGCATCCAGTCGATGGCGCGCGTGCACTCGCTGCTGACCGAGTCGACCTGGGCCGGCGCCGATCTCCGCGAGCTGATACGCGACCAGCTTCTCCAGGGGCCGGTCGACGAGACCAAGCTGACCGCCTGGGGCCCCGCGGTTCAGCTGGCGGCGCAGACGACGCTGCACCTCGCGCTGATGCTGCACGAGCTCGGCACCAACTCGATCAAGCATGGCGCGCTGTCGGCGACGGGCGGCTGGGTCACGGTCAGCTGGACGGTCAGGGACGACACCCTGCATCTGCAATGGGAGGAGCGCGGCGGCCCCACCGTCGCTGCCCCCGTGAAGCGCGGCTTCGGTATGACGCTGATCGAGCAGAGCGCCCAGAGCGAAGGCGGTCGCGCGCAGATGCTGGTCGATGCAAAGGGCGTCACCTGGCAGATCGAGCTGCCCCTGCCGCCCTCCAGGGCCAAGGCGCCGTCGGTGGCCGGAGCCGAGTTGGTCAGCCCTGCGGCCGGCGCGAGTGAGGCCGCCAAGCCGCGTCCGGCGCTCGCCGGCCGGCGCCTCCTGGTGATCGAGGATGAGCCGCTGATCGCGCTCGCCATCGTCGCCACGCTTGAATCGGCCGGCGCCGAGGTGGCACGGCCGGCCGGCAACGAGAAGGAGGCGCTCAGGGCGATCGGCGAGGGTACGTTCGATGGCGCGATGCTCGACGCCAATCTGCACGGGAGGTCGGTCGGCGAGATCGCGGCTGCGCTGACCCGTCGCCAGATCCCCTTCGTCTTCGTCACCGGCTATGGCCGCCAGGCCCTGCCCGACTCCTTCCGGCACATACCGCTCGTGGCGAAGCCTTTCAGCGACCGCGAGCTGATCGAGGCGGCGGCTGCGCTCGGAGGGAAAGGCACCGAGGTCGTGCAGCTGATGGGATAGCTACGCGTGCTAGGCTGGCGCTCTCAGAAGGAAGGCGCCCCGAATGGATCTGCACGCCTGGCTCATCTTCGTCGTCGCCGAGACGCTGCTTTGCCTCGCCCCGGGCGTCGCCGTGCTGCTGGTCGTCTCCGTCGGCATGACGCGCGGCACGAAGGCGTCCGCCTATGCCAGCCTCGGCATCCTCGGCGCCAATGCGGTCTATTTCGCGCTCTCCGCGATCGGCGTCGATAACGTACAGAATCTTTCGCACTTTCGGGAATGGTGGCTTCTTCTAGAGTGAAGGAGCAAACGATGAGCAGTGAGACTGCGATGGGCCAGGTGATCCAGATCGACGAGGCTCGGATCAGGGATCATCTGGGAGAGATGGTGCGCGGCACGGTCGAGGAGACGCTGAATGCACTCCTTGCGTCTGAGGCCGACCGTCTGTGCGGTGCGGGTCGCTATGAGCGCAGCGAAGCGCGGCAGGACAGGCGAGCCGGCAGCTACGATCGGACGCTGCAGACCAAGGCGGGAGACGTCAATCTCAAGATACCG
>VGEH01000041.1 GCA_016869375.1 Alphaproteobacteria bacterium | reverse complement strand
CTACGTGCTGCTGCCCAACCCCCGCCCGCCGAGCGTCGAGGGACATATCTTTGCCAACAACACCGGGCCGCTGGCCGAGGCGATCGCGTCCTGGCTCGCCGAGCGGGGGCTGTAGGCCTCAGCCATCGCGACTATCCGGTCCATCGTCCACGACCAAGATACTGACGTTCGTTGCGGTTTGATCGGCGACCACGCGAGAAGGCATACCCAATACGAGGCTGGCGGAAGCCGCGAATCGACGGCATACTCTATGCTTGAGCAAGAAACATGCCGAAACCACCAGTGTTTCGCGCAACTTTCTTGCAGGCAAACAGGAAGAGCCCAGGAAACTGCCATTGCGGCCGAACCCGAAGACATCGCGAGTGTCCGAAGCTGAGCCAGGCCGGCGCGTCCTCTCCCTCGAGGCGGACGCCCTCAGGTCGCTCGCCGACATGCTGGCCGAGGAAGCCGGCGCATCCGCCTTCGCCCGCGCCGTCGACCTGATGGCCGGCGCCACGGGGCGCGTCATCGTCTCGGGCATGGGCAAGTCGGGCCATGTCGCGCGCAAGATCGCGGCGACCCTGGCCTCGACCGGCACGCCGGCGCAGTTCGTTCACCCGGCCGAGGCCAGTCATGGCGATCTCGGCATGATCGCCAGATCGGACGCGGTGCTTGCTCTCTCCAACTCCGGTGAGACACCCGAGCTCGGCGACCTCGTCGCCTACAGCCGGCGCTTCGACATTCCGTTGATCGCGATGGTCGGCCGCGCGCCCTCGGCACTGGCCGAGGCCGCCGATGTCGCGCTGGTGCTACCGCGCGTCGCCGAGGCCTGTCCGCTCGGCCTCGCGCCGACCACCTCGACGACGCTGATGATGGCGCTCGGCGATGCGCTGGCCGTGGCGCTGCTCGAGCGCCGCGGCTTCTCCGCCGACGATTATCGCGTGCTGCATCCGGGCGGAAAGCTCGGCGCCCGCCTGCTCAAGGTCGAGGACCTGATGCACAAGGGGCCGGAGATGCCGCTGATCGGCGCCGACGCGCGCATGGCGGACGCGGTCCTGGTCATGACCGAGAAGCGCTTCGGCTGCGTCGGCGTGGTCGAGCCGCCGACCGCCAACGGCAGGCTGGTCGGCCTCGTCACCGACGGCGACCTTCGCCGCCACATGGCGCCGGACCTCCTGGAACAGAAGGTCCATCAGGTGATGACGCGCGGGCCCTGGACGATCGGGCCGAGATTGCTCGCCGCCGAGATGCTGAAGGAGATGAACGACCGCAAGCTCTACCGCGCCTTCGTGGTCGAGGACGGGCGGCCGGTCGGCATCGTGCACATCCTCGACCTTCTCCGGGCCGGGGTCGCGTGAGCGCCATGCCCGCACAGCCGGCGACGCAACCGGCGAAGCCGCCGCGGCGCGGCCTGGTCACGGTGAGCCCGCGCCTGCCGTCGGCCATGCGCCGCCGGTTCCGGTTCGGCTCGCGCGGCGTCACCTTCCTCAAGGTGACGCTGCCGCTGATCGCGCTAGTGCTGCTCGGCCTCGTGCTGGCCTGGCCGCGGCTCAACCCCGATCCGCGCGAGTTCCGGCTCGGCGCCGGCAACGTCACCGCCGTCGTCGATGCCGACTCCTCGCGCATGCTCAAGCCGCGCTATGTCGGCATGGACGAGAGCAACCAGCCCTTCACCGTCGTCGCCGAGACGGCGACGCATGCCGGCTCGGCCGACCGCATCCAGCTCGCCTCGCCCAAGGCCGATGTCACGATGAAGGACGGAAGCTGGGTCGCGGTGAATGCAAAGGAAGGTCTCTACGACCGTGTCCGCCAGACGCTCGGGCTGCGCGGCCAGGTCCAGGTCTTCCACGATGCCGGCTACGAGTTCCACACCGAGGCCGCCGATGTCGACATGGCGGCGGGCACTGCGGTGGGCAATCAGCGCGTCGAGGGCCAGGGGCCGTTCGGGCATCTGACCGCCGAAGGCTTCGAAATCCTCGACAAGGGCGGGCGCATCCTCTTCACCGGCAAGGCCCGCCTCGAGCTGCGCCCGCAGGCGATGAAGAAGCCCGAGGCGAAGCGATGAGACACCTTCTCATCCTTCTCGCGCTGTTCTTCGCCGGTCCCGCCGCAGCGCAGGCCACGCTCGGCCTCGGCGGCAATTCCGACCAGCCGATCCAGGTCGATGCCGACCAGGGCATCGAGTGGCGCCGCGACCAGAACGTCTATGTCGCACGCGGCAATGCCAAGGCGAGCCGCGGCGGCGTCACCGTGCATGGCGACACGCTGACCGCGCGATATCGCGCGAAGGGCGGCGACGGCGGCAGCGAGATCTATCAGCTCGAGGCCGAAGGCAATGTCCGCATCGTCTCGGCGAACGAGACCATCCTTGCCGAGCGCGCCGTCTATGACGCCGACCAGTCCGTGCTGGTGATGACCGGCAAGAACCTGAAGCTCACCACGCGCACGGACGTGATCACCGCACGCGACAGCCTCGAATATTGGGAGAAGCGTCAGCTTGCCGTCGCCCGCGGCGACGCGGTCGCGACCCGCGACAAAAGGCGGGTGCGCGCCGATGTGCTCTCGGCGCAGCTCAGCGAGGGCGCCAACAAGGAGCTGAAGCTTCGCCGCGTCGATGCCTTCGGCAATGTCGACGTCCGCACCGACCAGGAAGTCGCCAAGGGCGAGAAGGGCGTCTACATGGTCGACCAGGGGATGGCGACGCTGATCGGCGGCGTGCGCATCACGCGCGGCCAGAACCAGCTGAATGGCGAGGTCGCCGAGGTGAATCTCAACACCGGCGTGTCGCGGCTGCTGAAAGGTGCGCGCGCTCTCGTGGTTCCGAACAAAGAGCCGCAGGAGCCGAAGAAGGGGACCGGCGGATGAGCGTGACGCCCGTCCGCCCCGAAGGCCAGCCCAAGGGACCGCGCCTGGTCGCGGCCAATGCCGGCCTCGTCGCGCGCAATCTCGGCAAGCGCTTCAAGAAACGCCCCGTGGTGCGCGACGTCTCCGTGTCGGTGCAGCGCGGCGAGGTGGTGGGATTGCTCGGCCCCAACGGCGCCGGCAAGACCACCTGCTTCTACATCATCACCGGGCTGATCGCGCCGGACTACGGCCTGATCCAGCTCGACGGCCAGGACATCACCGACTTGCCGATGTACCGCCGCGCGCGTCTCGGCATCGGCTACCTGCCGCAGGAGGCCTCGATCTTCCGCGGCATGTCGGTCGAGGCGAACATCCGCGCCGTGCTCGAGGTGGTGGAGCGCGAGGTCGACCGCCGCCAGGCGATGCTCGACGACCTCCTCGCCGAATTCTCGATCAGCCATCTCCGCCGCACGCCGGCGCTGGCGCTTTCGGGCGGCGAGCGCCGCCGCGTCGAGATCGCCCGGGCGCTCGCCTGCCAGCCGAGCTTCGTGCTGCTCGACGAGCCGCTCGCCGGCATCGACCCGATCGCCGTCAGCGACATCCGCGACCTGATCAAGCATCTGAAGGATCGCGGCATCGGCGTCCTGATCACAGACCACAATGTGCGCGAGACGCTCGACATCGTCGACCGCGCCTACATCCTCCATGACGGCCGCGTGCTGATGGAAGGACGACCGAACGAGATCGTCGCGCACGAGGACGTGCGCCGCGTCTATCTCGGCGAACGCTTCTCGCTCTGAGTTCCTCGCGATGACGATCAATCAGCGCCTCGACCTGCGTCAGGCCCAGACGCTGGTGATGACGCCGCAGCTGCAGCAGGCGATCAAGCTGCTGCAGCTCTCCAACCAGGAGCTCTCGGAGTATGTCGAGCGCGAGATCGAGCAGAACCCGCTGCTCGAGCGAGACGACGGGCCCGAGCCCGACGTCTCCGAGCGCACCATCGATACCTTCGCCGACGGCGAGGCCCCGCCAGCGGCATCGCCCGACGTCTCTTCGGAGATCGCGCTGGGCTCCAGCCTGCCGGAGGCCGCCGACTCGCCCGTCGATGCCGATGACGGCAATCTCTACGAGTCGGCGGAGGACTACTCGTCCTGGCGCACGAACAGCGGCGGCGGCGATTTCGACGATGACGGCCGCAGCCTGGAGGAGTCGACCGCCGCCAGGGCGCCTACGTTGCGCGAGCACCTGTTCGACCAGCTGAGCGTCGACATCGAGGACCCGGTCGATCGCATGATCGGCTCGCACCTGATCGACCTGCTCGACGAGTCCGGATACCTCGTCGGCGACCTGGCCGAGGTCGCCGAGCAGCTGGGATGCCCGCTCGAGCGCGTCGCCGCGACCCTCAAGCTGCTGCAGCGTCTCGACCCGGTCGGTGTCTTCGCCCGCTCGCTCGGCGAATGTCTCGGCCTCCAGCTCGCCGAGCGCGGGCGCTTCGACCCGGCGATGCAGGTGATGGTCGAGCGCCTGGACCTCCTGGCCAAGCGCGACCTCGCTCAGCTGATGAAGCTCTGCGGCGTCGATGCCGAAGATCTCAAGGAGATGATCGCTGAGATCAAGACGCTGAACCCCAAGCCCGGCTCGGTCTTCGACCAGTCGATGGTGCAGCCGGTGGTTCCCGACGTCATCATGCGCCCGCAGCCGGGCGGCGACTGGATCATCGAGCTCAACACCGAGACGCTCCCGCGCGTCCTGGTCAACACGCGCTATTACTCGCGCATCAGCAAGGACGCGAAGAAGAAGGACGAGAAGGACTATCTCTCCGAGCGCTTCCAGGCGGCGAACTGGCTGGTCAAGTCGCTGCACCAGCGCGCCACGACGATCCTCAAGGTGGCGACCGAGATCGTGCGCCAGCAGGATGCCTTCTTCCGGCGCGGCATCCAGCACTTGAAGCCGCTGATCCTGCGCGACATCGCGGATGCGATCTCGATGCATGAATCGACGGTCAGCCGCGTCACCACCAACAAGCACATGGCGACGCCGCGCGGCCTCTACGAGCTCAAATACTTCTTCACCGCGGCGATCGCCTCATCGAGCGGCGGCGAGGCGCATTCGGCCGAAGCCGTGCGCTCGCGCATCAAGACGCTGATCGACGCCGAGAAGCTCGAGGACGTGCTCTCCGACGACAAGCTGGTCGAGATGCTCAAGGCCGACGGCGTCGACATCGCCCGCCGCACCGTCGCCAAGTACCGCGAGGCGATGAAGATCCCCTCCTCCGTGCAGCGGCGGCGGGAGAAGGCGATGCAGATCTAGCGAATCTTCGGCGCACCGGCGGGCCAAGGTTCCGCAGGTCTCGGCTTCTTCCCCTCGTAGTAGGCGTACTTCAGGAGGTGGGCCATGGTGTAGGGCTCACCGACCCGCGCACCGGCAATTCCGTCGCGCGGAGTCCAGATCGGCTCCTTCCTGAGGTAGGATTCTGAGTCATCTAAGAGCAACGAAATCATGGTCTCGGCCACGATCATGCGACCGAGAGGCCCGAGATGCTTGGTGCCTGCTTTCAGCTCCGCCTCTCTCAGGATGTAGTACAGGAGGGGGGTGTTGTTCAGAAGGTGGGCAGGTAACTGCACATCACTCGTACTCTGAAGCTCACCGGGTTCGAGGATGGACATCTCCGCTCCGGCCTCTATCGCGCCCCTAGCTAGCGCTTGCGCCGTCGGCAATCCTTGGCCGGCGATAACGTCGCGCCATATCAGCGAGTCCGCGCCGCCGTCGCGTTGCTCCGGGAGCCCCCGGAACGCATAGAGCAGTCGGGATGTCAAAGGCATGCTTGCCTGAGGGCCGTTGAACGGGACGGCAGGAGCGCCGTCGCATTCCTCCGCGCCGGCCCCCCATGGTTTGAGCGGTGCATCGGCAAAGGCGAAAAAGTAAGCCCACTTGATTGCCCAATCTCCGGTGATACCCCGGCGACCTCGGAGATCCACTTGGGCCCTCGGCTGCTTGTCGCGCTCGAAGATCGGAATTGGAATGTGGCAGAGAGGAGGCCTAGCTGCATCCTTAAGGGTGCCTTCCGGCCCCTTTAGAGTATCGTTGAGGAAATATGTCGCGCGCGACATGGCGTGGCCGAAACGAAAAACCGCCTTGGAGAAAATGTCGAGAATCAAGGAGCTCGGCAGTCCACTGGTCCCAACATACTTGAATGGTGGATTCGACGGTGGCCCCTCGCCCGGCTTGCCTACGAGCGCGATCAGATCCGCCGTTCCACCGCATATTCTCGGCAGATAGTCCCAAAGGACAATCCACTGATAGTGCCAGCGAACGAGGCGTTGCGCCTCGACCAAGGCTTCCTCGGTCGCCTGAGAGCCGTGCGTCTTTTCAATGTCGTCCAGGATCTTGTTGTGAAACGCGCAGAAGGCTGAGTGGAGCTGAGCAACGATGATGTTCTCGTCGTTTCTGGGCTCGGCAATCGACGCAACTTCATCCTCCCCGCGAATGAGGTCGCGCACGCTCGCATCGCTGCCGCCAATGGCACGGGACAGTCTCAGGCGCCAGGGCTTCGCCGGATCTTTTCCGAGTCCGTAGAGCGAAGGCAGATCTCTCGGCTTCTCGCGCCCATAGACCGAGTCGAGATCGAAGGCGCGCGTCGCCGCCGGCCCGCCGCCAGGTGGAGGCCTTGTACTAGGCAAGATGTCGTGCGTGATGAACTGACCGAGATAAGTGTATCCGGCCGGAATCGTCTTCTCATCGCCCGCTTGGATGAACTCAGGTCCATCAGGCCGTTCGCCCAGGCTCGCGGACATCACACGCATAAGCGTCTGCTGCTCACCAGTCTTCAGCTCGGTCCTGCCGGATGCTCCCTCACTGGCCATTTCTCCCCTCCCCCTGGTAGCTCTATCAGAAGACGATGCGCCTTGGGTTCATCTCCGCAACGCTTCTCGGTACCCGCGCCCACCCAAGCGCCACCGGCACGTCGAAGAGACGTCCCTCACCGAAGTGTGGCTCGAGCGAGCGCAAACCCGGAACCACGACGCGGCCCGCTGGAATCCCTATCCAGTCCCTCGACAGGTCGAGATAGAGCACATCGAGGTCATGATCGGCGGCCAGCGCCAGGCAATGCTCGGGCGTGGCCGGTGTCGAATGCGCTCGCGTCGGCACTGTCTGGGCCTCAGCGTCAGGAAGGAGGTACCCGTCGTCGTTGATCGACACGTTCTCGAACCAGTCGAGGGCCGCCGCGGTAGATGCTGAAGGTTGACCCTGCACGAGGCCACGGAAGCGGAGACTGAGCTCGATCATGGCCTGGAACTGCATCATTTCCATGCTGGCCCTGACCGCCGCCGCATGGCCGTCAAGATGGGCGCCAAAGCCGACCGCGATGCCGCGGCCATCGACGTTGCACGAGACCGCGGCGACCACCGGAACACCCAGGTCTGCGGTCAGGTCGAGGAGATGACAGCGACGGCCACGACGATGTTGCCAAGCCGTGACGGTGCGGATGGCATCGCTTTCGACAATCTCCGGCGAGCAGCTCGGCCGCCGCAGGCGATTGAACCACCAGATCGCCACGGCATCGCGCTCAACCAACTCAAAGAAGCCACGAACGATAACATCGTCCTGCGACAACCCGCTGGCGCAGCCGTTGCTGTTCGCCGAGCAGGTCCAGGCCGACGGCTCTCGCCTGGCTGCCCGGAAGCAATAGTCGGCCGGGAGCCAACGCTTCTCGCCCGTGCAAACTTGCCGCGCTGCAATCCACGAAATTGCCGCTTTCGGATCCAACCCCGAGTGATTGGCTCCTTCCAGGAGAAGCCTCTCCGGATGAATTGCGCTCTCGCCGAGCTGGGAGAACGACGCGCTGGCGACTGGCTCATCATCTGCTCTCATCTGAGAGCAGCGCTCCGCCACCTCGAAAAGACACGAGGCCGCCGCCGCCCGGCGCCCGAAGCCGGTCCCGGCCGCACCGCCCCAGGCCTTCAGATGTGGCGGCAGACCTTCGGCACTGTCGGGGACGGCATAGACGGTGATCGGGCAGTCATCGTCCTTCGGTAGGCTGATCAGCGACCTGCCTGGGCCGTCGCGAAGCGCGATCAGTCGGCGCAGCACTTCGAAAGGCTCGACACCGACCCATCTGATCTTCCCCCTACGAGTTTCAACGAAGCCGATCTGCTCAAGGTCGGTCAAGATCGCGGCGGCGGCTGCTCGCTCCTCTCCGTCACCGAACATACTGAGGATCGCTTGTCTGCTTCTTTGGGCGTCGATCAGCGCCGCCACCGACCCATGGCTCGCCCGTTCCAGCATCTCGCGCCGTACCTACCTGTTGCCAACCGCACACACTTAGACAGGTCTCTTATGATCGCCATCCCCCAACCTGGGGATAGACCAGGCACCCGTCCCTGCTATTCTCGCTAACGTTGTCCGAAATTCCATCTACCAAAAAGGGGAGCGCCGAAATGGTTAATGCGCGGGGGAAGAATGCGCCGGCAAGGCGTACCGGCAAGAAGGCGGGATCAGGGAAAAAGAAGCGATACTTCCATCGCTGGGTCACCAGGACGGATCAGGGTCCGCCGGACTATGCCTACAAGATGCGAGATCTGCTGGTGAGGCTTTGGGCAAGCCCCGAAGAACTCGAGAGGTTCAAGAAGAACCCGACCCAAGGCTTCATCGACGCCAAGCTTCTCGATGAGGGAGCCGAAATCGAGGTGGAAGTCTTCGTCCAGCCTGAAGGGAAGTTCTACCTCATCATTCCTCCACCGGAGGAGCTGCGCGAGAAGGATCTGTTAATGCTCGCGCACCATCTGATCCGCTCCTGCGCGTCCTGCTGAATCGCCGGCTCGCGTCAGCGACGGAAGGCTGCCGGAACGCTTCTCGCAAGGCGATATGGGCGCTCCGGGCACCCGCTAGAACTGCAGCCTCATAGGCTCGACCACCGGACTGTGATACGGATAGCCTCCCGGACGGGATCGTTCGGGGGGACCGTTCCGTCCGGTGGGGGGCATTGTGACGGCTGCCGGCCATGGCCGATTGACCGCCATTCTGATGGCCGATGCCGTCGGCTACAGCAGGGGCATGAGCGGGCGTGAGCGGGCGTGAGCGCGAGACGATCGCGGCCCTGATCGAGAGCCGCAGCAAGATGACGAGCATCATCGCCGAGCTCGGCGGGCGCGTCGTCGGCACCCAGGGGGACTCTTTCCTCGCCGAGCTTCCGAGCAGCACGCATGCCGTGACCGCCGCCCTGAGAATCCAGGCCGTCCAGGCCTCCGCCGGCGAGCCGGCATCGACGAGGCTCACCTATCGCATCGCGGTCAATCTCGGCGACGTTTACGACGTCGACGGAGACATCCACGGCGACGGCGTGAACATCGCGGCTCGCCTGCAGGCCCTGGCCGAGCCAGGGAAGATCCTCGTGTCGGGTGCCGTGCACGATCTGGTTCGCGACCGGGTCGATGCCGACTTCGTCTTCGCCGGCGAGCATCGCCTGAAGAACATCACCGGCCGGATACGCGCTTACAGCCTAGAGCCCAAGAGGCCACCTTCGGGCCAGGCTGCACCCGCCGCCGAGGCGCTCCAGAACTATGAGCGTCCATCGGTCGAGATCCAGAGATTCCGCGTGATCAGTGGCGGCAGGACCGCACGCAAGGCCTGCGATCTCGTCGCCGAGGAGCTGACCTCGATGCTCTCCTCGATCTCGGGCATCCTCCTGATACGGGGAGATCTCGCCGACAGGAACGGCGACCAGGTTCGGTCTTCGAGTCCGCACCACTATCGGCTGACCGGCTCGGGCGTGACCGGAGACGGCCGCCTGCGGCTCAGCATTCAGCTAGTCGAAAGCGCGACCGGTCGCATCGTCTGGAGCGATCGCAGCGATACCGATCTCGACCTCGTATCGCGCATGCCCGACGTCATCGCGCGCGAAGTCACAACGGCGCTGCAGGTCAGCCTGACCGAAGGCGAAAGGGCGCGCCTTTGGAACAGCGGCACGAGCGACACGCGCGCGTGGCAGCAATACCAGCGAGGCCGCGAGAAGGCGCGCGAGATCACGCGCACCGGCCATCGCGAGGCCGAGCGCCTGTATCGCACGGCGCTCGCCTACGATCCCAGCTATCTCGCGGCAACCGTGACGCTCGGCTATTGCCTGATGGACGACATCCGTCACGGCTGGAACACCGATCCGGCACGGACCATGCCGATCCTGCAGGCTCTTCACCGCCGCGCTCTTCTGCTCGGACCGACCTACCCCGACACGCACGGTCTCGGCGCCTATATCCTCGTCCTCGATCGCCGATACGACGAGGCGATCGCCGCGATGAAGCAGGCCATCGCGCTGTCGCGCGGCGATTCCGAGCTGATGGCGATGCTCGGGCAAGTCTATGCCTATGCCGACCGATTGGACGAGGCGACGCTCTGCTACGAGCGCGCGGTCCGCATGAATCCCTACGCGCCTCTTTGGCTGCGGCACAATCTCGCCTGGGCATACTGGCAGTCTCGCCGCCTCGAGGAAGCGCAGAACGCGTTCGGCGAGGTTCTCAAGCGCAACGCCGGCTTCGTGCGTTCGCTCGTCGGTCTCGCGAGCGTCCAATGCCTTCTCGGCAATCTCGAGGCCGCTCGCGCGACCGCGGCGGAAGTCATGCGTCTCGATCCGCTGTTCTCCGTCGACGAGTGGGCGGCCAGGCTTCCGAATGCCGACACCGCCTGGGTGAACGAGACCAGAGAGAATCTGCGGCTGGCCGGCCTCAAATAGGACGACGGCCGTATCGGCTCTCTCATCCTCCCCCAGCGATCTCCGCCAGCGCATCCTCGTCCAAGATCGTGACCCGGCGGTCGACGAGCTCGATCAGCTTCTCCTTCTGCCACTCGCCCAGCTGCTTGTTGACGCTTTCGCGGGTGAAGCCGAGCTGGTTGGCGAGCTCGCGCTGCGAGAGCACCGGTGTGCACATGCGGCCTCCGGCGCCATCGGGCTTGGCGACGCGGAGCAGGCGCTTGGCGAGGCGTGAGGCGAGATCGAGGAACAGCAGATCCTCGATCTGCTCGGTCGTTCGCCGAATCTTCTCGGAGAGGATCGCCATCAGCCGGATCGCGACCGAAGGATTGCGCTCGAGGAAGGGGAGAAAGTCGCGGCGGTCGATGACCAGGAGGCGGCAATCGACGGCCGCGACCGCATCGGCCGAGCGATCGCGGCCGTCGAGCAGCGCCATCTCGCCGAACACCTCCCCGGGCTCGATCAGGTTGAGGATCGCGTCGCGGCCGTCGGCGGCGCCCGCGCGGATCTGCACCTGACCCGCCAACACCGCCATCATCCCGCGACCGGGCGAGCCCTTGCGGAAGATCACCTGGCGGGCGCGATAGCTCTCGATGCGAGCGAAGGCGAGGATGCGGTCGAGCTCGTCGCGCGAAAGCTGGCCGAAGAGACCATGGCTTTCGAGAATCCGCCGCTCGCCTTCGCCAGACCCTACAGCCATCTGCCCGATCCACCTCTCGAGCGGAGGATGCCACCCCGCTCCCCGGCGCGAGGCTAGCGGAGCAGGCAGCCCGGCGTCGCGGACGATCTGCATTGACGCGCCCATCAGTGGCAAAGGCTCGGCAGTCCCGCGATCAGCTTCACCAGGTCGGACTGGCGGGCGGCGCCGGTCTTGGCGAAGATCGCCTTCATCTGCGTCGATACCGTGGAAAGACGCACGCCGCGCCGGTCGGCGATTTCCTTCGGCCGCTGGCCGTCCATCAGAGCCAGGGCGACGCCGATTTCTGAATCAGTGAGACCGAAGCCGACCCGCAGCTGGCAGCCATAGCTGGGCGTCGGCCGCTCGAGATCGCCAACCAGCACCAGCGCCACCTTTCGGCCCGGACCCGTCTCGAGAGCGGCGATCAGCAGGATCAACGGCGTACCGGCGGAGGGTCTCCCGATCGTCACCACCTCGTGGGGCGAGCGGTCGCCACGGGCCGGGCCGGCGATCGCCTCGGCGATCGCAGATTTGAGAGCGCGGGCGTCGGCGGCGCGGACGGCCGAGAGCGCGTGGCCGCGGACGCAGAGCCCGTCACCGGAGGCAAGGATGCGCTCGGCCATCGCGTTGCGGGTGATGATCTCGCTGTCGGTGTCGACCACCAGCACCGCCTGGGCGAGCCGGTCGATCGCATGCTTCAGAAGGTCGTCCAGGCTCGGCATCGGCTGGGCGTCACGCAGACCGCGCCAGACGGACGTCGTCGCCGGGTGATTGCTGACCTTGGCATCCATCCCTCTCTCCCTCGTCCCCGGGCGGCCCGCCATCGGGTCGCCTCCCCGACGATGGAGATACCCCGACCGGGGGATGCACCCTGTGAAGCGCTTCACAGGCAACGAGATATTCTTCTCGCGGCGTGAAATCCTTGCCCCTGTAACGGCACGGGGCTCAGGAGGGTCTTGCTCGCATGGAAACAGGCTTCGACCGCCGCTATCGCCTGAGAGGCCGGCGCGCGCTGGTGACCGGCGCCGCCACCGGCATCGGGCGGGCGATCGCCGTGCGCTTCGCCGAGGAAGGCGCCGAGGTCGCGATCAATCATCGCGACGGCGGCGACAGTCCCGCCGCGGCGCTGACCGAGGCGGAGACCGCATCGCGGAAGGCAGGCTTCACCGCCGCGCGACACCTGGCGCTCGCCGCCGATGTCGCGGACAAGGAGCAGGTGGACGCGATGGTGGCAAAGGCGATCGCCTCCTGGAGCGGACTCGACATCCTGGTCAATAACGCCGGCATCCAGTCCTTCTCGCCGAGCGAGGATCTCGACGAGGCCGAGCTCCGCCGCATTCTCGACGTCAACCTGATCGGCGCCTGGAACTGCGCGCAGGCGGCGATACGTCACTTCCTCGCCGCCCAAAAGCCAGGCGTGATCCTGTCGAACTCGAGCGTGCACCAGATCGTGCCGAAGCCGGGCTACCTCCCCTACTCCCTGAGCAAGGCCGGGCTCGCCAACCTGACGCGCACGCTCGCGCTCGAGTATGCCGACCGCCGCATCCGCGTGAACGCAGTCGGGCCGGGAGCGATCGAGACGCCGATCAACAAGGGATGGACCGGCGATCCGGGGAAGCGCCGCGCGGTCGAGAGCCACATCCCGATGGGGCGCGCCGGCGCGCCCGAGGAGATCGCCGCGGTCTTCGCCTTCCTCGCATCCGACGAGGCGTCCTACATCACCGGCCAGACGATCTATGCCTGCGGCGGCCTGACCCTCTTCGGCGAGTTCCGCTCCGACTGGTCCTCGCAGTCCGGATAGGCTCGCCGGACGCGCTTGACTTGAGGGGTACCCCTCACTATGGTCCGCCGCCGCCGACGACCCCCTCTATCGGGGCGGGCGGCAGACGGTTGCGAAGAGCGCCACGCGAACAGATAAACGTCCTGAGATAACAATAGTTTAACCTAGAGCCGACTGGCATCAGCCGGGCCGCGGCCGGGTCAACTCAGTTGTTGGGATCTAAGAGGTTTGGGACTGCGCGTCATGGAGATCGCTGATCTCGTCACCCCGCCCGGCATCGTGCCGAGCCTGAAGGCGACCAGTAAGAAGCAGGCTCTGCAGGAACTCGCGAAGAAGGCGGCGGAGCTTTCCGGCCTCGACGAGCGCGAGATCTTCGACGCGCTGATCGAGCGCGAGCGCCTCGGCACCACCGGCGTCGGCATGGGCATCGCCATCCCGCATGGACGCTTCGCCAAGCTGACCGGGCTGGTCGGGCTCTTCGCCCGCCTCGACAAGCCGATCGCCTTCGATTCGGTCGACGAGCAGCCGGTCGACCTGATCTTCCTGCTTCTGGCCCCGGAGGCTGCCGGCGCCGACCATCTCAAGGCGCTCGCCCGCGTCTCCCGGCTGCTGCGCGACAAGTCGATGTGCGCCAAGCTGCGCGGCTGCGACAGCGCGGATGCCATCTACGCGCTGCTGACCGAAACCCAGGCCTAGGCGGCCTAGGCGCGCTACCGGACTACCGCCGACGGTGCCGGCGGCGTTCGATCTCCTGCTCGGCGTCGCGGTCGACCCGCGCGGCGATCGCCTTCTTCTGTCCGTCGTCCAGATCCTGGAATGCCGCCTCGGCCAATAGCAGGTCGAGCGCGTCGTCGGACTCCATCGCGCGCGCCAAATAGCGACCGGCGTCGCTTCCAGGGCCCAATACAGCCTCGATCGCGGCAAGCAGGATCTGGTGAGCAGTCGCCATTGACGCTCAGGTTTACGCTTAATTTACGAATAATACCCTAAAATCTTGGAGCAATTTTCCAAAAGGCTCGACAGGCGCTTAGATTTCAACGTTAGATGTGGACTTAGCAGCGTCGCGGTATTCTGTGACGTTGCTCCTAAAAAGGGGGCTTTCGGGTCGGACCGGTGAGTGGCACCTACAATTTCGAGCGAATCAGTCTTCTGATCGCCGATCCGAGCAAGTACATGCGGAGCCTCCTCGTCGGGCTGGCGCGGAGCTATGGCTTCCGCACCATCTACGAAGCCACCGACGGCGAGTCGGCCCTGAACCACATGCGCGAGCGCCACGTCGACATCATCGTGACCGATGGGCCGATGGCGCCTCTGGACGGCTACGAACTCACCAAACAGATCCGGAATTCGCCGGAGACGCCGAACCCCTTCCTGCCGGTGATCATGGTCTCCGCCCATACCGAGCTCGGCCAGGTCAAGCGGGCCCGGGATGCCGGCGTGACCGAGTTCCTGGCGAAGCCGATCTCGGCCAAGACCCTGCTCGTGCGCTTCTGCTCGGTGATCGACAATCAGCGCGCGTTCGTGCGCTCGGCCAAGTTCGTCGGCCCGGATCGTCGCCGGCACGTCGACCAGGCTTTTCAGGGCAAGGAGCGGCGCGGCGTGCCGCAGCCTGCGGCGCCTGCAGGCGAGACACCCCCGCATCCGGAAGGGCTGCCGCCAGGAGGCAATCTGAGCCAGCAAGAGGTAAAAACCCTGCTCAAGGACGGCGAAGGCAAGAACGCGGCGTAGATTGGAGCTTAAGGTGACAGGCGAGGAAAAAAAGGTCGTAGGCGAGGTGGCGAAGGCGGACGTCTTCACGCCCCCGAACCTCTTGAAGGTCCGCGCCTCCGCGCCCGGCGGCAAGACCATGGACGAGATGGTCGAGGCCGGCATGAACGTCGTCGCCGGCGCCGCCAAGAACTACGCCGAAGTCGCGATGGCGGACGTCAACGAGATCGACGGCATCGCCAGCGCCATGCGCAAGGCGCCGGGCCAGGCCGACCACTTCCGCCCCGAGCTGATGCGCGTCGGCCTCAACCTCAAGGGCCAGGCCGGTACCATGGGCTACCCGTTGCTGACCGAGGTCGCGACCTCGCTCACCGACTTCCTCGACGACCTGAAGAAGTTTAATCGCAAGCTCGCCGACGATCCCAAGACGGCGCTGCCCGCAGTCCAGCTCCACGTCGAGGCGCTTCGCCTCCTGATGGCCAAGGACGTCAAGGGCAAGGGCGGCCCGACCGAGCGCGCGCTGATCGACGGCCTCAAGCGCATCGTCTCCAAGGCGCTCCCGGAAAAGGGCGCGGCTTAGATGCGAACCTACGCGATCGCGTCGTAGGCGGCGATCGCGGCGGTGTTGACGATGTCCGAGACCGTGGCGCCCATCTGGACGATCTGCACCGGCTTCGACAGGCCGATGATCAGCGGGCCGACGATGGTGGCGCCGCCGAGCTTCTGCATCAGCTTGTAGGCGATGTTGGCCGAGTGCAGCGCTGGCATGACCAGCACGTTCGCCGGGCCCTTGAGCCGGCAGAACGGGTAGAGCTTGCGCAGATCGTCGTCGAGCGCGACATCGGCCGACATCTCGCCGTCGTATTCGAAATCTACCTTGCGCGAGTCCAGGATCTCGACCGCGTCGCGGATGCGGTAGGATTTCTCGCGGTTCGGGTTGCCGAAATTCGAGAAGGAAAGCAGCGCCACGCGCGGCTCATGCCCCATCTGGCGCGCCTTGGCCGCAGTCTGGATGGCGATGTCGGCGAGCTCCTCCGGCGTCGGCAGCTCGTGCACGTAGGTGTCCGACATGAACACGGTGCGCCCGCGCGTGACCACGATGGAGAGCGCGAAGGCGCGCTCGCCTTCCTTGGGATCGACGACGCGCGTGATGTCCTGATAGCAGGTCCAGAAATTGCGCGTGGTGCCGGTCACCATCGCATCCGCATGGCCGAGCGCCACCATGCAGGAGGCGAAGACGTTGCGGTCCTGGTTCACGCGCCGCTGGCAGTCGCGATAGAGATAGCCCTTCCGCTGCAGGCGCGCGTAGAGGAACTCGGTGTATTCCTTGTTGTGCTTCGAGAGCCTGGCGTTGTGGATCTCGAGGTCGTGGCCGTCGAGCCCGGCCTGCTGGATCGTCTGTTGGATCCGCTCCTCGCGCCCGACCAGGATCGGTGTGCCAAAACCTGCGTTGCGGAAGGTGATCGCGGCGCGGATGACGCGCTCCTCTTCGCCCTCGGCAAAGACGACGCGCTGCGGATTGGCGTGCACCTTCTCGAAGATGCCCTGCAGGCTCGCCGCGGTCGGATCGAGGCGTGCCGAGAGCGTCCGGCGATAGGCCTGCATGTCCGCGATCGGCTTTCGCGCCACGCCCGAATCCATGGCCGCCTGCGCCACCGCCGCGGAGACATGCGAGATCAGCCGCGGATCGAAAGGCGTCGGGATCAGGTAGCCCGGCCCGTATTTGAGCTTGCGGCCGGAATAGGAGCGCGCGACCTCGTCCGGCACGTCCTCACGCGCCAGTTCGGCCAGCGCCTTGGCGGCGGCGATCTTCATCGCGTCGTTGATCGAGCTGGCGCGGACGTCGAGGGCACCCCGGAAGATGTAAGGGAAGCCCAGCACGTTGTTGATTTGGTTGGGGTAGTCGGAGCGGCCCGTGGCGACGATCGCATCCGGGCGGACAGCGCGCGCATCCTCGGGCGTGATCTCGGGATCGGGATTGGCCATGGCGAAGACGATCGGGTTCTTCGCCATGGACTTGACCATGTCCTGGCTGATCGCGCCCTTGGCCGAGAGGCCGAACACGACATCGGCGCCCTTCATCGCATCGGCGAGCGAGCGCGCCTTGGTCGGCACCGCATGCGCCGACTTCCACTGGTTCATGCCGTCGGTTCGGCCCTGATAGACGACGCCCTTGGTGTCGCAGATGATGACGTGCTCATGCGGCATGCCCATCGCCTTGAGCAGCTCGATACAGGCGATCGACGAGGCACCGGCGCCGTTGACCACCATCTTCGTGTCCTTGATGGTGCGGCCGGTGACGTCGAGTGCGTTCAGCAGCCCGGCGGCGGCGACGATCGCGGTGCCGTGCTGGTCGTCGTGGAAGACCGGGATGTCGAGGAGCTCGCGCAGCCGCTGCTCGATGACGAAGCATTCCGGCGCCTTGATGTCCTCGAGGTTGATGCCGCCCCAGGTCTTGCCGAGATAGCGCACGGCATTGACGAACTGGTCGACGTCCTTGGTGTCGACCTCGAGGTCGATGCCGTCGATATCGGCAAAGCGCTTGAAGAGGACAGCTTTGCCTTCCATCACCGGCTTGGCGCCGAGGGGCCCGAGATCGCCGAGGCCTAGCACCGCGGTGCCGTTCGAGATCACCGCCACCAAATTCCCCTTGGCCGTGTAGTCGTAGGCCTTGTCCGGGTCCTTGGCGATATGGAGGCAGGGGTGGGCGACGCCCGGGGAATAGGCCAGCGACAGGTCGCGCTGGGTGGTCAGCGGCTTGGTCGGCGTGATCTCGATCTTGCCGCGGCGGCCGCTCGCATGGAGCTCCAACGCCTCCGCCTCGGTGACGCGGCCTTCGGAACTCATGAGCGTATTCTCCCGGGGGGTCTTTTTTCGTTTTGGGGCACGTATTCTGAGGCAACTAAGCCCTTGAGCGCAAATCGCCGCCCCTGAGCGAAACGGCTGTTTCGCCAAGGGTTCAGACGTCAGCCCTGGGGCGGGAATTCGGGATACCGGGGCAGCCCGTCCTCGATCTTGAGCCAGGGGAGGTGCCGGCTCTCCCAATAGCGAAGGGAGGGCGGAAGGTCCTCCGGCCGGTCGAGGCTGCCGATGGCGATGTCGATCAGCCCGGGGATGAAGCTCGCAGTGAAGCTGATCTGGGTGCCGCAGGCTTGGCAGAAACCGCGGCGCGCCTCCGGCGAGGAAGCGTGAAAGGCGCGGCCGTCCTTCGAGAAGACGACCATGTCCTCCGGGTACATCGCCCAGGCCACGGCGGGCGCGGCGTGCGCCCGACGGCACATCGAGCAATGGCAGAGCGCGGTGAACAACGCCTCGCCCTCGATCTCGTAGCGGACGGCGCCGCACTGGCACCCGCCTTCGCGCTTCGTCGCCATGAAGCCTCCGTCTATTTGGAGCGGAGCTTACGCCGAACCAGCGTCGACCAAAGCCGGAAGAGCGACGGCCGCTGCGGCTCTTCGTCCTCGTCGACGAGGAAGCCCGCCAGCGTCACCTTGCCGTTCTCGGTGCGCCGCGCGACCAGGCTTGCGGGGCCGAAGGGCAGATGATCGCCGATCTGCGGGTGATCCTCGAAGCGGTTGGAGAAGTATTCGGCGATGGTCTCGTCCGCCCGCTCGCCCTCTGGCAACGGGATGCCGTAAAGGGCGCAGACTTGGCCGAGCTGAGCCGCGCCCTCGAGCAGGAACTCGCCCGCCTCGCGGTCGCGCTCGGCCTCGGTCGAAGGCGTGAACAGCTGGTCGAGGCGCTGCACCTTCCGGAGCGGCACGAGGAAGTAGGCGTAGTCCTCCTCGACCAGGCGTCCGGCCTCGGCCGGTTCCAGGATCTGGCCCTCGCGGATCACCAGCACCGGCTTCGCCCAGTCCGGCACGCGGCCCTGGGCCAGGACCGCGGAGTCCGCCTGCACCGGATATCCGACCAGCTCCTGCTTCAACTGGCCGGGCAGGTCGATCTCGATGCGCTTGGATTCCGGCGTCGTGCGCGGCAGCGCCAGGCGAAGCCAGAGCGCCGCCGGCTTGATCGTCCAGCCCTGGACGACCAACGAGATGAGGACGACGAAGAAGCCGACATTGAAGAAGAGGCCAGCGTTCGACACCCCGGCCAGAACCGGGATCGAGGCAAGGAAGATGCTGACGGCGCCGCGAAGCCCGACCCACCCGACGAAGAGAATCTCGCGCTTCGAATAGCCGAAAGGGCTAAGGCAGACCGCGGCTGCTACCGGACGGCCGACCAGCATCAGGAAGGCGGCGATGGCGATGCCGGGCACGGCGTAGTTAATCAACTGGTGTGGCGTCACCAGCAGGCCCAGCACCATGAACATCATGATCTGGCAGAGCCACGTCGCTCCGTCGTGGAAGGACAGCACGCTGGCGAAGGCGCGCACCGGCCGGTTGCCGACGACGAGTCCCGCGAGGTAGACGGCAAGGAAGCCGGAGCCGTGGATCACCGAGGTGACGGAGAAGATCGCGACCGCGCTCACCACGACGAAGATCGGATGAAGGCCGTGCGGCAGATCAGCGCGGTTGGTCATCCAGACAATGGCGCGGCCGCCGAGATAGCCGACCAAGCCGCCGATCAGGAAGGCGCGCGCGAGCTCGGCGAAGACGCGGATATCGGCCTCGCCCTTGCCGATCGTCAGGATCTCGACAAGGAGGAACGTAAGGAAGACGGCGACCGGATCGTTGGTGCTCGATTCGACCTCGATCGTGGAGGTCACGCGCTGGCGAAGCTCGAGCCCGCCGGAGCGCAGCAGGAAAAAGACCGCCGCTGCATCGGTGGAGGCGACGATCGACCCCAGCAGAAGGCTCTCGACGAGCGTCAGGTCGAGGACCAGCAGCGCGAAGGCGCCGGTCAAGGTCGCCGTGACGACGACGCCCGCCGTCGCCAGCACCACCGAGGGCGTCAACGCACCGCGGACGGTGACCAGTTTGGTGCGCAGCCCGCCGTCGAACAGGATGATCGCGAGCGCCAGCGACCCGACGAGATAGGTGGTGGCGTAGTCGTCGAACTTGATCCCGCCCGGCCCGTCCTCGCCGGCCAGCATGCCGATGACGATGAAGACGAGCAGCAAAGGGGCGCCGAAGCGCTTGGCGACAAGGCTCGACAGGATGCCGGCGAGAACCAGCACCGAGCCGAACAGCAGCACGAAGTTGAGAAGCCCGAGACTAGCCATCGATGCAGCTATGACACGGGTTCGCCCTTCCGCAAACTCGCGATCCGTCGCAGGCGGATTATTGAGCTGAGCGGGCGCTCACCTCACGATTCCGAGACCCTTCACCCTGCGGAGCAGGGGGAGGTCTAGGGAGGGGCCCTTTCGAGCGCTGTGACTCTTCGCGCGTTTCCGCTAAACCTCGGCCCATGCCCATGGACCAGAGCCCGCCCGCGCCGCCGGCCGATTTGTCGCCGGGCATGGCCCAGTATCTGGAGATCAAGGCGTCTCATCCGGACGCCGTGCTGTTCTACCGGATGGGCGACTTTTACGAGCTGTTCTTCGAGGACGCGGTCAAGGCCTCGGCCGCGCTCGACATCGCGCTGACCAAGCGCGGCCGGCACGAGGGCCAGGACATCCCGATGTGCGGCGTGCCGGTCCATGCTGCCGAGGTCTACCTGCCGCGGCTGATCCGGAAGGGCTTCCGCGTCGCCATCTGCGAGCAGATGGAAGACCCTGCCGAGGCGAAGAAGCGCGGCTCCAAATCCGTGGTCCGCCGCGAGGTCGTCCGGATCATCACTCCGGGCACCCTGACCGAAGACACGCTGCTGGATGCGCGGCGGTCGAATTTCCTGGCTGCCCTCGCCGACGCGCAAGGGAGCCTCGCGCTCGCCTGGGTCGAGGTCTCGACCGGAGAGGTCGGCGCGCGGCCGGTCGATGCGAGGAGTCTCGCCTCGGCGCTGGCCCGCCTCGACCCGTCCGAACTGCTGTTGCCGGACCGGCTGGTCCAGCAGCCGGAGCTGTTCGAGCTGCTGCGCGACTGGAAGCAGGTGCTGGTGCCGCTGCCCGATGCCCGCTTCGATTCGACCAATGGCCGGAAGCGGCTGGAGGCCCTCTATGGCGTCGGCACGCTGGATGCCTTCGGCAGCTTCGAGCGGGCAGAGCTCGCCGCGCTCGGCGCCGTCGTCGACTATGTCGAGCTGACCCAGAAGGGAAAGCTGCCGCGCCTGACCCCGCCGCGACGGCAGAGCGACGGCGGCGTGCTGGAGATCGACCCGGCGACGCGCCGCAACCTGGAGCTCACCCGCACGCTCTCGGGCGAGCGCCAGGGAAGCCTGCTCGACGTCATCGACCGCACCGTCACCGGCGCCGGCGCCCGTCTCCTGGCCGAGCGTCTCGCCGCGCCGCTGACGGATGCGGCCCAGATCGACCGGAGGCTGGACGCCGTTGCCAGCTTCGTCGCCGACGAAGCGCTGCGAAGTGATCTCCGCGGGCTGCTCAAGCGCAGCCCCGACCTCGCCCGCGCGCTTTCCCGGATCACGCTCGGCCGCGGCGGCCCGCGCGACCTCGCCGCCATCCGCGACGGCCTCGCCGCAGCGGCCGAGGTGACGACACGGCTCGGGCGCGCTTCCGACCTCGCCGAGGACATCCGCCTGGCATCGCGCGATCTCGGGCATCACCAGGTGCTGATCGAGCGCTTCGACCGCGCGCTGGCGCCGGAACTGCCGCTCTTCGCCCGCGACGGCGGCTTCGTTGCGCAAGGCTATGCGCCGGATCTCGACGAGCTGCGGTCTCTGCGCGACGAGAGCCGGAAGCTGATCGCCGGGCTGCAGACAAGGTACCAGGCCGAGACCGGCATCGCCTCGCTCAAGATCCGGCACAACAACGTGCTCGGCTACTACATCGAGGCGACGGCGACCCATACCGAGAAGATCCTCGGCAAGCCGGGCTTCATCCATCGCCAGACCATGGCGAATGCGGCGCGCTTCACCACAGTCGAGCTCGGCGAGCTGGAATCCAAGCTCTCCTCCGCCGCCGACAAGGCGCTCGCCGTCGAGCTTCGCCTGTTCGAGGATCTGGTCGGCGAGGTCGGCGCCCGCGCCGAGGCAATCGCGCTCGCCGCCGATGCGCTGGCACGGCTCGACGTGTCATCGGCCCTGGCCGAGCTTGCGGCCGAACGCCGGCACGTGCGGCCCGTCGTCGACGGATCGAACCAGTTCGCGATCAAGGCCGGGCGGCATCCCGTCGTCGAGGCGGCGCTCGCCTCGAGCGGCGATCCCTTCGTTCCCAATGATTGCGATCTCGCCGACAGCCAGCGCCTCTGGCTGCTGACCGGCCCGAACATGGCGGGCAAGTCGACCTTCCTCAGGCAGAATGCGCTGATCGTGCTGCTGGCCCAGATCGGCGCCTTCGTGCCGGCGGAATCGGCGCATCTCGGCACGGTCGACCGTCTCTTCAGCCGCGTCGGCGCCGCCGATGACCTCGCCCGTGGCCGTTCGACCTTCATGGTCGAGATGGTGGAGACCGCGGCGATCCTGAACCAGGCGACGGCCCGCTCGCTTGTGATCCTGGACGAGATCGGTCGCGGCACCGCCACCTTCGACGGGCTTTCGATCGCCTGGGCGACGCTCGAGCATCTGCACGAGGTCAATCGCTGCCGCGCGCTCTTCGCCACGCACTACCACGAGCTGACCGCGCTCGCCTCGCGGCTTGCCGCGCTCGCCTGCCGCACCATGCGGGTCAAGGAGTGGCAGGGTGACGTCGTCTTCCTGCACGAGGTCGCGGTCGGTGCCGCCGACCGTTCCTACGGTCTGCATGTCGCACGGCTCGCCGGCTTGCCGTCGGGTGTCCTCGACCGTGCCGAGGAGGTGCTGCGCGCGCTCGAAACCGGCGAGCGCGCCGGCTCGGCTGCCAAGCTCGCCGACGACCTCCCCCTCTTCGCCGCTGCGCGCCCGCAATCCGGCAAGCTCCGCAAGGAGGAGTCGGCGGTCGAGACCGAGCTGACCACGGTCAACCCGGACGAGCTGTCGCCGAAGGAAGCGCTGGAAGTGCTGTATCGGCTGAAGGGCCTGCTTCCACCGACGCGATGAAGCTCGTCATGACCCTCCTCGTCCGCGACGAGGCGGATATCGTCGCGGCGAATATCCGCCATCATCTGGCGAGCGGCGTCGACCACATCCTCGCGACCGACAACGGCTCGACCGACGGCACGATCGAGATCCTGGAAAGCTTTGCGCGAGACGGCTCCCTCACGCTCCGTCACGACGCCGACGACACGTTCGATCAGGCGCGGATCACGACGGGGATGGCGCTTCTCGCAGGCGAGCGCTTCGGCGCCGACTGGGTGCTGTCCAACGATGCCGACGAATTCTGGGTCGGCCCCTTGCGCGAGACCGTCGCGGCGACACCGGGCAATCTCCTCTTCTGCCGCCGCGCCAACCGCATCGCCGCGCGCGAGGAGGAATGGTCCTTCGCCGCCGCGCGCCATCTCGCCATCGCGCCGAAGGCTGAAGCGCGCGCCGAGCTGCTGCGACCGATCCCGCCCAAGGTGCTGGTACGTGCCGACAACCTGATCCGCCTGACCCAGGGCTGCCACAATGCCGAGATGCGCGATGCGCATCCGGCTCCGGCGCGCGAGATCCTGATCCGCCACTTCGCCGTCCGCGGGCGCGCGCATTTCATCCGCAAGGCGACCGCCGGCGGTGCCGCCTATGCGCGGAGCACCCTCGATCCGCGCCTGGGCGCACATTGGCGGCGCTGGCACACCGAGATCGAGGCCGGCCGGCTCGATGCGCTCTACGCCGAGGTGGTACCCTCCGGCGCCGAGATCGCTGCCGCGCTGTCCGAGGGAACTTTGGCCGAGGATACGCGGTTGCTGCAGATCCCCTGACGCGCCGCGAGGCTTAGGTGGCCGAGAACAAGAAGGTATCGCGGCGGTTCTGGAAGGCACTCGGTCCCGGCCTGATCACCGGTGCGGCCGACGACGACCCGAGCGGCATCGCCACATACTCCCAGGCCGGCGCGCAGTTCGGTTACGGGCTTACTTGGACCGTGCTCCTGACCCTGCCGCTGATGGCGGCGATCCAGATCATTTCGGCGCGCATCGGCTGGCAGACTGGCCATGGCCTTACGCGCAGCATCGCCAGGCACATGCCGCGACCGGTCGTGGTCGCGCTGGTCGCCCTTCTCGTCGTCGCCAACACGACCAACATCGCCGCCGACCTCGCCGCCATGGGCCAGGCGCTGACGCTGGTGATGAAAGGGCCGTCGGTCGCCTATGCACTGCTCTTCGGCGTCATCTGCCTCGCTGCAGAAATCTTCATTCCCTATCACCGCTATGCCGGCTTCCTGAAGTTCCTGACGGTGACGCTCCTCGTCTATGTCGCGGTCGCCTTCAGCGTCGATGTCCCGTGGAGCAAAGTTCTGGTGGCTACTCTGCTGCCGACGCCGACGCTCGACCCCGACGCCATGCTGATGATCGTGGCCCTGCTCGGCACGACCATCAGCCCCTACCTGTTCTTCTGGCAGGCGTCCCAGGAGGCGGAAGAGTCCCGGCTCAGCCATCGGCACGAGGAGGCGACACAGCCGGAAGCGGAGGATCTCTCGCACATCTCGATCGACACCTGGATCGGCATGGCAGCTTCCAGCCTCGTCGCCTTCTTCATCATCGTGACCACGGCGGCGACGCTGCATGCCAACGGCGTCACCGAGATCAACAGCGCCGCCGAGGCGGCCGAGGCACTGCGCCCGATCGCCGGCGACCTCACCTTCCTGCTTTTCGCGCTCGGCATCATCGGCACCGGCCTGCTCGCCGTGCCGGTGCTCGCCGGATCCGCCGCCTATGCCGTCGCCGAGATCTTCGCGCTGCGCGGCAGCCTCGAGCTGCCGCTCCGCCGCGCCCGCGGCTTCTACGCCGTGGTCGGCATCGCCACGCTGGCCGGCGCCGCGCTCGCCGCGACCGGCCTCGATGCGATGACCATGCTGTTCTGGGCCGCGGTCATCAACGGCGTCGTCGCCGTGCCGATCATGCTGGCGATGATGCTGGTCGTCTCCGCCCCGCAGAACGGCGATCGCCTCGCGCTTCCCGCCTGGCTCCGCTGCCTCGGCTGGCTCGCCTCCGCCGCGATGGCGCTGGCGCTCCTCGCCTCGATCTGGTCCTACGTCGCCTGAGGCATCGGCCGCCGCAGAACAGCCCAGACGGCATGCGCGATCACGACCACGGACAGCGCAATGGCGAGCAGCGTGATCTCGCTCGCGAAAATCGTGCCTGCGCAGAGCGCGACGTTCAGCGCCAGATGGACCCACTGGCGCGCGAGAAGCAGCGCCAGCGGGGGAAAGAGGACAGCGACGGCGAGGAGCAGCTCCCGGCTCATCCTCAGTCCTTGAGGAATCCCACGATATCCTGTGTCTTCTTCAGGATCGGCTCGGCGATCTCGGTCGCGCGCTCGCCGCCACGGCGGAGGACGGCGTCGACATGGCCGGGATCGGCCTTGAGCCGCCGCATCTCGGCATTGATCGGCCCCAGCACCGAGACGGCAAGCTCCACCAGCGCCTTCTTGAACTCCGAGAAGGTCTTCCCGGCGAAGCGGCCGAGCGCCTCGGCGGTCGTGATATCCGCGAGCGCGGCATAGATCGTCAGCAGGTTGTCGGCCTCCGGACGGTCCTCCAACCCCTTCACGTCATCGGGAAGCGGATGCGGGTCGGTCTTCGCCTTCTGGATCTTGAGCGCGATCGTATCGGCGTCGTCGGTCAGGTTGATGCGCGCATAGTCGGAGGCATCCGACTTCGACATCTTCTTGGTGCCGTCGCGGAGGCTCATGACGCGCGTCGCCTCGCCCAGGATCATCGGCTCGGGCAGCGGGAAGTGCTCGACGCCGAACATCGAGTTGAAGGCCTGGGCGATGTCGCGCGTCAGCTCGACATGCTGCTTCTGGTCCTCGCCGACCGGAACGCCATTGGCGTGGTAGAGCAGGATGTCGGCCGCCATCAGCACCGGATAGGCGTAGAGGCCCACCAGCGCGTTCTCGCGGTTCTTGCCGGCCTTGTCCTTGAACTGCGTCATGCGGTTGAGCCAGCCGATACGGGCGACGCAGTTGAAGATCCAGGCAAGCTCGGAATGGGCGCGCACGCGGCTCTGGTTGAAGAGGATGTGCTTGTCGGCGTCGATGCCGGCGGCGAGATAGGCGGCCGCGACCTCGCGCGTCGCCGAGCGCAGCTCTTTCGGATCCTGCGGCATGGTGATCGCGTGCAGGTCGACGACGCAGTAGATGCATTTCGCCTGCGACTGGAGCTTCACCCAGTTCTTGAGCGCGCCGAGATAGTTGCCGAGGTGCAGGTTTCCGGTCGGCTGCATGCCGGAGAAGATCAGAGAGACGGACACGGCGCGATGCTCCAGGCTGGGCGGAGGCCGTTTATCCCCGTATCGGGCAATCGGGTCAATGGTTGCGCGGCTTCGCCGGAACCGCTCTGATCGGCCTCACAGGAGAATGATCATGCCCGACAGCGACACCAATACCTGGGGAATCTCGGCCAAGGCGGCCAGGCTGCATCGGGACGCGCTGGTCTGGGACGATCATGGCGGCTTCGCCTTCACCGGCCCCGGCTCGGTCGACGGGCTCGATCGCTGGAGGAACGCCGGCGTCGACTATCTCTCGATCAATGTCAGCTTCGACGTGACGCCCTGGGAGCTCGGCATCGCCGCGCTCTCCTACTACCGCCAATGGGTCCGCGAGCACCCGGAGCTCCTGCTCCAGGTCGAGACCGTCGCCGATATCCACCGCGCCAAGCGCGAGGGCAAGCTCGCCGTCACCTACGACATCGAGGGCATGAACGCGCTCAACGGCGATGTCGGCATGGTCGACCTCTACTACCGGCTCGGCATCCGTCACATGCTCTTCGCCTATAACCGCAACAACCTGGCCGGCGGCGGCTGCCACGAAGGCAATGCCGGGCTCACCGCCTTCGGTCGCGACGTCGTAAGAGAGATGAACCGCGTCGGCATGGTCGTCGACTGCTCGCACACCGCGCACCGCACGACGATGGAGGCGATGGAGGTTTCGACCGAGCCCGTCGTCTTCTCGCATTCCAACGCGCGAAAGCTCTGGGATCACGAGCGCAACATCTGGGACGACCAGATCAAGGCCTGCGCGGCGACCGGCGGCGTCGTCAACGTCACCGGCGTCGGCCGCTTCCTCGGGCCGAACGGCGCCACGGTGCAGCACCTGGTCGAGCACATCGACTACATGGTCGAGATGATCGGGCCGGAGCATGTCGGCATCGGCATGGACACGGTGTTCAAGAAGGACGATTTCGGCGACTTCCTCGAGAAGCACCGCGACTACTGGCCGGAGCATCAGTACGCCAAGGGTGCGGCGATCGGCTACATCCCGCCGGACGACTTCCCGAAGGTGACGCAGGCCCTCGTCGATCGCGGCTACGACGACGCGGCCATCCGCGGCATCCTCGGCGGGAACCTCCTCCGCATCGCGGAGAAAGTCTGGAAGCCGCCTAGCGCCTGAGCGCGCGGCGGAGATCGGCGAGGCTGGCGGCACCGGAGAGCAGCACGAGCGATCCGAAGACGGCGCCGCCGAGGGCGATGAGGAGGCCGAGGCCGAGCGTGCCGACCGGCAGGTACGGCTTCGCCGCCCAGACAACGATGCCCATCGCCAGCGTCACCAGGACGAGCCGCGGCAAGGTCCGGCGCGAGCGCGTATCGAGCGAGAAATGGCCACGGCGCGCCAGCGTCGACCACAACAGCGCTACGTTCACCCAGGCGGCGGCCGAGGTGCCGAGCGCGATGCCGATATGGCCGAGCGGTTTCATGAGGGCCAGGTTGAGCGCGAGATTGACCGCGATCGCGACCATGCCGAGCTTGACCGGTGTCGCCGTGTCCTCGCGCGCGAGGAAGCCCGGCGACAGCGCCTTGACCAGGACGAAGGCAGGCAGGCCGAGCGCATAGGCGGCCACCGCCTGCGCGGTGGCGATCGACTCAGGCCGGCCGAAGGCGCCGCGCTCGAACAGCACGATGACGATCGGCTCGGCGAGCGCGACGAGACCGGTCGCCGCCGGCAGCGCCAGCAGCAGCGCCGCCTCGATCGCGCGGTTATGGCTGGCGAGCGCTTTCGCCGGGTCGGTCTTGAGTTCCGACGAGAGCAGCGGTAGCAGCGCGGTGCCAACCGCGGTGCCGACCACGCCCAGCGGGAGCTGCGAGAGCCGGTCGGCGTAATAGAGATAGGAGACCGCACCCTCGGCGATCAGCGTCGCCAGGATGGTGCCGACGACGAGGTTGAGCTGGGTGACGCCGGCGCCGACGACGCCAGGTCCCATACGCCGGAACAACCGTCGGACCTCCGGCGACAGGCTCGGCTTCGGCAGCACGAGGCGAATGCCTTCGCGCTGGCAGATGACGGCCAGGAACAGGAACTGCAGGATGCCGCCGGCGATGACCGCCCAGGCGAAAGCATGGCCGGTGTCGATGCCGCGGCTGAGCAGCAGCGGCGGCACCGCGAGCAGCGCCAGGTTCAGGAGGATCGGTGCCGCCGCCATCGCGGCGAAGCGGCTATGCGCGTTCAGCACCGCGCCCTGGAAGGCCGTCAGCGAGATCAGCAGCAGATACGGAAAGGTGATGCGGCCGAGCTCGACCACCAGCGCCATCTGCTGCGGCTGGTCGGCGAAGCCAGTTGCGAGCGCCCGCATGATCCAGGGCATCCCCGCCTCGCCGATGATGACGATGACCGTCAGCACCGCGACCATCACAGCCAGCGTGTCCTCGGCGAAGCGCTGAGCCGCGATGCGGCTCTCGACCAGGAGCCGCGCATAGATCGGAACGAAGGCGGCGGAAAACGCTCCCTCGGCCGACAGCGCGCGGAAGAGATTGGGCAACCGGAAGGCAACGACGAACGCGTCCGCCACCGGCCCGGCGCCGAGCAATGCGGCGAATAGCAGGTCGCGCAGGAAACCGACGACGCGGCTGAGCAGCGTGTAGCCGCCGACGGTGGCGATGGAGCGGAGGAGCATCGGCGAGAAGGAGTCTCGCCCCCACCCTAACCCTCCCCCACGCTCCGCGGGGGGAGGGGACACGAGGCGCTCATGCCCCCTCCCCCCGCGGAGCGTGGGGGAGGGTTGGGGTGGAGGGCAACGCTCGTTGCGAGATCAGAATCGTCACTACGCCGCCTAGCCCTTGGCCGGCGCGGGCTTGCGCTTGGCGTCGGCCGGCACCTCGGCCAGGACCTCGAGAAGACGGGCGCGGATGTCGGCCAGGCGCTTCTCGTGCTCGACCTTGAGGCCGAAGACGTCTTTCACATAGAAGACGTCGACGACGCGCTCGCCGTAAGTCGAGATCTTCGCGGTCGAGATCTGCAGGTTGAGCTGGGTCAGTGTGCGCGTGACCTGGAACAAGAGGCCGGGCCGATCCCGGCCATTGACCTCGATCAGCGTGTGCGTCGCGCTCGCCTTGTTGTCGATCAGCACGCGCGGCGGCAGCACCAGCGCACGAGTACGCGGCACCTGCCTGGCGCGGCGCGCCAGCTCCTCGAGCGTCTTGAGCTTTCCGTTCAGCGACTGCTCGATCAGCACCGATAGCTTGGCCAGCTGGTTCGGGCGATCGACCGCCTTCCCCTCGCCATCCTGGATGCCGAAGGTGTCGAGCGCCATGCCGTTGGCGAGCGTGTAGATGCGGGCGTCGACGATGTTGGCGCCGGAAACCGCGATAGCGCCGGCGATGCGCGAGAAGAGGCCGGGATGGTCGGCGGTGTAGATGGTGATCTCGGTCACCGAGCGCTTCGGATCGACCTGGGTGTCGACGGCCAAGGGAGCCTTCTCGGCTTCGGCGCGCGCGACCAGGCGCGCATGCCGTGCGTGGGTGTCGGCATCGAGGCCGAGCCAATAGTCGGCATAACCCTTGTCGAGATGCTCGGAGAAGGCTGCGTCGGTCCAGTCGGGAAGACGATCGCGCAGCGCCGCCTGCGCGCTGCGCACGCGCTCGGCCTTGCCGGCCTCGGCCGAGGTGCCGAGCAGCACCTCCTCCGTCCGCCAGTAAAGCTCGCGCAGCAGCGCCGCCTTCCAGTTGTTCCAGATGTTCGGACCGACGGCACGGATGTCGGCAACGGTAAGGCAGAGCAGCAGGCGAAGCCGCTCCGGCGACTGCACGAGCTGGGCGAAGTCGGAGATCGTCTTCGGATCGTTGATGTCGCGCTTGAAGGCAGTGTTGCTCATCGCGAGGTGATGCAGCACGAGCCAGGCGACGCTCTCCGTCTCCTCGGCGGTGAGCCCGATGCGCGGGCCGAACTTGCGCGCGATCTCGGCGCCAAGCTCGGAGTGGTCCCCGCCGCGTCCCTTGGCAATGTCGTGCAGGAGGAGCGCCACATAGAGTGCGCGGCGCGATTGTACCTTGTGGATCACCTCGGCCGAGAGCGGATGATCCTGGCTGAGCTTGCCGTCCTCGATGCGATGCAGGATGCCGAGCGCGAACAGCGTGTGCTCGTCGACCGTGTACACGTGATACATGTCGAACTGCATCTGCGCGACGACACGGCCGAAATCGGGGACGAAGCGGCCGAAGACGCCGACCTCGTTCATGCGACGCAGGATCCGTTCGGAATCGCGCGGCGCCGCCAGCACCTCGAGGAAGAGACGGTTCGCCTCGGCATTCGCGCGCAGCTTGCCGTCGACGCGATCGAGATGCCGGGTCGCCAGCTGCAGCGTGCGCGGATGGATGTCGAGGTCGTGGGTCTGCGCGACGTGGAAAAGGCGGATCAGCGCGACCGGATCCTTGACGAAGTTATCGTCCGAAGGAACCGCGACGCGCTCGCCTTCGAGGACGAATCCGCCGAGGTCGCGGCGCTTGAGCGAGAAACGCGGCAGCTGGAAGCGCGGGCGGCGCTGGTTCTGGCTTTCGATCGCCGCACAGAGGATGCGCGTCAGGTCGCCGACATCCTTGGCGACCAGGTAGTAGTGCTTCATGAAGCGTTCGACGCCGCGCGTGCCGGCATGGTCGCGATAGCCCATGCGCCCGCCGATCTCGCGCTGCACGTCGAAGGTCAGCCGCTCCTCGGGCCGGCCAGCGACGAGATGCAGATGGAAGCGCAGCGTCCACAGGAAGTGATGCGCCTTGGCGAAGGTACGTGCCTCGGCCTCGGTCACCACGCCCTTCAACACCAGATCCTCGACGCCCTCGACGCGATAGACGTATTTGGCGATCCAGAAGAGGGTGTGCAGGTCGCGCAGGCCGCCCTTGCCGTCCTTGATGTTGGGCTCGACCACGTAGCGCGAGTCGCCGAGCTTCAGATGCCGTTTCTGCATCTCGGTGAGCTTGGCCTCGACGAACTCCTGCGCGGTGTCGGCGACGATCTCCTTGGCGAAGCGGCGCTTGAGGTCCTGGTGCAGCTTCTGCTCGCCCCAGATATAGCGCGCCTCCATCAGCGAGGTGCGGATCGTCATGTCCGCCTTGGAAAGGCGGATGCATTCCTCGACCGAGCGGACGGCATGCCCGACCTTCAGGCCGAGATCCCAGAGCACGTAGAGGATCGACTCGACGATCTGCTCGGCCCTGGGCGTGCGCTTGTAGGGCAGCAGAAAGAGGAGATCGATGTCGGAGAAGGGAGCCAACTCGCCGCGGCCATAGCCGCCGATCGCGACCAGCGCCAGGCGTTCGCCCTCGGTCGGATTGGCGACGGGAAACATCGTGGTCTCGGCCAGATCGAAGAGGACACGCACCACCTGATCGACCAGGTAGGTCGTGGCGGCGGCACAGGCAGGGCCGCTCTTGTCTTCGTCCAGGCGGCGGGCGATCTCGGCGCGCCCCTCCGCCAGGGTCCGCTTCAGGATCTCGACCATGCGCGGCCGGTCGAGCTTGCCCTCCTCGGCGAGTGCGTCGAGCTCGGCCGAGAGCTTGCGGCGGTTGACGATGCGGCGCGGCTCGACAAGGCCCTCGCGGCCGCGCAGGCCCGCGCGCGGGAGCGATTCCGAGGTCTCGGCGAGGGCGGGAAACGCCATAACCTATAGATAAGCGAATTGTTGCGCCTGCGAAAGGTCAGGTCCAGGTCGCGAGATGGCGGATGACGGCCTCGTCGGAATAGGCGCGGCGGAAGGTCTCGGCGCCATGGCGGCGCACCGGCTCCAAGGCCCCGGAGCGGATGCGCTCATGCACCTCGGGAAGGTCGGCGGCGCCGTCGACCTCGATGAAATCTTCGCCCGGCGCGAGATAGAAGAGCGCATCGGGCGTGTATTCCTGAACCAGGAGGCGCTCGCCGCGCAGCACATCGAAGGTCCGCCCGACCTGGATGCGGTCCCCGGTCGAACGCATGGTCAGGCTTAGGCAGGCGGCGGTGCCGAGAAGAGCCTGGAGATAGCGCCGGTAGCTCTCCGCGATGCCGAGTCCGTCCGGCTGTTGGCTGGTCAGCCGGATCGCAAGGTCGGAGCCGCGCGCGAGCTCGGACAGGAGCCAGAAGTAGCGATGATGGTTGTAGTCCTCGATCGCGCCGCAGAAGCCGAGCCCGGCCTCGGGCGGAGGCCCGGCCGCGACCTCGTCGAAAAGGGGGCCGAAGCCCATCGGGAACGGGATCAGGCAGATCTTCCCGGGCGGTATCGGCGCCGTCTCGTGGAGCGTCGGCGCCATCGCCCAGAAGAAGTCGTAGCGATCGGCGCCGCGCGCGAGCTGCTCGTCGAAGCCCTTCCCCCAGGGATCAGGGACGAGGCGGCCGAGCCGCTTTGCGACCTTCCGCAAGCGGTCGAGATGGGCCTGCTGCTTCTCCGGCTCCTTCCGGAAAATTGTGTTCTCATCGACAAGGACAAGGTCGTTCGCGCCGATCTCGCCCGAATCGGTCTCGCCCGGAAGCACGCGGCATTCCACCTCCGCCGTGGCGAAAGCGGATCTCAGCCGCTCGCCCAGGTCGTAGACGCGCGCGGACGGACCGAAGAGCAGAACGATGCGGAGCCTGGAAGAAAGGCGCTTCGCGTAGTCGAAGGAGAGAATTTTCGGCGTCGCGTCTCGACGCGGACAGCGGCGTCCGAGCGCAGCGAACGTTGGATCGAAGCGCTCGGCGAAGTCGAGCAGGAGCGTCGCCTTGTCTCGGTCGAGACGGCCGGTCTCGAGCGCATGGCGGAAGCAGCCGACGACGAGCTTGCGAAAGTCGTTCCCGGCGAAGAGCGGGGATATCGTCCCGTCGAGCCGCGTCATCGCCGATCTGGCGCGAGGGGCGTCGCCGGCATAGGTGGCGAGCAGGAAGTCGATGGCGCCGGAAAGCGGATCGAAGCCCGGATCGGCGGCGAAGCGGGCGAGCGCGGGCGAGGCGGCGCCGGTGGCGATCGGCGCGGATGCGATCCGCAGCCTTCGGCTGAAGGGCCGCTGGACCCGATAGCGCGTCACCCAGTTGAGCGGATTCAAAAAGACGCCCCCGGCCCATCCCCGGCGGTGTCTTACCCTGTTAGAGCATTTTGCGATCAAGATGATAGATATCCGGTGTGTCGGAAGTAGTTCTGGCATTCGCTGGGATGGAATTGATCGAGGATGTGGCCGATGCGGATCCATAGCGCGTCACGAGTTCGTTCTGCA
>VGEH01000040.1 GCA_016869375.1 Alphaproteobacteria bacterium | reverse complement strand
CATCGCGACCATGGTCGAGGCGCACAAGAAGACGGTGCAGCTGATGGAAGAGCAGATCCGATCCGGCCAGGATGCCGAGCTCAAGGCCTTCGCCACCGAGACCCTGCCGACCGTCCGCCATCACCTGCAGATGGCCGAGACCCTGGCGAAGAACGCGCAGATCGGCCAGCGCTGACTTAAGGCTCTCGAGGCGATCGTCAGCCGATCGCCTCGTTGCCGGCGGCTGGGGCGAGCTCAACACGCTCTTCCACGCCGCGCTCTATGCCAAGGCCCCCGCTAGGTGATGGCGGCGACGTAGCGCCGCAGCAGGTCCTCGACCAATCCTAGGAACACGTCGTCGGTGAAGGGCTTCTGCAGCGCGCCCTGGGCACCGAGATTGGTCGCGGCCTTGAGCAGGTCGACGCGTGAGTCCGCGCCGGAGATGGCGAGGATCAACGGCGCGCAGCCGCGGCTGCGCAGCGCGGTGATGACTTCGATGCCATCCATCTCTGGCATCAGGATATCGGTCACCACAAGGTCGAAGGCTTCGCCCTGATCGATGCTGGCCAGGGCCAGCCTGCCATTGGCGTAGAGCTTTGACTCGTGGCCCGCACGCTTGAGCATCGCGCCCAGCATCATGCGGATGGCGCCATCTTCGTCGATGACCAGAACCTTCGCCATGAATGCTAGGTTGGCACGACGGGCCATCGGAGCGCAAAAGACATTGGCCGATTTTGAAGGACATTCCTCTAAGATTTGCGACATTCCTCCTCGGCCAAGTGCCTGAAATCCATCTAGAGTCTCCGCGACTCGCAGCAGGAGAGAGACCATGACGACGGTGATGAGCTGGGACAATTGGGTGACATACGATGCCGTCGGTCTCGCCGAGCTGGTGAGGAAGAAGGAGGTCACGCCGCGCGACCTCGCGGAGCAGGTCGCCGCGGGCGTCGAGATGGTCAATCCGCGGATCCACGCGGTCGTCGAGGTCTTCGACGACGTCGTCAAGGATCCGGCCAAGGACGGCGCCAATCTCTCCGGTCCCTTCGCCGGCATGCCCTACCTGATGAAGGATCTCGGCCCGACGCTGAAAGGCCGCAAGCAGGAGATGGGCGCCCAGCTCATGCAGGGCAACGTCGCCAAGTCCGACAGCTTCCTCACCACCAAGATCCGCAAGGCCGGCCTCAACATCATGGGCCGCACGACGACGCCGGAATTCGGCGTCTGCGGCTCGGTCGAGAATCCGAAGGTGTATGTCTCGCGCAACCCGTGGGACATGAGCTACACGACCGGCGGCTCCTCGGCCGGTACCGGCGCGATCATCGCCGCCGGCGTGATCCCGCTCTCCCATGCGAGCGACGGCGGCGGCTCGATCCGCATCCCCGCCGGCATCAACGGCAATCTCGGCCTGAAGCCTTCGCGCGGCGTGTTTTCGGCCTATCCGGAAGGCTCCGACCTGATGGCCGTCGTCTCGGTGCAGGGCTGCCACAGCCGCACCGTGCGCGACCACGCCGCGTTCTTCGATGCGTGCCGCGGACCGGCGCCGGGCGAGTTCATGCCCTTCTGGACGCCGGAAGGCCGTTATACCGACATGATCAAGAAGGACCCGCCGAAGCTCAAGATTGCGGTCAGTCATGAGTGGGGCGATTACCGTTCGACCCCACATATCGCCTCCGAGCTCGAGCGCGCGGCCAAGTTCCTGCAAGGGCTCGGCCATCACGTCGAATGGAAGACGCCGCCGATCGATTTTCGCGCCGCCTACGACGCGCAGACGACCTGCTACATCACCAACATCGCGATGAACCTCGAGAGCAAGACCAAGGCGAAGGGCCTCAACCGGCCGACCGCCGACATGATCGAGCCAATGAACGTCAAGATCTGGGAGGAGGGGATCAACCTGCCCTACTCGGCGCGCTCCGACATGCAGGCGGTGTTCAATACGACGTCGCGTGCCTTCGGCGATTTCTTCGAGGAATGGGATGTCATCCTGACGCCGATCTCGACGCAGACCACGCACAAGCTCGGCACCATGGACTTCATCACCATGAACAGCACGGACAAGCCGCGCGACTGGTTCCGCAAGCTCTGGGGTCTCTACGCCTACACGCCCTTAGGTAACCTCGCCGGCATCCCCGGCATCTCGCTGCCGATGGCGGCGCATGACAACGGTCTTCCGCTTGGCATCCAGGCGCTCTCCCGCCAGGCCAATGACGGGCAGCTCCTTCAGCTCGCGGCCCAGATCGAGCGCGCGCTCGGCGGCAAGTGGAATGGCGGCCGCGTGCCGGGCGTGCATGTGACGAAGGGCTGAGCGTCGGCCGATCGCCTAGGATTCAACGATGCCCGCAAAATCCCTCGCGGCCGGCGAGATCGGCCTGCCGCGGTTCGCCGTTCCCGCGACGACGGCCGTGCCGGTCGGCGGAGAGCCGCCGGTTTTCGCGCTCACCTCGCACCGGCGTGCGCGCCAGGCGCTCGAATTCGGGCTCGCCATTCCCGATCTCGGCTTCAACGTCTTCGTGCTCGGCGAGAACCGCAGCGGCCGGATGACGGCGACGATGGACTATCTCCGCGCCTATGTGACGCGCCTGCCGCCGCCGCCAGACTGGATCTACCTCAACAACTTCAAGCGACCGGAGTGGCCGCGGCCCTGCCGGCTTCCGGCCGGCGTCGGCCGGCGCTTTCGCGATCGCGTCGCTGCCCTGGTGCCGGCGATCGAGGCGGCCTTGAAAAAGGCCTTCGGCTCGCCCGAGTACTCTCAGGCGCTCGGGCAGGCCGGCGAAGCGCTTCGCGCCAGCATGGCCGACTCCTTTGCGGCGCTGCAGAAGCTGGCGGAAGCCGACGGCGTCGAACTCACGCGCTCCGAGCAGGGGCTCGCGCTCCTGCTTCGCGACGCCGAGGGGAAGCCGCGGGCCTATGAGGCGCTCGACGACAAGGAACGCGCCAGGCTGGAGGCGGCCTGGACGAAGATCCAGCCGGCGCTCGCCGACTTCTCGGCCCGGGCGCGGGCGACGGAAGCCGAGATCGGCGAGGCGATGGCCAATGTACGCCGCGAGACCGTCGAGCGGGCGACCGACGCGCTGGTCGCCGCCGTCGTCGCCGAGTTCGGCGGCCATCCGGGTCTCGGGCGGTGGCTGACCGAGATGCGCGCCGATCTCGCCGACCTGTTCGGCCGCGTGGCCGGGGACGGGCCGGAGAGTGCGCCGAAGCGCATCGCCTTCGTCGAGCGCTACGCCGTCAACCTGCTGGCCGATCACGGCAGCGACCCGCATCCGGATGTCGTGCTCGAACCGAACCCGACCTACGAGAACCTGTTCGGCACGATCCAGTACCGGTCGGTCGGCGGCGTGCTCGAGACCGACTTCACCATGATCCGCGCCGGCGCGCTGCACCGGGCCAATGGCGGCATCCTGGTGCTGCGTGCCGAGGCCCTGGCGGCGCAGCCGCGGGTCTGGGAGTTCCTCAAGGCGGCGCTCCGCGACCGCGAGATCCGCATCGAGGAGCTGTACCGCTCGGGCAGTCCGCCCCTGGTCGGCGGACTCAAGGCGAAGCCGATCCCTCTCGACGTCAAGGTCGTGCTGGTGGGCTCGCACCGGTGGTACTACACCTTCTTCGCCGCGGACGTCGACTTCCAGAGCTACTTCAAGGTCAAAGCCGACATCGACGTCGATATGGAAGCGAGTCCCGGCAATCTCGCGGCGGTCGCTGGGATCATTCAGGAAGCGGCCCGGCGGCTGGGCGGTTCGCGTTGCGACGACGGCGCGATCGGCTACCTGCTCGGCCAGTCGGCGAGATGGGCGCAGCATCGCGGCAAGCTCTCGGCGCGCTTCGAGCAGATCGAGGATGTCGTCTCGGAAGCGGCCGCCTTCGCGCGCCAGCGCAAGGATACGACGATCACCGCGGCCGATGTCGACACGGCGCTCAATGCCCGGCGCGAACGCAACGCCCATACGGAAGATCGCAGCCAGGAGCTGATCCGACGCGGCACGATCCTGATCGAGACCGACGGCCGCAAGGTCGGCCAGATCAACGCGCTCGTCGTCAGTGATTCCGGCGACCACAGCTTTGGCCAGCCTTCGCGCGTGACCGCGCGCACCTTCGTCGGCGAGCTCGGCGTCGTCAACATCGAGCGCATGGTCGAAATGGCAGGCCCGATCCAGCAGAAGGGCGTCTATGTAATCTCGGGCTTCCTCAACGGCCTTTTCGCGCGCCGCTTTCCCTTGTCCTTCTCCGCTTCGATCACCTTCGAGCAGAGCTATGGCGGGGTCGAAGGAGACAGCGCCTCGCTGGCGGAGCTTCTGGCGATCCTGTCATCGCTGTCGGGCGTTCCCTTGAGGCAGGACATCGCGATCACCGGCTCGGCCAACCAGCAGGGCGAGACGCAGGCGATCGGCGGTGCGCATCACAAGGTTGAAGGCTTCTTCCGCACTTGCAGCGAGCGCGGGCTCACCGGCACGCAAGGCGCGCTGATCCCGGCGGCGAACGAGATCAATCTGGCGGTTCGCCCGCCGATCGAAGAGGCGGTGGCGGCGGGCCGGTTCCATGTCTGGAGCGCCGCCACGATCGACGACGCGGTCGAGCTGTTCACCGGTCTTCCCGCCGGAACGCCCGACGCCGATGGGAGTTTTCCTCCCGAAAGCGTCTACGGCCGGGTGATGGCGCAGCTGACGCGCTTCGACCGCATCCTGACCGAGCGCAGCGGCCGCCGGTCCGTCGTGCCGTGACGAACCCCAGGATTCTCTAGCGCCTCACGCGCTTCGCCAGATAGTCGAGTACGGGCTTGGCGCATTCGTCCGGTGCCTCGACTGCCATCGAGTGGCCGACACCCTCAAGCTCGACCAGCGTAGCGCGGTCGCCGACCTCTTCCTTGAGCGAACGGCCGTTTGCCGGCGGGGCCGAGACGTCGGCCAGGCCCTGGACGATCAGGATCGGCGCCTTGCCCGCGGTCCAGAATTCGCTGAGCGGCGTTCTCTCGGCCGCGGCCATCGCGCCCTTGATGAAGGGTTGCGACCAGTTCTCGTCGAGCCAGCCGGAGGGATCGCGGCCGGGACCGACCCAGGCGAGCCGGACCGCGGCTTCGCGGTCCTTCCGCGGCAGGTGCATCGACTGCGCGATCCTGATCGCAGCGGCGATCTCGGGAGAGGGCTGCACCTTGCCGCTGGCTCCCAGCATCACCACGCAGGACACGAGATCCGGCCGGTCGGCGGCGAGTGTGCGAGCGATGCGGTTGCCGAACGCATGGCCGATCAGCGCCACCGGCGCGCCGCCGACCTTGTCGATGACGGCAATGACGTCCTTCGCCAGGTCGTGAAAGGTGATGCCGTCGAGCGGTCCCGTGCTCTCGCCGACACCGCGATATTCGCAGATCGCGACCTTGTAGCCGGAATCGGCGACGGCCTTGCCGAAGGCCTCGAGATCGCTCGGCGGACGTCCCATGCCGGAGAGCATCACCACCGTCGGACCCGCGCCTCGAACGAAGGCGCGGATCCGGGCATGCCCGGCGGCGATGCCGAGCGTCTCGTAGCCTTTCACGGGGGGCGTCAGCTCTTCGTGATGTTCCAGAACACCAGCGTGTTGGCCCGGAGCACGCCGGAGACGTTCTTCCGCCACAGGAAGGGCTGCTTGAACTGGCCGAGCGGCACATAGGGGATCACTTCCCACAGCCGCTTGTGCATGGCTTCCACCAGCTCCGCCTGCTTCTTCGGGTCGGTTTCCTTGATGTACTGGTCGCGCATCTTCTCGACCACCTCGTCGCAGGGCCAGCCGACGAAGTTGCGGCCGTCGCAGGTCATGATGGTCGACGGGCTGGTCATCGGGCTGGTGAGCTGCGCGCCGTTGGCCGAGGTGTGGAACATGTTCCAGCCACCCTGCGTCGGCGGATCCTTCTTGGCGCGGCGGGCGGCGACGCTGCCCCAGTCGGAAAGCTGCAGATCGATCTTGGTGAAGCCGATCTTCTTCAGCGTCTCCGCGGTCAGCAGGCTCCACGCGTTGTACATCGGGATGTCGCTGCCGCCGATGATGACGATCGGCACGTCGGCGACGCCGGATTCCTTGACGAGCTGGCGCGCCTTGTCGAGATCCGGCTTGCGGTAGGCATCGGAACCGGCCTCGGTGCCGTTCGGCGGGTTGCAGAGCCAGTAGGCGTAGCATTCGCGCCAGTAGCGCTTGTCGCCGATGCCCGCGGTCATGTAGTCGATCTGGCTCACCGCATTGGCAACGGCGAGGCGGGCCTTCAGGTTGTTGAAGGGCGGATGGATCTGGTTCATCCGGAACACGCCCTGGTTCTCGATCGGCCAGACCTCGCCGACGACGATGTCCGGGTTGCTGGCGACCGTGTTGACCAGGTCGATCGGCGGCGCGTCGAGGAAGTCGATCTCTCCGGCGCGCAGCGCCGCCATGGCGACCGAGGAATCCGGGATGATCCGCCACTCGACGCGGTCGATCTTCGCGACCTTGCCGCCGGACATCGCCGAAGCCGGTTCGGAGCGCGGCTTGTAGGCGTCGTGCTTCAGATAGACGACCTTCGAGCCCGGTGCCCAGTCGGCGCGGCTGAATTTGTACGGACCGGAGCCGATATACTCGTTGATCGGTGTGAAGGGGTCGGTCATCGCCTCCTTCTCGCGCATGATGCCGCCGGCAACGTTGTTCGAGCCGCCAATCAGATGCGTGACGAAGCCGAAAGGCTCCTTCAGCTTGACGGTGAAGGTCGCATCGTCGACGCGCTCGATGGCGGCGATGGCTTCCGCCAGCTTGGCAATCTGCGTGTCGCGCTTCAGCATGCGGTTCAGCGTCGCGATCACGTCCTTGGTCGTGACCGCCGTGCCGTCATGGAAGGTCTGTCCCGGCCGGAGCTTGAAGGTGTAGGTGAGCTTGTCCGCCGAGACGGTGACGCCCTCGGCCGCCTGCGGCTGCGCCGTCATCTTCTCGTCCCAGCCGAAGAGCTGGTCGTAGATCATCGCCGAATGCATCGTCGTGATGTTGACGCCGGACTGGTGCGGGTCGAACACCTTGGGCTCGGCGTGCGGTACCACGATCAGGGTCTTCTGCTGCGCCAATGCCGGCGCCGACAGGATGGTCGCTCCCAGCAGGCTCGCTGCAAGCGTGCGCGTAATCCCAAGACCCTCGGCCATGGTGCTCTCCTGTCGGTGGTGTGACGGTGGTGGCGATATAACCTTGTTCGTGCCGCGGCGGGCGCCGCTCCTCGGGGGTAGTCTGTCAGGGCGCACTCCGCCGGACAACAGCCCCGCCTTCACATTTATTGGACCCTAAGTTCGGCCAACCGTAGGCTAGAGCCATGAAGCTCTCGACCGACCGCATCCTCACCACCCATGTCGGCAGCCTGCCGCGCAGCCAGGCGGTCTGCGACCTCGTCTTCGGCAAGGAAGCGGGGACGCGCACCGAGGACGCCGCCTACAAGAAGACCATCGCCGAGGCTGTCGGCGAGGTCGTGAAGCGCCAGGCGTCGTCGCGCGTCGACGTGGTCAGCGACGGCGAGATGAGCAAGATCAGCTACGCAACCTACATCAAGGACCGGCTGACCGGCTTCGAGGGCGACAGCCCGCGCACCATCCCGGCCGATCTCGAGGCCTTTCCTGGCTATCGCGAGCGCGCCAGCAAGGGGGGAGGGCCGAGCTATCGCCGGCCGCGCTGCACCGGACCGATCAAGGTCAAGGATCTCGAGCCGGTGCGCGATGACGTCGCCAACTTCAAGAAGGCGCTCAGCGGTGCTGGTGTCGTCGAAGGCTTCATGAACGCCGCTTCGCCCGGCGTCATCGCCATGTTCCAGCCGAACGACTACTACCCGAGCGACGACGCCTATCTCGCCGCGCTCGCGGACGCGATGCAGGTCGAGTACGAGGAGATCCACAAGGCCGGCCTCGTGCTGCAGATCGACTCGCCGGATCTCGGCGTCGGCCGCCACATGATGTTCAAGTCGGCCGACGAAGGCACTTTCCTCAAGCGTGCGGCGGCACATGTCGAGGCGCTCAACCACGCGCTCCGCAACATCCCACCCTCATCGGTGCGCCTGCATGTGTGCTGGGGGAACTACGAGGGGCCGCATCACTGCGACATCGATCTCGATCGCATCCTGCCGACGGTGCTGAAGGCGCGTGCCCAGGCGCTCTCCTTCGAGGCGGCCAATCCGCGCCATGCGCATGAATGGGCTGTGTTCAAGGAGCACAAGCTGCCCGACGACAAGGTGCTGATGCCGGGCCTGCTCGACTCCTGCACCAACTATGTCGAGCACCCGAAGCTGGTGGCCGAGCGCATCGGCCGCTTCGCCGAGATCGTCGGGCGCGAGCGCGTGCTGGCCGGCACGGATTGCGGCTTTTCGACCTTCGCCGGTGTCGGCCGGGTCGATCCCGACGTGGTTTATGCCAAGCTCGAAGCGCTGGCCGAAGGGGCGGCGATCGCTTCCGATCGCCTCTGGCGGAAGTGAGAACGGCCGCCGGAGGCTACCGGCGGCCGTCCCCGGTCTCATCCGCGCTTAGCGGTAGACGTAGACGATCTTGTTCGAGCCCGGCTCGACCAGGACCGTGCGCCCGTTGATGTAGGCGTAGCGATCCTTGTAGTTCGGGATCTCGTAGACCCGGACGTTCTGCGGCACGGTGGCGCCGACCACGACCTCGCCTTCCAGGAACACCGGCTCGACCTTGTTGGTCGTGACGTAGGTGCGGACCTCGCCCGGCGGGTCGACCATTGCGCCGGCGGTGAGGCCGGCGAGGCCGCCGATCACGGCACCGATCGGGCCGCCGAGCAGCGCGCCGGCGATCACGCCGGTGCCGGCGCCTGCGGCAGCGCCGGTGCTACCGGTCTGCGTGCTGGTCGTCGTGGTGGTCGTGGTCGCCGGAGCGAGCGCCCGCTGCTCCTGGTACTGGATGACCGGGACCTGGAGCGCCTGGCGCTGCTCGGTGATGATCACCCGCTGGCCGCCGGACTGCTGCGCGGCGAGCTGCGAGCCGAAGACCCAGCCGCGCCGGCCGGCGACGCTGACCTGGCACCACTGGCCGCCCTCGTTGCAGCCTTCGACCTCGACCGTGCCGTTGCGCTCCACCGTGGCGATCACGGGATGCATCGGCCCGGGGCCGGCGCGCAGCGGCAGGTCGGTCAGCGCCGTGCCGGGAATGGCAAGGGCGGGTGCGGCCATGGCGATCGTCGCCGCGGCGGCAAGGAGCGAAGTTCTCAGCTTCATTGGAGTGTCCTCGTCGGTTGATGTCCCCTCGGGCCAACCAACGCGGAACGGGGTGTGCAGTTCCTGAATGATCATCGGATGTTCACGCACGGCCTTCATGCGCGATTCGCGCCACAACCGGATACCGCGCGGTACGTCGCTACTCGCGGAACGCGAGCGCCGGCCGCGAGAAAAAGGCGTGCAGGATCTGGTACGAGGCGAGGAAATTCTTCTGCCGGAACGAGCCGTGCGAGACCGCCGGCATCACCGTCAGCGCCTTGTCCGGGCTCGGCAGCTTCTTGAAGAAGGCCATCAGGTCGTCGAGAGCGGCAATGCCGTCATACTGGCCGCGCATGATCAGGGTCGGCACCGTGATCTTCTCCGGATCGATCACGGGTAGGTTGGCGCACATGTCGATATAGGTGCCGTTGGGCGAGGAATCGTCGAGTGCGAGGACCTGGTTCACCAGCGGGTCGATGAAGCGCTCCTCGATCGTGCTGGCATGGTCGCGCGTGAACATCGTCATCATGAAGGGCCGGTCGATCGGCCGGCGCGTGGTGGCGCGCCATTCGTCCAGCTTCTTGCGCCGCTGCTCGAGCGTCGGGCTGCCTTCGCCGGTCCACACCAGCGCCTCGAGCGCGAGCCGGGCGACGCGCTCCGGGTGCCGCTGGGCGAAAAGCCCGGCGCGGAGCGAGCCCGAGGAGATGCCGTAGACGAGGAGAGGCCCTGAGCCGCGCGCCATGATGTACTCCGACGCGGCGGCGGCATCCTCCGCCCCTTCGGCGATCGTCGCCAGCATCTCCTTGCCCTTGTAGGAACGGCCGTATCCGCGGCAGTCGAAGGTCCAGGCATCGAAGCCGCGCGTGGCGAACCAGTCCATCACCGAGGCCTCGGGCATGCCGTCGACCTGCAGGTCGAAGGTCGGCTGCGTCGGCATCGAGGAGCCGTGGATGAAGAGCACGGTGCCCTGCCGCGCGCCGATGGCGCGCTTCGACCACAGGAAGAGATCCTTGCCGCCGGACTTGGTCCAGTGCTCCTCGCCCTTGCCTTTGGTCGTCGTCCTGATGTCCATCGAAGCGGTGTCCGTCTAGAGGAGATGCGTGGCGTTGCGAAGCGCCGGGAAGAGCTGACCGAGCAGCGCCGCCGGCCACGGCAGGTGCAGGAGCTTGTGGAACAGCATGTAGCAGACCGTGAACAGGCCGGCGCCGACGGCGAGCGAAGGCAGCCAGCGCTCGCCCGAGCCGAAGCGCATGTATCCCACCATGAACAGGAACAGCGCCGGCAGGAGCCCGACGATGAGCCCGGCGCCGAGCAGGAAGATCAGCCAGCCGAAGGCTTCGAGCGCGCGGCGGTTGATCGTGCGGTCGTCGAGGCCTTCGAAGCTGCTCTCGATATCCATGATACGGGCCGCCTCGGGCTTGATCTCGCCGCTCGGCACGGTGCGGCCGATCATCTGCGCGCCGAGCTGCAGCGTGGCGAAGAGGAAGCCGAAGATCGCGATGATCTGCGGCACGATGCGCGCGCCGAAGTCCCAGCCATAGGACGTCACCAGCACATAGCCGAAGAAGACGACGAAGAAGGCAGCGAACCAGGTGCTCGCCCGCTTCAGGCTCTCCGGCTCGAAATGCAGGCCTGAAAGATCGATGCGGGGGCGCCCCGCGCCCTTTCGGAAGAAGGGCCGGAGGATGCCGAACAGGGTGAGCGCCAGGATCACCATGACGATCGGGCGCGTGAGGAAGCTGACGCCGAAGGCCTGGACCGAGATGAACATGTAGCGCTCGACGATCTCGCCGAGCACGACGCCCAGGATCAGCGGCGGGCGCGGCCAGCCATGGCGCTTCATGATCCAGCCGAGTGCGCCGCAGATCAGCAGCACGTAGAGATCGCCCCAGTCGTTGGAGCCCTGGAAGGCGCCGACATAGATGACCGCGAGCACGGCCGGCACCAGGATGCTCGGGCGGATCAGCACGATGCGCGCGAGCTGGTTGGCGAAGAGGAAGCAGATGCCGGCGCCGAGGACGTTGGCGAGTGCCACGCTCCACACCATGGCGTAGGTGAGGTCGAGGCGCTTGGTCAGCATGTCGGGGCCGGGGACGATGCCCTGCAGCAGGAACATGCCGAGCAGCACGGCCATGCCGGCCGATCCCGGCACGCCGAAGGCGACCGTCGGCATCAAGGTGCCGCCCTCGCGCGCATTGTTGGAGGCCTCCGAGGCGATCACGCCGCGGATGTCGCCCTTGCCGAAGGTCTCCGACGCGCCCTTCTCGGTGCGCGCTGCATGGCCATAGGCGACCCAGTCGATGACCGAGGTGCCGATGCCGGGCACGGTCGAGAGCAGCGTCCCGATCGCCGAGCAGCGCAGCAGCAGGAATTTGTGGCGGAAGACGTCGCGCACACCCTGCCACTGGCCGGCGGCGGTGGCCTTCATCATCGCGCTTTGCACCATCGGCGTGCGCGCGATCGCCATGTCGACGAGCTCGGGAATGGCGAAGAAGCCGAGCGCGATCGGCACCAGCGGCAACCCGTTCCAGAGATAGACCGTGTCGTAGGTCCAGCGCATGGTGCCGGAGTAGTCGTCCTCGCCGACCAGGGCCAGGATCACGCCGAAGGCGGCGACCGCGAGGCCCTTGAAGAGGGCGCCGCCGCTCAAGGCCGCGGCGAGCGAGAGACCGAAAAGGCAGAAGGCGAGCAGCTCGGGCGAGCCGAACATCAGCACGACCGGGCGCAGGATCGGCACGCTGATGCCGAGCAGGAAGGCGCCGAAGAGGCCGCCCAGCATGGAGGCCATGAAGGAGGCGCCGAGCGCGCGTCCGGCTTGGCCCTGCTTGGCGAGCGGATAGCCGTCGAGCACGGTCGCAGCGCACCCGGCCGATCCCGGCACGCCGAACAGCACGGCGGGGATGGTGTCGCCGGTGTTGTTGACCGAGGCCAGGCCCAGCATCATCGCCAGCGCCGTGTAGGGATCCATGCTGTAGGTGAAGGGCAGCAGCATGGTGAGCCCGACCAGGCCGCCGATGCCCGGCACCAGGCCAAGGATGAGGCCGCAGATGACGCCGAAGCCCAGGAACAGCAGCCGCGTCGGATCCATCAGGATGCCGAGCGCGTGAATGGCGGCGCCGAGGAGATCCTGCTCCACCTAGCAATTTCTCCTTGTCGACAGGGGAAGCCGCTCCCGGAGGACCCGGGAGCGGCGAAGGTCGGTCAGCGGGCCTTGCTCAGCACTGCTTCGGACAGCGCGATGATCTCGGGCGGAGTCTCTGCCAGCTCCTTGATCATCGCCGCGTAGGTCTTCCAGTCCTTGTGGTTCGGCGGGAAGCCGTGCTTGGCGAGCGCAGCGGTGAACTCGCCTTCCTTGATCATCGCGTCCCAGGCAGCGCGCAGCGCATTGACGCGGTCGGCCGGCACGCCCGGCGGCGCGGTCAGGCCGCGCGCGATCGAGTTGTTGCCGGCGAGGAAGACAAAGATCTTCTTCTGCTCGGGCGTCTGCGCGAGGTCGACCAGCGTCGGCACGTTGGGGATGTCCGGATCGCGTTCGGTCCCGATCTGGAGGACGACCTTGGCGCCTTCGCCGCGGCCCCACTGCGGGTGGCGTTCCTTGATCGAGAGCCAGGAGGAAAGCTTGCCGTGCAGCTCGCCGCGTTCCATGGCAAGGTCGGTCTCGGCGCCGCCGTCATAGCCGAGGATCACCTTCACCTTGGTGCCCATGAAGTGGTTCAGCATCGCCACGGTCTGGAAGCCGTAGTCGGATCGCTCGCGCGTGCCGGCGAGGATGACCTTGGTCTTCATCTCCTCGATCGTCTTCGCCGGCGAGCGGTCGTCGACGACGAAGGCGCCGTTCAGGCCGGCGATCAGGCCGATCGGATGGAATTTGAGCACGTCGAACTGCACGCCCTTGGCCTTGGAGGCCTGGAGGTCGGGCATGCTCTGGCTCAAGAGGTTGATCACCGAGCCGTCCTGTGGCGCGACATTCTGCATGTAGTTCGTCGCCTTGACGCCGCCCGGCATGATCTGGAGGACCATGTTGGGCTTGCCCGGGATGTGCTTGGGCATGTGTTGGGCCAGCAGCTGGGCGGCGAGCCCATAGGTGCCGCCGGCGCTGGACGGCACGTTGATCGTGATCGTGTTGCCTTTGTAGAACTTTTCGACGGCATCCTGCGCCGAGACCGGCGAGGCGGCGATCGCCACGGCGGCGATAAGCGAGAAGGCGGAGAGTCTCATTTCTCGGTCTCCCTTGAGAAAAGTCAGCGAATACCCGCGGCCTTGATTGGCCGCGCGTCCTTGGGCTTGTTGGCTTCCCACCATCGCTTGAGGAAGCCGGAGGTGCCGCCGAGCGCGACCAGCTCCCGCAGCGCCTCTGGAATGGGATCGAAGCCGCGCTCGATCTTGCGCGTGCGGTTGACGAAGGCGCCGGTTGAGAAGTCCACCTCGACCTCCTCGCCATCCTCGACCAGATCGTGGATGCCGGGGCAGCGGTCGAGCACGCGGAGCCCCACGCCGAGCGCGGCGCGATAGCCCAGGAACGGCATCGACTCGCAGATCAGCCCGAGGCTGAGCGCCTGCATGGCGATGTAGCCGTTCATCTTCGGCCCCATGCCGAAGTTGCGGCCGGCAACGATGATGTCGCCCGGCCGGCATTTCTCATGGAAGCCGGGACGCAGCTCCTCGAACAGGTGAGGGACGAGGTCCTTCGGCTCCATGTAGCGGCCGGCGACCAGCCATTTCGGGATCACCGGACCCGGATGCGGGATGTCGTGGCCGAATTTATGGACGCGGCCGGCAAGGCGCCACTGGAAGCTCATGCCGCCTCTCCCTTCGGAGGGAAGGCCTGGAAGTCGCGCGGGTCGGTGATGACGCCGGCGACCGCCGATGCGGCGACCGTCGCCGGGCTCGCCAGCAGCAGCTCGGCATCCTTGGCGCCGAAGCGGCCGGCGACATTGTCGGCGGCGGTCGAGATCGAGACCTCGCCCGAATGCACCGGCCCCATCTTGCCGCTGGAGCAGATCCCGCAGCCCGCCGGCATGACCATCGCGCCGGCCTCGACGAAGACCTGCATGAGCCCGTCGGTCTGCATGCGCTTCGTGTTCAGCTCCGATCCCGGTACGACGAAGAGGCGCACGCCCGGCGCGACGCGACGGCCTTTCAGCAGCTTCGCCGCGGCGACGAGATCCTCGTACATGCCCGAGCCGCAGGAGCCGATGAAGGCGTGGTTGATCGCCTTGCCCGACATCTTGGCGATGTCGACGCCGCGATCGACGCCGCCGGTCAGCACGACCTGCGGCTCGATCTCGGCGAGGTCGAGCGTGAGGTCCAGCTCGTACTCGGCATCGGGGTCGCTGTAGACCGGCTCGAAGGGCCGCTTCGACCGCGCCCGTGCTTCGGCGACGATCTTCGCCGAGGGCGGGATGAAGACGCCGATGGCGCGCTGCTCGGTCGGCGAGCTGCAGAGCGCGACGCGCTCGTCGAGCGAGAACTGGTCGAGATCGCCGGCGAGCTCGAGCACGCGGTAGTCGAGATCAACACCGCGCTTCGCCAGATCCTGGACGATGCGGAAGCCGATGTCGCGGCCGAAGACGCCGGGCTTCGCCTTGCCCTTGAGCGTGAGGCGGATCGTCGGCGGCACCTTGGTCCACACCGTACCGGTCGCCAGCACGGTCGCGATCTCGGTGCCGACGCGGAAGCCCACTGCGCCGATGCCGCCGGCATTGGTGCAGTGGCGGTCATTGTCGAAATAGAAAGTGCCCGGCGTCACCATGCCCGCCTGGATCGGGAAGATGTGGCCATGGCCGCCCTGGCCGACATCGAAGAAGTTCTTGATGCCCCATTCCTTGACGATGCGGCGGATCTGCGTGCCGCGCTCGACCGCTCTGGGGCTCGTATAGACGACGTCGTGGTCGGTGACGAAGTAGACGCGGTCGGTGTCGAAGACGCAATCGATGCCGACGGCGTCCAGCTCCGCCTTTTAGGAGACGACCAGCCCGTCATGGACGATGACGAGATCGGGGTCCGGGAACACGATGTCGCCGGGACGGACACGCTCGCGGCGGCTCGCGCGCGCGAGAATCTTTTCCGTCGCCGTCATGCCCATCGTCGAGAAGCTCCGCGGCATCGAGAGCGCGCCTTAGCAGCCGCTAAGCAGCGCGTGAGGAGAAGGAGAGGCTAGGCGCGGTGTTTCCGATAGTCAACGCGCGCAGATGCGGCGAATATCACCTTTTCGCCGATCGAAGAGCATCCGGATGACTTGGTCGATCATCGCCCGCGATCCTGTAACCGGGCATTTCGGCGTCGCCGTGACGACTCGGTCGCTCGCGGTCGGCGGGCTCGTGCCGCATGGCGCGGGCCGCCTCGGCGCGATGGCGACCCAGGCGCGGGTCAACCCGCTCTGGGGCGTCGACGGCATGCGCTACCTCGCCGAGGGCCGCAGCGCCGGGCAGGTTGTCCGCTTCCTTCTCCATCCGGACGAGGGCAAGGCCAAGCGCCAGATGCATGTGATCGACGCCGAGGGCGACACCTTCGCCTATACCGGCGCCGAATGCGTCGACTGGGCCGGGCATGTCGCGGACGAATGCGTCTCGGTCGCCGGCAACATGCTGGCGGGCCGCCAGGTGGTCGAAGAGACGCTGAAGGCCTATCAGCGGAATGGATCGCTGACCTTCGGCGACCGCCTGATCTCGGCGCTCGACGCCGGGCAGGCGGCCGGCGGCGACAAGCGCGGCCGGCAGTCGGCCGCGATCAAGCTCTGGGGCATGGAGCCTTACGCGATCCTCGACCTCCGCATCGACGATCATCCGGAGCCGCTCGTCGAGCTCCGCCGGCTTTATGGACTCGCGCAGCAGCGCTACGTCGTGATCCAGGCGGCGATGGCGACGCGCGCCAACCCGGCCGGCATCTTCGACACCGCCGAGCGCGACCGCATGATCGCCGAGCACCAGGCGAAACAGACCTAAGCCGGCTTCTCGAGCTGCTTGTAGAGCGCGGCCGGCTCTCCCCAGAGCGCGGCCCATTCCGGGTCGCCATAGGAGAAATGCCACCACTCGCCGTTGAAGGGCGCGAAGCCGGCGCGGACCATCGCCTCGCGCAGATGCATGCGATTGTGGCGCTGCGTCTCGGTCAGGCCTTCGGCGAAGGTGGGATACTGGGGCGACTCGAAATCGGCATAGGTGTGGCCCATGTCGATCGGCGTCCCGTCCTCGACGATCGTCACGTCGACGGCACCGCCGGTCGGGTGGCCGGCGACCGTCGGCACGGCGACATGCTGGTGCACATATTCGGAGAGGTCGTCGCCTTTCAGATGCGGGTGCTTCTCGCCGAAGATCTTCGTGTATTTCTCGAAGGCGGCTGTCTGCACCGAGAGCAGGCGATGCGCGTCCATGACCTGGAGCGCGTAGCGCGGGCTCAGCTGCCGGACCGACTGCGCGGCGCGAACGAGCCGCGCCAGCGCGCCCGAGCGGATCCAGGGCGACCGCAACTCGGTCGTCGTGATGGGCGCGCTAGGATCGGCCTTCATCGGCACGAGGGCTTCCCCGTTGTCGCGCACCGGCACCTTCGCCAGCTCGCGATAGGTTAGCTGTCTTCGATCCGCGAGCATGGCGCGGATCGCATCCTCCGAAGGAGACCAGGTCTCAGCCACCGGCGACACCCTGGGTGTTCACGTAGAGCGCGTAGAGGCCGTGGCTCGCCGCCATGAACAACCGGTTCCGGTAGCGTCCGCCGAAGCAGACATTGGCGCAGCGCTCGGGCAGGTCGATATGGCCGATCGGCTGGCCCTGCGGCGAGAAGACCCGCACGCCGTCGAGCTCGGGCGTCCCCATGCCCCAGCCGCACCAGAGATTGCCGTCGATATCGACGCGGAAGCCGTCGGGCGAGCCGCCGGCGGCGTCGATCAGCACCTTGCCCTTGCCGAGCTTGCCGCCCGACTTGACCTCGTAGGCGCGGATCGTGCGGTTGGGCGCGTCGCGCGAGGCGACGACGTAAAGCAGCTTCTCGTCGGGCGAGAAGGCGAGCCCGTTGGGGCCGGGAATATCGTCGGCGATCTTGGCGAGCTTCCCGGTCTTGCCGTCGATGCGATAGACCGCCGGCTCGAGCTCGGATTCGTCCTTGTGGCCTTCGTAGTAACCCAGGATGCCGAAGGGCGGATCGGTGAACCAGATCGAGCCATCCGACGTCACCACCACGTCGTTCGGCGAGTTCAGCTTCTTGCCGTCATAGGAGTCGGCGAGCACGGTGATCGAGCCGTCATACTCGGTGCGCGTCACGCGCCTGGAGTCATGCTCGCAGGTGACCAGCCGTCCCTGGCGGTCGCGCGTATTGCCGTTGGCGTTGTTCGCCGGCTTGCGGAAGGCCGAGACGGCGCCCGTCTCCTCGTCCCAGCGCAGGATGCGGTTGTTCGGGATGTCGCTCCAAAGGAGATAGCGGCCGTCGCCGAACCAGACCGGCCCTTCCGACCAGCGGCAGCCGGTATAGAGGCGCTCGACCGAGGCCAGCGTCACCTTGTACTTGGCGAAGGACTGGTCGAGCGCGCGCACGGCGGGATCGGGGTAGCGTTCGTTCGGCTGCCACATGGTTTGAATTCCGTCTTGGTTCGGCAGGGCTTGCCTTGAGGGCGGAAGAGGAACGACCCTGCTTCCGCTCCCCACTTTGGATGGTTCCATGGACACTGTCACGCTCGGCCGTACCGGTCTCAAGGTCGGCGTCGCCGGCCTCGGCTGCGGCGGCTTCTCGCGCCTCGGGCTCGCCACCGGCAAGTCCGAGGCCGAAGCCGTCGCGCTTGTGAAGCGGGCCTTCGATCTCGGCGTTACGCTGTTCGATACGGCAGCTGCCTACGGCACCGAAGGCGTGGTCGGCCAGGGCCTCGCCGGCGTGCGCGACCGCGTGGTCATCACCACAAAGGCCAACATCATCGACGGCGATGCGCGGCTGCCGCCGGAGAAGGTGATCGCCAGCCTGGAGAACTCCCTTCGACTGCTCAAGACCGACCATGTTGACGTGTTCCAGCTCCATGGCGTCCGCGCCGTCGACTACGACTACGCGGTCGAGACCATCGTCCCGGCACTCCGACTGGAGCAGCGGAAGGGCAAGTTCCGTTTCCTCGGCATCACCGAGGGAGCGGCACGCGATCACAAGGCTGAGATGCTGAGCCGAGCGGTCAAGGACGACCACTGGGATACGGCGATGCTGGCCTTCCACATGATGCACCAGCATGCGCGCAAGGCCGTGCTGCCGGGCGCGATGGCGAAGCGGATCGGGACGTTGGTGATGTTTGCGGTCCGCAGTATCTTCGCCAGGCCCGAGCGCGTCGCGGCGGGGATGAAGGAGCTGGCAGCGGCGGGGCTGGTGTCGAAGGCGCTCGCCGACGATCCGAACCCGCTGGGCTTCCTGATCCACAAGGGCGGAGCCGACAGCCTGACCGATGCCGCCTATCGTTTTGCCCGCTACGAGCCGGGGAACGACGTGGTGCTGTTCGGCACCGGCGATGTCCATCACATGGAGGCGAACGTCGCCTCGCTGAACAAGCCGCCGCTGCCGGCGGCCGACCGCCAGAAGCTGATCGACTTGTTCGGTCATCTGCTCGGCGTCGGCCTGGTCGGCGCCGGCCCGCCGAAACCGCCATCCGCCGCCTAGACGAGAGCTTTCTGCAACACTCGCGCGATGTGCACGGCCTCGCGGCCGGCGCCGTCGGCGATCTGGTGGCGGCAGGAGGTGCCGTCGGCGACGAGCAGGGCGTCGCCGCCGGCGCGCACCGCGGGCAGCAGCGACAGCTCGGCCATCTTCATCGAGACGTCGTAATGCTCGGCGGCATAGCCGAATGATCCGGCCATGCCGCAGCAGCTCGACTCGATCGCCTGGACGTCGAGGCCGGGAATCTGCTTGAGCAACGCCAGGGTCGGCTTGAAGGCGTCGAACGCCTTCTGATGGCAGTGGCCGTGCACGAGGGCCTTGGCTTCGGGCAGCGACTTCAGTGAAAGCTTGGCGCGGCCGGCCGCCTGCTCGCGGCTAAGGAACTCCTCGAACAGCATCGCCTTGCCGGCAAGCAGCGAGGATTCCTCGCGCGGCAGCAGCGCATCCACCTCGTCGCGGAGCGTGAAGAGGCAGGACGGCTCCAACCCGACGATCGGCAGCCCGTCGGCGAGATGCGGCTTCAGCGTCTCGATGAGCCGATGCGCCTCGCGCCGCGCTTCGTCGACCAGGCCGGCAGCAAGAAAAGTGCGGCCGCAGCAGAGTGGCGGGCCCGCTTCCTCGCCGGCGACGATCACGTCATAGCCGGCCGCCTTGAGCACCGCGACCGCGGCACGCGCGTTCTCAGGTTCGAACCATCGATTGAAGGTGTCGACGAGAAGAACGACGCGCAGCGCGTCGGAGGCGGGAGCGGTCTCGCCGTGGAAGGGCCGCGCGCTCCATTCGGGCAGCCGGCGCCGCGCGCTGAAACCGAACCATTGTTCGGAGAGACGCGCCAGCGCCGGGATGCGGTCGCGCAGATGCAGGAGTCCGCGCAGCTTCGAGGCGAAAGGCGCATAGCGCGGCAGATAGGCGACGAGGCGATCGAAGAGCCTGAGGCCGTGGCGCTTGCGGTAGTGATGCAGGAACTCGACCTTCATCCGTGCCATGTCGACGCCGGTCGGGCATTCGCGCTTGCAGCCTTTGCATGAGACGCAGAGATCCATGGTCTCGTAGACGGCATCCGAGGTCAGCGCATCGCGGCCGAGCTGGCCGGAGAGCGCGAGGCGCAAGGTGTTGGCGCGGCCGCGCGTCAGGTGTTGTTCCTCGCCCGTCGCGCGATAGGAAGGGCACATGGTGCCGGCATCGAATTTCCGGCAATGGCCGTTGTTGTTGCACATCTCGATTGCGCCGGCGAAGCCGCCGGCATCCGGCCAGGTGAGCGCCGGCGTGAAGGGAAGCGGCTGGTAGCGCGGGCCGAAGCGGAAGAGCGAGCGGTCGTCCATGCGCGACGGCCGCACGATCTTGCCGGGGTTCATCAGGCCCTTCGGGTCGAAGAGATCCTTGATCTCCTCGAAAGCCCTGGTCAGGCGCGGGCCGAAGAAGGGCGCGATCCACTCCGAGCGCACCAGCCCATCGCCATGCTCGCCGGAATAGGCGCCCTTGTACTCGCGCACGAAGGCGGCGGCCTCCTCGGCGATGGCGCGCATCTTCTTTGGGCCGTCCTCGGTCTTCATGTTGAGGATCGGGCGCACATGCAGGCAGCCGACCGAGGCATGCGCGTACCAGGTGCCCTTGGTGCCGTTCTTCTCGAACACCTCGGTCAGGCGCCGCGTGTACTCGGCGAGATGCTCGAGTGGTACGGCGCAATCCTCGATGAAGCTGACTGGCTTCCCGTCACCCTTCATCGACATCATGATGTTGAGGCCCGCCTTGCGGACCTCCCAGGTATCCTTCTGCAGATTGGGGTCGACGATCTCGACGACGCTGCCGGGCAGGCTGAGATCGCCCATCAGCGCGACGAGATCCTTCAGCCTGCGGATCTGCTCCTCGCGCTCGTCGCCGGCGAACTCGACCAGCAGGATCGCGTCCGGTTCGCCTTTCAGGAACTGTGCGACCGTGGAAGCGAAGGCCGGGTTCTGGCGCGCCAGGTCGATCATGGTGCGGTCGACCAGCTCGACCGCGGTCGGGCCCAGCTTGACGATGTGCTGGGTCAGCTTCATCGCCTGATAGAAGGTCGGGAAGTGCACAACGCCCAGGGTCCGGTGCTTCGGCAGCGGCGAGAGCTTTAGATGAAGCCGGCGCGAGAAGGCGAGGGTGCCTTCGGAACCCACCAGCAGATGCGCGAGGTTATGGCCGGCCGGTTTGACGGTCTCGAGATTGTAGCCGCCGACCCGGCGCAGCAGCTTCGGATATCGCGCCTCGATCTCGTCCGCCTCGCGCGCGGCGATGGCGCGCACGCGCTCGATCAGGTCGACGAAGCGGGGCGGGCCGGAGAGGCCGGCGAGATTGCCGCCGATCTCGCCGAAATGTGCCTCGGTGCCGTCGGCGAGCAGCGCGTCGATGCCGGCGACGTTGTGCACCATGTTGCCGTAGCGGATCGAGCGCGAGCCGCAGGAATTGTTGCCGGCCATGCCGCCGATCGTCGCTTGCGCGCTGGTCGAGACATCGACCGGAAACCAGAGCCCGTGCGGGCGCAGGAAGGCATTCAGATGGTCGAGCACGATGCCGGGCTGCACCACGACGCTGGCCGATCCCTTGTCGAAATCGATGACCTTGTTGAGGTGGCGCGCATTGTCGATCACCAGGGCGGCGCCGACCGTCTGGCCGCATTGCGAGGTGCCGGCGCCGCGCGACAGCACCGGCACGCCTTCCTCGACCGCGATCGCGATGGCGGTCTTTGCGTCTTCCTCATCCACCGGGATCGCCACGCCGACGGGGTCGATCTGGTAGATCGAGGCATCGGTCGCGTAGCGGCCGCGATCGGCGGCGCCGAACAGGACGGTTCCGCGCAGCTCGCGCCTGAGCCGCGTTTCCAGCCGCGATCCGCCGCCGCTGCCGCCATTCATCCCCATATGCGCCTTTCTCCGACCTCGCTCCGGCCGTAAGATTACCCCTCACCCCGAGCGAGCGGAACCATGGTCAAGCTGAGCAACGCCCCGAGCGGCCGTCATTTCCTGCAGATCCCGGGCCCGACCAACGTCCCCGACCGGATCCTTCGCGCCATCGACAACCCGACCATCGACCATCGCGGGCCTGAGTTCGGCGTGCTCGGGCGCAAGGTGCTGACCGAGATCAAGCCGATCTTCGGCACCAAATCCGATGTCGTGATCTACCCGGCTTCCGGCACCGGGGCCTGGGAGGCGGCGCTCGTCAACACGCTCTCGCCCGGCGACCGCGTGCTCATGTTCGAGACCGGGCATTTCGCCACGCTCTGGCGCGAGCTCGCCGAGCGCGTCGGGCTCACGGTCGATTTCGTTCCCGGCGACTGGCGCCAGGGCGTCGATCCGAAGCAGGTCGAGGCGCGCCTTTCCGAGGACAAGGTGCATGCGATCAAGGCGGTCATGGTCGTCCATAACGAGACCTCGACCGGCGTTGCCACGCGCGTCGGCGAGGTCAGGAAGGCGATCGACGCCGCGAAGCATCCGGCGCTCTTCATGGTCGACACCATCTCCTCGCTCGCCTCGATCGACTACCGCCACGACGAATGGGGAGTGGATGTCACCGTCGCCGGCTCGCAGAAGGGGCTGATGCTGCCGCCCGGCCTCTCCTTCAACGCGATCAGCGCCAAGGCGCTCGCTGCGCACAAGACCTCCAAGTCGCAGCGCAGCTACTGGGACTGGTCGACGATGCTGGCGGCGAACAAGACCGGCTACTTCCCCTACACGCCGGCGACCAATCTCCTCTACGGCCTCGCCGAAGCCATCGACATGCTGATGGAGGAGGGGATGGCGAATGTCTTCGCCCGCCACGACCGCCACGCCGAGGCGACGCGGCGCGCGGTCCGCACCTGGGGGCTCGAGATCCTCTGCGTCAATCCGGCGGAGTATTCGAGCTCGCTGACCGCGGTGCTGATGCCGACCGGCCACAATGCGGACGAGTTCCGCAAGAAGACGCTGGCCGCCTACGACCTCTCGCTCGGCGCGGGCCTGACCAAGGTCGCCGGCAAGGTCTTCCGCATCGGCCATCTCGGCAGCTTCAACGACCTGATGCTGATGGGCACGCTCGCCGGCGTCGAGATGGGCCTCGCCATCGCCGGCGTGCCGCACACAGAGGGCGGCGCTCAGGCGGCGATGAACTATCTCAGCGGCGTCGCGAAGGCCGAGGCGCCGAAGCGCTCGGTCGCTTAAGGCCGAGCTTCACCCCGGCGGCGGCGAGCAGCGTCTCGGCCGCCCTGCGTGCGACGGCGGCCATGCCGGCGTCGTTGCGCACCAGCATCTGGATGATGGCGCCGTCGAGCAGGACCTGGAGCTGGCCGGCGAGGCTGTCGGCATCCTTGGCCTTGGCTTTGGTCAGCAGGTCGCGGAACCAGAGCCGGCGGCGCTCCTTGAAGGCGATGGCGATCCGGGCCGCTTCGTGCGTCGGGTCCGCAAGCTCGGTGACCGCGTTGACGAAGGGGCAGCCGCGCAGCGCGCCGATGTCGAAGAGCTTGCCGACGCGGTCATAGGCATCGAGGATCTGCTCGGCCGGCGGCTGGTCGGATTCCGGCAGCGGCGCGAAGCGGCGTTCCAGGTAAGCCACGACCAGCGCGTCCTTCGACGGGAAATAATTGTAGAGCGTGCGCTTGCTGATGCCGATCTCGGCCGCGACCGTGTCGACGCCGATGGCGCGGATGCCCTGGCGATAGAACAGGCGGTCGGTGGTTTCGAGGATGCGCGCGCGCATCGCCTCGGACGCGGCTTCCCGCGCCGTCGGTACACCGACCTGTGCAGTTTTTCCTTGATCGCCCGCCATGACGCTCGCAAGGTACTTACACAGACCTGTGTAGGCAAGGCCCTCCCATGCGCCGCGTGCTCCTCCTGCTGATCCTGGCGACGGTCATTCTCTCGATCACCTCGGGGCTCCGGCAGAGCTTCGGGCTGTTCATGGCGCCGATGGCGGCGATCGGCATCTCGGCGGTCGCCTTCAGCTTCGCCGCGGCGATGCAGAGCCTGATCTGGGGATTGAGCCAACCCTTCATCGGCATGCTCGCCGACCGCTACGGCACGCGGCCGGTGCTGGCCGGGTCGGCGCTGGTGCTGGCGGCCGGCTTCGCCATCGCCGCCTCGGCCGAAAGCGCGCTGGCGCTCGATCTCGGTGCCGGGCTCCTCGTCGGCATCGGCATTGCCGGCACGGGGCTCGGCATCGTCATGGGCACGGTTTCGCGCGCGGTCGCGCCGGAGAAGCGGAGCCAGGCGGTCGGTACCGTCGCGGCGCTGGGCTCGCTCGGTACCCTGGTGCTGGCGCCGGTGACGCAGGGGTTGATCGACGGCATCGGCTGGCGCGAGGCGCTCTTCGTCTTCGCCGCCATCGGCGCGGCGATGGTGTTCCTGGCGCTGCCGATGAGGGAGGAGGCGGCGCGTGTGACCGCGACGCCGGCCCCGGAGGATTCGCAGACGGTCTCGGAGGCGCTGCGCCAGGCCTTCACCCATCCCGGCTACATCGCGATGACGGTGGCGTTCTTCGCCTGCGGCTTCCAGCTCATGTTCATCAACGTGCACCTGCCGTCATACCTGGCGCTGTGCGGGCTGCCGGCGACTCTGAGCGCCGCGGCGCTGGGATTGATCGGCCTCTGCAACACGTTCGGCACCTATGCCGCCGGCCTGCTCGGCGCGCGCTACAGCCAGAAGCGACTGCTCGCGCTCGTCTACCTGCTGCGCACGATCGCGATTGTCGCCTTCCTCGCCGTGCCGGCGAGCCCGACATCGGTGCTGATCTTCGCCGCGGCGATGGGCTTCCTCTGGCTCACGGTGGCGCCGCTGGTCAGCGGTCTGGTCGGCCGCGTCTTCGGCCTCAAGCATTTCGGTACGCTCTACGGCTTCGTCTTCCTGAGCCACCAGGTCGGGTCCTTCGCCGGCGTCATGCTCGGCGGCTTCGTCTTCGACCTCACCGGCAATTACGGTGCCGCCTGGATCGGGCTGATCGCGATCGGCCTCATCGCCTTCCTGCTGCAATGGCCGATGGATGACCGCACGCCGGCCGAGCGCGCCCTTGCGCGCTCGGGTGTTGCCGTCGCGGCTTAATCGACCTCGGTGATCAGCACGGGCACCAGAAGCCCGGCGAGCACCTTCGCGCGCTCGACTTCCTTCTTGCCGTACATGCCCTGGATGCCGGAGAGCGCCAGCGTGCCGAGGCGCTTGCCGTTGGCGGTGATCGGCGCGTTCAGGATCGCGGTGATGCCGAGCGAGTAGATCAGCTCGTAGTCGAAATAGGCGCGCTTGATCTCGGCCTTGTTGGGCGCGACGAAGACCTGGCCGCTCTCGAGCTTCTTCTGGTTGTGCGAGGCGGGGTCGATCGGCTTGCGCCCGCCGACCGGATACTTCTTCGGGTTCGACGAGTAGGTGCGCGCGACCTCCTTGTCCTTCTCGACATACCTAAGGACGGTGAACATGGTGTAGCCGCAGGTCTCCTTGGCGAGCTTCTCGACCGCCTTGTAGACCTTTTTCTTGTCGCCCTTCATCGAGAGCGCCATGACCTTGGTCACGTCCTTGACGCTGATGTCGCGCTTCTTGGCCATCGGTTCCTATCTCACTCTTTCTATGGCGACCGCGGCGTCCGGCGGTGCGGCGGGCAGGGGCGGTTGGGGGATGCTTTCGGGCACGAGGCCGCGCGCGTAGAAGCGGAGCACGACGAGCAGCGCACCCGCGATCAGCAGTTCGCGCAGCGCCGCACCCTGAACGTGCGAAATGCCGGGCACCAGGGGAATGATGAATCGCGTCGATTCCAGGAAGAAGACGACGAGCACGGCGCCGACCACCGCGCCGATCGAGTTGCCGAGCCCGCCGGCGAGCAGCGACAGCTTGACGTAGAGCGTCAGCAGCGGCGCGAAGAGGTCGGGCGCGATGAAGCTGGTGAAGTGGCCGTAGAGCCCGCCGGCGAGGCCGAGCGCGGCGGTGCCGAAGGCGAAGGCTTTGATCTTGAACATGACGACGTTCTTGCCGGCGACCTGCACCACCTGCTCGTCGTCGCGGATACCGCGCAGAACGCGGCCGAAGGGCGAGTTCACCAGCCGCTCGACCAGGAAGAACAGGACGACGGTGACGGCGGTGACGATGCCGAGGAACTGCAGGTTGAAGAGGTGCGGCCCCAGCGCCTGGCGGAACGGACCGGGGATGCCGGAAAGCCCGTCGGTGCCGTTGGCGATCCAGAGCTCGTTCGACATGACGATGCGCATCGTCTCGGCGAAGCTGAGGGTAACGATGGCGAGGTAGTCGCCGCGCAGGCGCACGGTGATCATCGCCACCGCGACGCCGACCAGCGAGGCGACCAGGGTCCCGGCGGCCAGGCCCAGCGGGATCGGCCAACCGAAGCGCAGGGTGAGCAGGCCCGAGGTGTAGGCGCCGACGGCGAAAAGGCCGACGAGGCCGAGGTTGATCAGCCCCGCCTTGCCCCAGATCACGTTCATGCCGAGCGCCATCATCGCGTAGATGCCGGCGGTGACGCCCATGGCGACGAGATAGTGCTCCATGGCTAGTACGCCCTCTGGCCGAGGATGCCGCGCGGGCGGAAGGTCAGCACCAGCAGGATGGCGATGAAACCGACCGCGGTGCGGTAGGCGGGGGTGAGCACCAGGAGGCTCAGCTCCTCGCCGACGCCGACGACCAGCGCTCCGACCACGGCGCCGGGAATGCTGCCGAGTCCGCCGACCACGGCGGCGGCGAAGATCTGCAGGATGGTCTTGAAGCCGATCAGCGGGTCGATCGTGGTATCGAGCCCGATCAGCATGCCGCCGAGGCCGGCGAGCCCCATGGCGACGAAGGAGACGATGCGGGCAACGGCATTGGCGTTGATGCCCTTGATCGCCGCCAGCATCGGGTTGTCGGCGACGGCGCGCATCGACTTGCCGGTGCGGGTGAAGGCCAGGAACGCGAACAGCGCCGCCATGACGATGACCGCGACGACGAAGTTCTCGACTTGCTGCGGCGAGATGCGGATGCCGGATATCACCCAGTCGCGCTGGATCGGCAGGTTGTAGCCGCGCAGCTGGTTGCCGAAGATGAAGCGGACCAGGTTCTCGAGCGCGATGGTGAGCGCGATGGAGCCGATCGCCGTGGTGATGAACCCTGCCCGGCGGAAGGCCTTCAGCACGATCTCGTCGGAGAGCACGCCGATCAGGCCGGCGATGAGGAAGGCGAAGCCGAGGGATGCTACCGCCGGCAGGCCGAAGGTGACGTTGGCGACGTATCCGGCGAAGGCGCCGATCGTCATGTGGGATGCCAGCGCGAAGTTGGTGAAGCGCAGCACCGCGAAAATCGCCGTGAGCCCGATGGCCGGTACCGCAAGAATGGTACCGGCCATCAGCCCATTGACGATGAGCTGGAGGACCTCCACCCCGGGAGTCCTTTATGCGTGTCTTAGACGAGCTTCAGGAACTCGAGCTTGCCCTTCACGACATGCATGTAACGGAAGCGGCATCCGAGGATGTCGCCGATGTCGGTGAAGTCGCAGGGCCCGCTGGCGCCCTCGTAGTTGATCTCCTTGCCTTCGCCCAGGACCTTGAGGCCCTCGACCGCGGAGTAGACCTTCTGGCCGGAGCCCTGGCAGATCTTGCGGATGTTGTCCTTCATCGCGACGCCGGAGACTTCCTTGGCCTTGGCGATGGTCAGGACCGCCATCGAGGCCCAGTCGGTCGCCTGGCTGACATAGCCGTCGGGCTCCTTCTCGCCGATGCGGTCGGCGGCGAGCTTGTAGGCCGGGCTCTCGATGTCGGCCGAGGGCTGGCCGGTGAAGACCTTGGCGCTGACTTCCGCCGGGATGGTGTCGAGCGTCGGCTGTGGCACCGCGTAGGACTGCGCGAATTTCGGCAGGTCGATGCCGGCGCGGTACATGTCGCGGAGCAGCACCACCGTGTCCGGCGCGTAGCCGTTCGTATAGATGTAGTCCGGCCGCCCGCGCATCATCTGGTCGATCTCGGAGCGGTAAGTCGGCTTGTCCTTCTCGTAGATCACGTGGCTGACGACCTCGCCGCCCTTGGGCTTGAGCGTGTTCTCGAGATGCTCCTTGTTCGGCAGCGCGAAAGGCGCCTGGATGCCGATGATGCCGACGCGCTTGGCGCCCTGGCTCAAGATGAACTCGCCATGCGCGGTCGCCTGCAGCTTGCTGGTCGGCTGCGTGCGCACGAGGAAGCCCTGATGCGGCAGCAGCGTGATCGAGTCGGCGCCGGAGACTGTCATCAGGAAGGTCTTCGACTCCCAGCACACCGGCGCCACCGCGGCGGTGACGGCCGACGCTCAGGTGCCGAGGATCATCGGCACCTTGTTGACCTCGATCAGCTTTCGTGCAGCGCGGACGGCCGCTTCCGGATTGGTCTGGTCGTCCTCGACCACGGTCTCGATGCGGCGGCCGAGAACCCCGCCCTGCTTGTTGACCTCGTCGAACACGGCGGTCATCGCCTTCAGCATGCGCGGCCCGTCATTGCCTCCGGCGCCGGTCAGCGGCGTCAGGATGCCGATGCGGATCGGCTCGCCGCTCTGGGCGTTGACGTTGATCGGCAGGGCCGCGACGGTCGCCGCCGCGGCGGCGCCTTTGAGCACGTTACGACGTGTAGTCTTGCGCATTTTTCGGTGCCTCCCAGGCAGGTTGTTGGGTGAGACCTTAGCGTTCCGTCAGCCGCCGAGGAAGATGCGGCGGATCTCCGGGTCGGCCGCGAGTGCTGCAGCCGGCCCTGTCCGGCTGTTCTTCCCGTCGACCAGGATGTAGGCGCGGTGCGAGATGGCGAGCGCCTCGTTGGCGTTCTGCTCGACCATGGCGATCGAGACGCCTTCCTTGTTGATCTTGATGATGGCGTCGAACAGCACCTCGGCGGCGACCGGTGAGAGGCCGGCCGAAGGCTCGTCCAGCAGGAGGACGGCCGGCTCGACCATCAGCGCCATCGCCATCGCCAGCATCTGGCGCTCGCCGCCGGAAAGCGTGCGCGCGGCGTGGCGGCGCTTCTTCGCCAGAACAGGAAAGCGTCCGAGCACGCCGTCGATCCGCTCCTTGGCGCCTTTGGGATCGACGTAGCCGCCCATCTCCAGATTCTCGCGCACCGACATGGACGGGAAGATGTTGTGCTCCTGCGGCACATAGGCGAGGCCCATGCGCGAGATGTCGCGCGGCTCCTTGCCGGTGATGTCCTGGTTGTCGAGCTGGATCGCGCCTGATTTCGGCTTCAGCAATCCTGCGACCGCCTTCAGCAAGGTCGACTTCCCGGCGCCGTTCGGGCCGATGATGCCGACGATCTCGCCCGGTTCCACGCGGAGATCGACGCCCTTCAGGATCTCGTCGGCGGCGCCATAGCCGGCCACCACGCCGGTCGCGGTCAGGAGCCCCACTTGCGCCGCCCCATATAGGCTTCCTGGACCGTCGGATTCGCCGCCATCTCCTCGAAGCTGCCTTCGGCGAGATGCCGGCCCTCGGCGAGCACGACGACGTGGTCGCAGAGCCGCGCCACCATGTCCATGTGATGCTCGATCAGCAGGATGGTGATGCCTTCGGCGACGAGGCCTTTCAGGTGCTCGCCGATCTCGCGCGCCAGGGTCGGGTTGACGCCGGCGACCGGCTCGTCAAGCAGGATCAGCTTGGGCTCGGTCATCAGCGCGCGGCCGATCTCGAGCAGCTTCTTCTGCCCGCCGGAAAGGTCGGAGGCCGGGTTGCGGATCACATGGAAGAGGTTGAGCCGGCGCGCGACCGCGACGGCCCGATGCAGCAGCTCCTCCTCGCGCTTGAGCGCGCTCGGCAGGCGGAAGAGGGCCGGCAGCATGTCCTCGCCCGGCTGATGCGCGCCGTAGAGCAGCAGATTGTCGAGCACCGAGAGGCGAGGGAGCCCGCGCGCGATCTGGAAGGTGCGGACCAGGCCGAGCCGGGTGATCTGGTCGGGCCTGAGGCCGGTGATGTCGTGGCCGTCGAAGACGATGCGGCCGGAATCCGGCGGGATCACGCCGGTGATGCAGTTGAACAGCGTCGTCTTGCCGGCGCCGTTCGGACCGATCAGGCCGGTGATGCGCCCGGGCTCGACCTTAAGGTCGGCACCCTGCAGCGCATGCACGCCATAGAAGCTGCGCTCGACCTTGGAGATGTCGAGAAGCGTCATGCCGGATCGCTGTTGCGCGCCATGAGCCGAAGCCCGACCGTCATCCAGATCGCGCCGCCGAGGCCGAAGATCCCGTTGTAGATCATGCCGCGGATCATGTTGGCGGGGACGAAGCCGTTGCCGAGCGGCTGGCCGCGCATCGGCGCCAGGATGAACCAGTTGAAGAGCGTGATCACCACGGCGCCGAAGATCAGGCCGGCGATCAGGAAATTGCGGCCGCTTCGCATCGGCTCCGTCAGCCGCGTCGCCGCCAGCGCGAAGACCGTGAGCCAGACGCCGCCCCAGAAGGAGAGGGAAATGAACTGCGGCACGCCCAGTGGCGGCACGGGGCGCATGTTGTAGGGCGGGTTGGGGGCAAGCCCGATCAGATGGGCGAGGCCGATCGTGCCCTGATGGAAGGTCAGGACCGAGATGAATCCGGCGACGAATCCCAGCAGCAGCCAGGTGATCAGCGGCGTCGGCAATGCAGGCGAAGCCGTCGTATCCGTCATGATGGTTCCTCCCCGATGCCCCGCGGCCCGAACAGTGACACCGGACCCGGCGGCGGACAAGGGCAGCGGCATGTTTCCGCGGTAGGGTGCTTTCGGTTGCCGGTCCCGGAGGCAACGGCGACTATCCGATCAATGAATCAGGGGAGGGGACGTTGAGCGCGATTCTGCCGTCCTATGACCACGGAACCTCGCCGATCAAGCTGATCGGCGATACGATCGGCCAGCATTTCGACCGGATCGTCGCCGAGCATCGCGACCGCGAGGCGCTGGTCGTCCGCCACCAGAGCATCCGCTGGAGCTATGGCGAGCTCGGCCGGCGGGTCGACGATCTCGCCGCCGGCCTGCTGGCGCTCGGCCTGGAGCCGGGCGACCGCATCGGCATCTGGTCGCAGAACTGCGCCGAGTGGTGCGTCACGCAGTTCGCCACGGCCAAGGCCGGGCTGATCCTGGTCAACATCAACCCGGCCTATCGGCGGACCGAGGTCGAGTACGCGCTCAACAAGGTCGGCTGCAAGGCGCTGGTCACCTCGCCGGCGCTGAAGAGCAGCGACTATCTGGCGATCCTCAACGAGCTGATGCCGGAGCTGAAGACCTCGACGCCGGGCCAGCTGAAATCGGCCAGGCTGCCGGAGCTCCGGACGGTGATCCGGCTGGGAAGCGAGCGGACGCCTGGGATGCTCAACTTCGACGATGTGCCGTCACGCGGCGGCAATGCCGAGCGGGCTCGGCTGGCCGAGCTCGGCGAGACGCTGCAGTTCGACGACCCGATCAACATCCAGTTCACCTCGGGCACCACGGGATTCCCCAAGGGCGCCACACTCACCCACCACAACATTCTCAACAACGGCTACTTCGTCGGATCGGCGATCCGGCTCACCCCCGAGGACCGGCTCTGCATCCCGGTGCCGCTCTATCACTGCTTCGGCATGGTGATGGGCAATCTCGGTTGCATCACCCATGGTTCGACCATGGTCTATCCGGCGGAGGTCTTCGATCCGCTCTCGGTCCTGAAGACGATCGCCGAGGAGCGCTGCACGGCGCTCTACGGCGTGCCGACCATGTTCATCGCCCAGCTCGACCACCCGGACTTCGCGCAATACGACCTCAAGAGCCTGCGCACCGGGATCATGGCCGGATCGCCTTGCCCGATCGAGGTGATGAAGCGGGTGATCGACCGCATGAACATGCGTGAGGTGACGATCGCCTACGGCATGACCGAGACCTCGCCGGTGTCCACCCAGAGCGCGGTCGACGATTCCGTTGAGCACCGCGTCTCGACCGTCGGGCGCACCCAGCCGCATATCGAGGTCAAGATCGTCGGGCCCGACGGCCGCATCGCGCCGCGCGACACGCCGGGCGAGCTCTGCACACGCGGTTACTCGGTGATGCAGGGCTACTGGAACGACGAGGAGAAGACCCGCGAGGCGATCGACAAGGCCGGCTGGATGCATACCGGCGACCTCGCGACCATGGATGCCGACGGCTACGTCAACATCGTCGGCCGCCTCAAGGACATGATCATCCGCGGCGGCGAGAACGTCTATCCGCGCGAGATCGAGGAATTCCTCTATCGCCACCCGAAGATCCAGGACGTTCAGGTGATCGGCGTGCCGGACGACAGGTACGGCGAGGAGGTTTGTGCCTGGGTGCGTCTGCGCAGCGGCGAGACGCTCGACGAGGAGGAGGTGCGCGCCTACTGCAAGGGCCAGATCGCGCACTACAAGATCCCGCGCTACGTCCGCGTCGTCGACGGCTTCCCGATGACCATCACCGGCAAGATCCAGAAATTCGTGATGCGCGAGCAGATGGTGAAGGAGCTCGGCCTCAAGACCCAGAAGACGGCGTAGCGGCCAGGCGCTCGCCCAGGGCTCGGATCAGCGCGGCGCCGTCGCCGCGCCAGGCGGGGCCGTGCATGAGGGCGAGGGTCTTGGGGTTCGTCGCCGCCACCTTCTCGATCATCGCCTGCTCGTCGCGGGCATGGGCATAGAAGTCGAGATGCTGACGCAGCGCCTCGCTCGGTCCCAGGATGTCGGCCTCGGTCAGGACCGGATGCTCGGCACCGCGATGGGTGAAGAGGTCGCTGCAGAACAGCGTGTTCGTGGTCTCCTCGAGCAACAGCCCGCTTTCCCAGCCATGGGGGAAGTGCGGCGTCGCGATCCAGCGGACCGAGTGGTGGCCGAGCGAGATCGTCTCGCCGTCGTCGAGCGGTCGTGCCGGGCGGTTCGCCTGGTCGTCGATCTAGACGCGCGCGGCGAGCGTCCCGCAAAGCGGTGTCGAAAGCGGCGCCGCGGCGAGGAATTCGTTGAGCGCGCCGCATTCGTCGGCCTCGTAGTGCGAAAAGGCGATGTGCATGAGACGGCCGACCGGCATCACCGCTGCGATCGCGCGACGCACCAGCGGGAACATGCTGCGCTTGCCGGCGTGGAAGAGCAGAGGCTGATCGTCGACGATCAGGTAGTGGTTGAAGGTGAAGCCGCCGGGGATCGACGTCACCGGAACGCAGATCCGATAGATGCCGGCGGCGATCTCGTCGATGCGGGTCTGGGTGTCGCGGTCGGTGATCATATCGTCCTCCGTTCGGGCTGCGGAGGATATAGCATCGGCCGCCCGTTCCAGAGGCGAAGCCTCTGGAACGGGCGTGCCGGTTACGAGGTGACCTGCCAGGAGCCGTCCGGCTGCATGCAGGCGGTGCCGTAGGCCTGCTCCATCTGCCCGCCGATCTGCACGGTCTGCTGGAACTCGCGGCAATAGGCGCCGGTGTCGCTCCAGCCGTCGCGGGTGGCGACGACGGTGCCGTGGGCAGGCCCGTCATGCCAGGTGATCGGCGCGCCGATCCGGGCCGTGGTAGCGGCGATCTGCGCATCCTCATGCGCGCGCAGCTGCGCCTCGTTCAGGTAGTTGATGATGCCGAGCGTGAAGGCCGTCAGCCCGAGCCAGCGCCAGGCATCGGCGTCGCGGTAGTAGCGCCA
>VGEH01000039.1 GCA_016869375.1 Alphaproteobacteria bacterium | reverse complement strand
CGCTGGCGCTCCTCGCGCCTCTCCTCTCGCCGCTCACGGCGCTCGCTGCGGCGGCGGTCGCGCTCTTCTTCGCGCGTCTGCGGCGGCGCGGCGACAGGGGGCTGCGCCTGTGCCTGGATCAGCAGCGAGGCACGCGGCTCGGCCGCAGCCGGAAGCGCCGCCAGAGGCACCAGCATGCCAACATAGAGAATGGATCGGAGACGGATCATGTCGTTCCTCTCGCACGGGTGAGGGCGGCCCGAAGGGGCCGCCTGTTGCCGACTTGATAAGAACGTCCCGCCACGATCGTTCCCGCGCCGCGCACAGCGATGTCACATCGGCTGCGAAGCTAAACGGGCATCGCGCGGAAAAGGCGATCTAGCGGCGAGGGTTGCCGGAACCGCCGAGGAGGACCTCGAGCACCGCGTGGTTCGGGGCTTTCTTCAGCACCAGGTCGGCGGCCGCGCGATCGTCGATGATGTGATCGCGGAGATTGGGGAGGTTGATGGTGGCCCAGACGCGCGCGGCGAAGTCGAGCCGCTTGGGCGCATCGAGATCGCGATAGGCGTAGTAGAAGGATTTCGGATCGTCGACGCCGGCCACCATCAGGGGCAGCAGGCGTTCGGTGAACCACCCCTCGATCGTGGCCTCCTCGGCATCGAGATAGACGAGGCAGTCGATCAGCCGGGGCTTTCCGGCCTCTTCGATGCGTGCCAGATGCAGCCCGTCGAGGATCACGATGTCGGCGCCGGCGACGACATGCACCTTCTCGCGATCGATGTCGTAAGTGACATGCGAGTAGAGCGGTACCTCGACACGCTCTCCGCGCCGGATCGCCGCGACCGCGCGCCGCAGCGCCTCGATGTCGAAGGATTCGGGGAAGCCCTTGCGTCGGCGAAGCTCGCGCTCGGCCAGCACCGCATTGGGGAAAAGGAAGCCATCGGTCGAGAGGATCTCGACCCTCGGCCTGTCGGGCAGCGCTGCCATCGCCTGGCCGAGTCCCTTGGCGAAGGTGCTCTTGCCGACCGCCACCGAGCCGCCGACGCCGACGACGAAGGGCGGCCGCTCCGGCCGCCGCTTCAGGATCTCGCCGAGAATCATCTCCATCGCCGGCATGGCGCCGGATTAATACGAGAAGGTGCTGACGGCGCGCATCCCCCACCTTCGGCGGAAGGGAGGTCCGAAGGCATTTTTAGGAAAAGTTTACCAATAGTGACTAGCTTCCAGGCGGGGGGCCTAACGCGGCGGTTGTACCGTCTTTCAGTCGGGTGGATCTGGCCGAATGCTGCCGAGTCTGTTGCCGGTCGGAAATCGCCCGAGAAGTCTGCAGTTCTGGCTTCGCTGGCTGGTGATCGCCTGCATCGTGCCGGCCGCCTCGATCGCCGCCTTCCTGATCTGGGAATCCTACCAGCGCGAACGCGCCGCGCAGGAGCGCGACATGATCGCGACCGCCCGCGCGCTGATGCAGACGGTCGATGCCGAGATCAACACGATACATTCGATCCTGCAGGTGCTGGCCGCCTCGCAGACGCTCCGATCCGGCAATCTCGAAGCCTTCTACGCCGAGGCGAAGGCGCTGCTCGCGAACCAGGTCAGCAGCAACCTCGTCGTCCACGATCCGACCGGCCAGCAGCTGATCAACACCGTCCGGCCCTTCGGCTCGCCGCTGCCGCGCGAGAATACCGCGCCGATGATCGACCGCGCGATCGCGACCGGCAAGCCGGTGGTCTCCGATCTCTTCGTCGGGCCTGCGACCGGCAAGCTCGTGCTCGGCAACACGGTGCCGGTCATCGTCGACGGCGAGGTCAGGTATCTCGTCGGCATGGGCATGTTCGCCGACCGGCTGGCCGAGGTGCTGCAGCGCCAGAAGATCCCCGAAGGCTGGGTCGTCGGCATCCTCGACCGCTCCGGCACCGTGGGCGCGCTGACATTCGACCCCGGCAACTACGTCGGGACCAAGGCGCCGGCCCGGTTCATGGAGCGCACGGCGGGCGCCGACGAAGGCGCCTTCGAGATCGTCACGCCAAAGGGCGTCACCATGCTGGGCGGCTTCAGCCGCTCGCCGCGCACCGGCTGGATGATCGCCTTCGGCGTGCCCGCCATCGTCGTCGCCAAGGGGCTGATCCAGCCGCTCATCGTCAACGTCACCTTCTCGCTTCTCGTGCTGCTGGTGGGGGTGGTGCTGGCCAACGCGATCGGCATGCGCGTCACGCGCTCGCTCGACGCGTTGGCCGCGCCGGCACTCGCGCTCGGGTCCTCCGAGAAGGTCACGGTGCCGCAGGTCGAGATCAAGGAGGTCGCCGCCCTCGGCAACGCGCTCGCGAAGGCCGCTGAGCTGATCGAGACGCGAGCCCGCGAACGCGACAAGGCGGAGCAGGGCGAACGGCGCATGCTGGTCGAGAAGCAGGCGGCCGACGACGCCAACCGCGCCAAATCCGAGTTCCTCGCGCTGATGAGCCACGAGCTGCGCACGCCGATGAACGGCATCCTGGGATTTGCCCAGCTGATGACGCGCCCCTATTACGGCGAGCTGAACGACAAGCAGCGCGAGTTCGTCGGGCACATCCTGTCGAGCGGCCGGCATCTGCTCGGCCTCATCGACGACGTGCTCGACCTCTCGAAGATCGATGCCGGCAAGCTTTCGGTCTCGAACGAGCGCGTCGACCTGGTGCCGCTGGTCAAATCGGTGATCGCCACGCTGCGGCAGCCGGCGGAGAAATCCGGCATCGCGATCCAGACGGGCGACTATGGCGCCGGGCTGCCGCCGGTGCTGGCCGATCGCGTGCGGCTCGCCCAGGTGCTGATCAATCTCGGCACCAACGCGATCAAGTACAACCGGCCGAACGGCACGGTCGGCTTTTCCTTCCAGGAGATCGGCGAGGACAAGCTCAGGATCGCCATCACCGACACCGGCGAAGGTATTCCGCCCGAGCGTCGGGCCGAGCTGTTCCAGCCTTTCAATCGGCTCGGCGCCGAGTCGCGGGCGATCGAAGGCACCGGCATCGGGCTCGCGCTCAGCCGCCGGCTGGTCGAGCTGATGGGCGGCTCGATCGGCTTTACAAGCTCGCCTGAGGGCAGCGTCTTCTGGATCGACGTCTCGATCTATGCCGGCGCCCCGACAGCGGAGATCGAGCCGGCGATGCACGCCCGCGACGGCCTGGCGGGGGTCGCCGGCTTCTCCGTGCTGCATGTCGAGGACAATCCGGCCAACCGCGTGCTGCTGCGCAACGTGCTTGCCACGCTCGACGGCGTCACAGTGATCGAAGCCGCCGACGGCGAGACTGGCCTCGCGCTCGCGCGCCAGCATCGGCCGGACCTCGTCATCCTCGACATCAACCTCTCCGACGTCGACGGCTACGAGGTCCTCGCGCGCCTCCGCGCCACGCCGGAGGCCGCCGGCACGCCCGTGCTCGCTTTGAGCGCCGGCGCCCTCCCCGGCGACATCGCGCGCGGGTTGGAAGCAGGCTTCACCGCCTACCTCACCAAGCCGCTCGATGTTCGCACCTTCCTCGAAGCGGTCGATGCCGCGCTGTCACGTCGCGCGGCCGGAGATCAGGTGACGGTAGAGACGAAGGAACAAGTCTGACGGCTCGGCGAGCCGTCGATTTGACGGCTTCCCACGCAGCCAATGCTGTTTTCACAATGACCGCCGAGGGAATGGTCGCGAAGCCGACAGACTGGAGCGACCGCTCCTATTATCTTTCGATGCGCGACGGCGTCAGGCTCGCCGTCTCGCTTTACTTCCCCGGATGCACAGAGCCGCGCGAGCCGGCATCGGTCCTCCTGATCCAGACGCGCTACGGTCGCGCCGGCGTGCGACGGAAAGGACAACCACGCGGCCTCGATCCCTGGCTCAGGGCCGGGTTCGTCGCGATGGTCGTCGATGTGCGCGGCTCGACCTCGTCCTTCGGTGCACGTACCGCCGAGCTCGGACCCGAGGAGCAGGCGGACATGGACGAGATCATCGCCCATGCCGCGAGCCAGCCCTGGTCGAACGGCAAAGTGATCGCGACCGGCGTCTCCTACACCGCCAACACCGCGGACATGGCGACGACGCGGCCGGCCCCGGCCCTGATCGCGGCGATCCCGCGCCAGACCGATTTCGACTTCTGGGAGCTGTTCTGGCCGGGCGGCATCTTCAACCGCGCCATGTTCCATGACTGGATGAGCGGCATCCGCGAGATCGATTTCGGCCGCCCGCGCACGCGTACGGGCGCGCTGGTCAATCCGGACGAAGCGGGGCTCGATGCGCGCGAGCGGATCGAGGATGTACGAAAGCTCTTCCCGACGCTGCAGCCGGTCGACGAGGACCCGGACGGCGCGCTGCTCAACCAGGCCCTCCGGGCGCGCGAGCAGCTAGCCGCGCATTGGACGATCGAGGACTACGCGGCGATCGAGTTCCGCGATGACATCGCGCACAACGGTTCTTCCTTCTTCGAGGGCTGCTGCGGCTCGAAGATGGACGCCGTGCGCCGCGAGAAGAAGCCGGTGCAGTACTGGGGCTCATGGATCGACTGCAACACCGCCGAGGCCGCGCTCAGCCGCTTCAACTCGGCGGCCGACGTGCCCGCAGAGATCATCATCACCGCCAATACCCACGGCGGCGACGCGCGCGCCGACCCACTCCTACCCGATGTCGAGGAGCCGATGCCCTCGCTCAAGGAGCAGGAACGCCAGACGGTGGTCTACGCCGACCAGGTTCTGCATGGCCGCTACCCGCTTACGCTGTTGCGGAAGGCGAACCGACGCATTCGCTACTACGTGCTCGGCGCCGGCGTGATGAAGGAGGCGTCCCGGTTTTCCAGCGCGGGCAGCCGCTTCCATCTCGACGAGAATGGCCGACTGTACGGTGGCGCGCCGATGCCCGGCACCGACGTCTACGAGGTCGATCCGACCGCGACGACCGGACGAACCAACCGCTGGCACTGGATCGCGCGGCCAAGCTATCCGGATCGTCGTGAGGAAGATCGAAAGCTTCTCACCTACGACAGCGCACCGTTCTCGGAAGATTTCGAGCTCGCCGGCTGGCCGGTGATGACGCTTCGCATGCGGACGCGAACATCCGATCCCGTCGTTTTCGCCTACCTCGAGAATGTCGCGCCGGATGGCCGTGTGACCTATCTGACCGAGGGCCAGCTCCGCGCGATCAACCGCAGGATCGCCGATCCGAAGGCGCTGCCCTACGATCCAGGCCCGGCGCCGCACTCGTTCCGTCGCGCCGATGCGCTTCCCGTCATCCCCGGCGAAGCCTTCACGCTCAAGCTGAAGCTCTTCGCCACCGCGGCGCTGATCCGGGTCGGACATCGTCTCCGCCTCGCGATCGCCGGTGCCGATGCCGACACCTTCGCGCCAACCTCCGATCGGCCGGAGCGTTTCGAGATCATTCGCGGCGGCGCCGAGCCCAGCATGATCGAGCTGCCTTTGACTCGGTGGCGTACCGACTGAGCGGTCGTCAATCCGCCGCCGGCGCGCGGCCCGGCGAGGGATCGTCCTTCATCAGCCAGTTGCCGAGGAGACCGTCGCTGCGGAGCCGCCGGCGCGTGAGGCCGGCATCGGCGAGGGCGCGGCAGACCGCGTTCACGGCGGTGCCGAGCGTGCCGGGGCCGAGCGTGCGCTCGGCAATCTCGCGGTCCGAGATACCAGGATTCGCAGCGATCAGCTCAAGCGCCGCCTCACGACTGATGCCGCCGAACGTCCTCAGACCCCGTACCCTCCCAAGAGCGGCAGAGGTTAGACCGCGTCCAACTCATCCATCGGTGATTTTTCGGTAACCGAGTACCTCAACCGGCGTTCAGGATACGCCGAGCTCCTTCAGGAACTCGTCCGTCGTACGTTGGCGGCAATAGCCCTTGATCGCCCGCAACGTGAAGTCGTGACGCTCTCTGGTGTAGGTGGCGCAGGCATCGGTCACGAGCGTGACCAGGTAACCCAGGTCGCAGGCCGAGCGCACGGCGCCGTCGATGCACTGGTCGGTGACGATGCCGGAGATGACCAAGTACCTGGTGCCGAGGTTGCGCAGCAGATAGTCGATGTTGGTGGAGTGGAAGACATTGGACGAGGTCTTGGGCAGCACGATCTCGTCGTCGCCCGGCTTGATCGCGTCGATCACCTGCGCGTCCCAGGATCCCGGCGGCACCGAAAAGCCGGTGATCTTGTAGTCGAGCGAGCGGTCGCGGCCGTCCTTGGTCAGGTTCTGGATCACCGTGTACATGACCTCGATCCCGGCCTTGCGGCACCCGGCCTGGAGCCGCTGCATGTTCGGGATCACGCGCCCTTCCATCTCATCGAAGAAGTAACCCAGCTTCTCCTGGAAGACTTCCGGCGTGTGGTTGGCGAACTCCGTGCCGTCGCGCCGCGCGCAGTAGTTCTGCACGTCGATGTAGAGCAGCGTCGTCGCCTTCGGCTCGACCGCGATCTCGCGCGAGGTCGGGTGGTCCAGATTCGGCACTAGTAGGTCTCCGCGTAGAGGTCGCAGCACGCCTTCTCGTCCAGGCCCTCGAGACCGGCGAGCTCGCCGCGCTTGTGGACGAGGTAGGCGTTGTGGAAGGCGGCGCCCATCCACTCCTTTGCCGGCGCTGACGCTTCGAGCGCATCGAGCGCGGATGAGAGCGTCGCCGACAGCGGCGGGCCTTCGCTCGGCAGGTCGAGCTTGCGCCTGATGCCGTCGACGCCGGCGAAGACCAGCGCGCCTAAAGTCAGGTACGGGCTCGCCGCCGAGTCGGCGACGCGATATTCGAGATTGAACTGCCGCGCGACATCCGCGCCCGGGATCACCGGGCAGATGCGGATCGCCGCGCCGCGGTCCTGGCGCTTAAGGTCGGCGACTGTCGGCGCCCAGCGATTGGGGCGCAGCCGGATGTAGGAGACGGATGACGGCGCGGTGATCGCAGTCAGCGCCGGCATGTGATGCAGGAGCCCGGCGGCGAAGTGGCGCGCGATCGGCGAGAGGCCGAACGGATCCTTCGGATCGTGCGTCGCCGAGCCGCCATGCGCATCGCGAAAACTGAAATGGATATGCACGCCATTGCCGACGCCGGCGGGATCGAGGATCGGCGAGAAGATGGCGCGATGGCCGAGGCGATGCGCGGTCGCCCGCGCCATTTCGCGCGCGATCACGGCGCGATCGGCCGATTGCAGGCCGAGCGCCGGGGAGACGGTGAACTCGTATTGGCATGCGCCGTACTCGGGAAGGAAGGTCTCGGGCTCGGCGCCGGCCTGGCGCAGCGCTGCGGTGAAACCTTCGGCGAAGATGCCCTGCCGGCGATAGGCATCCAGCGAATAGGATTCGCCGGGCCGACTTTCGACGCCGGTATAGACGAACTCATGCTCGAAGGCGGAGAGCAGATTCACGCCTGCAACTTCCTTCAGGGCCGCGAGCGCGCGCCGGGCGAAATTGCGCGGGCAGCATTCCCAGGGCGTGCCGTCGAGCTGCCTGATGTCGCCGAGGAAGAAATGCTCCGGGGCCGAGCCGTCGCCGAACTCGGCCTTGGCTTCCGCCTCCGCGTCCGGCACCAGGATCAGATCGCCCCCGGTGCCGAAGGGCGTCGCCGGGATTTTCGAGAAGGCGTTGATCATCGAGTTGGTCGGAACCCAGCCGACGCCGCTCTTCATGCGCGAAGAAAGCTCGCGTGCGGGGAAGCCCTTGCCACGCACCCGCCCCGACATCTCGCAGGTGCAGACCATGATCAGCGCTTCGCGGTTCATAGCCTCGTCCTTCACTCCGGCCGCGTGCCGCGCGTCATCAGCCCGTGCATGCGCCGCCGTCCCTGCCCCGGGAAGGCGTCGCGCCGGTGCATGGTGCAGCGGTTATCCCACATGACGATGTCGCCCTGCTGCCACTCCTGGATGAAGCAATGCTCCGGCCGCCCGGCATGCGACCAGAGCTCGTCGAGCAACGCCTCGCTCTTCTCCAGCTTGAGGCCTGGGATATAGGCGCCGAAGCGGCGGCCGAGATAGAGCGTCTTCCGACCGCTCACCGGATGGGTGCGCACCAGCGGATGGATCGGCCCCGGCATCTCGCGCACATCGTCCGTCTCGATATGCGACCAGCCGGGCCAGCGCCCGTATTGCGGGTTGTGGCTCGCCTGATGCTTGAGCGTGAGGCGTGCGACCCGCTGCTTCATCTCCAACGACAGCGACTCATAGGCGTCATACATGTCGCAGAACCAGGTATTGCCGCCTTTCGGCGGCACCTCGCGCGCGCAGAGCAGTGTGAACTCTGAGGGGATATCGGTGAAGGAGAGATCGGTGTGCCATCCCAGCTCGCCATCGCCGTGATGGCCGATCGGCTCGCCATTCTCGACGATGTTGGAGACGACGCTCATCAGCGGCGACTCCTTCACATAGACCTTCCGGTCCTTCACATAGTCGGGCGATGTGTGGAGCGGCCCCAGCCGCTCGACGAAACGCGTGAACTCGATGTCGTCGAGCCTGTAGCCGCGGAGCCGAAGCACGTAGCGATCGAGGATCGCCTCGCGCAGCGCCTCGATATCCGCCTCGCTCGCCGTCTTGAGATCGCCGCCGGTGACTTCCGCGCCGAGCGCGTTGCCGAGCGGACGCACACGGAGACGGCTGGCCTGGACGATCGCGGTCATGGGAGCTCCGGCGGAAGGGAAGGAACGCTACGTCGAGACGCTGCTGCTTGCCAAGCCATCCGCCTGCACGCGACAGTCGCGCCATGTCGAAACTCGCCATCGGAATCGCCGGCGCCGGGCTGATCGGCCGCGCCCATATCCTGCGCCTCCAGCGCTCGCCCGCCTGCCGCCTGGCCGCCATTGCCGATCCGGCGCCAGCTATCCGGGATGCGGGATTTGGCGTGCCCATCCATGCCGACCTCGAAACGATGCTGGAGGAAGAAAAGCTCGACGGCGTCATCGTCGCCACGCCCAACGCCGCGCATGCCCCCAACGCGCTCGCCTGCATCGCGCGGGGATTGCCGGTGCTGATCGAGAAGCCGCTGGCCGAGACCGCCGCCAATGGCGAGCGCATCGTCGAGGCTGCCGAGCGCGCCAAGGTGCCGGTGCTCGTCGGCCATCACCGCCGGCACAACCCGATCATGGCCAGTGCGCGCGCGCTGATCCGCGGCGGAGAACTCGGCCGCATCGCCACCGCCTCGGCCTTCACCACCTTCCTCAAGCCCGCGCCCTATTTCGACACGGCCTGGCGGCGCGAGCCCGGCGGCGGGCCGGTGCTGATCAACCTGATTCATGTCATCGACGATCTGCGCTTCCTGCTCGGCGAGATCGCCGAGATCCAGGCGATGGGCTCGCGCGCGCTGCGCAACTTCCCCGTGGAGGACAGCGCGACCGCGATCCTCCGCTTCGCCAGCGGCGCGCTCGGCACCATCGCGCTCTCCGATGCCGCGGCGGCGCCGTGGAGCTGGGAGCTGACCTCCGGCGAGAACAAGGTCTTTCCGCGGCTGCCCGAGGATTGCTACCTCGTCGCCGGCACCGAAGGCTCGCTCGCCATGCCGAGCCTCAAGCGCTGGCGCTACACCGACGAGGCGAGCTGGACCGCGCCGCTCTCGATGGAGCGCCTCGATGTCGCGCATGCGGATCCGCTCGACCGGCAGATCGCGCATTTCGCCGACGTTATCCGTGGCGAAGCAAGGCCGGTGATCGACGGCCGCGACGCGCTGCAGACCCTGATCGCGACGCTCACGATCCACGACCAGATCCGCTAGTACTCGACGCGGTAGATGCGGCCGTCGAGGCGCAGCGTCGGATCGCGTTCGGCCGAGGACAGGCGGATGCGGATCGGCGCTCCCGGGACGATGTCGGCGGCTCGGATCTCGCCCACGGCCCAGGAAAGCCCGCTCCACACCACCTTGTCGTAGCGGATCTCGACCGGGAGCGCCTTCTCGCCCTGCGTCGCGCCGATGACGAGATGGCGCCCCATCGGGCTCTTCGAGAAGCGTCGCGCCATCGAGCCTTCCGTGTCGCGTCGTCTCAGGATGACGCGGAGGTCGCCGCGCTCCGGCGGTGCGATCACGGCCTCGATCGCGAGCGGACGCCGTCGCGCGCGCGAACTGATCTGCTCCGGCGCGGGCTCCGCCCCGTTCGGCCTCGACGCGATGAACTCGGCCGCGACCCGCTCTATCGCACGCGGAATGCGGATGTCCTCCTGGACGCCCAGATCATAGGCGGGAGCGGCGTAGCGGCCGGAGCCGATCAGCGCGAGCTGGCCGGGCCCCAGCGTGATCGTCGTCCGGCCCAGCACCGGATCGAATCCGGCGTCGCGGAACAGGATGCGCGCGCGGGTACGCGCCGTCGGCGGAAGCTCGACGTCGCGCGCGCGCTGCGAAGGATTGACCACCATGGTCAGGGCGCCGAAGACGTCCTCCGAGACGAAACCGTAGGGCGCGGCGCTGCCGAGCGTTCCGCTGCCGAAGGAACGCGTCCTGCCGGCGCTCTGGAGCGGCACATACATCCTCTGCACCTTCGCCAGCCAGCGTGCGTCCTCCTCGCCGAGCAGGTCGAGGCTCCCGTGGATGGTGTTGATCCAGCCGCCATGCGCGGCCTGCAGCAGCAGGCTGCCCTTCCAGCCTCCGGTCCCGCGCCGGTAGTTGGTGCCCGTCTCGCCGAGCATGACGCTGGTGGAGTCGACGCGACTCAACGGCACGCCGTCGCGCTCGAAGGCGCGCACCATGTGGTCTGAGTAGATGTCCATCGAGCGCCAAAAGTCCATCGCCGGCACATCGGCCGGGCGCGGGTCGCCGGAATAGAGCGTGTCGAAGACCTCCAGCCACTTGTTAGCGAAAGGCGTCAGCGGCCGGTCGACCGAGCTGATGTCGCCGACGATTCCATTGAAGGCGACGAGCACGGCATCCGGATTGGCTTCGCGGAAATCGCGCAACGCGTTGTAGAGCGCCCACTCGTTGCGCATGCGGATCTCGCGGCGGGTCATGACCGACTGGTCGCCGCTCGCCGGGACGGTAAACAGCGCGAAGTCCAGCTTGAACATGCGAATGCCGCGGTCGTACCAGTGCTGCAGCACCTCCATGAAGTCGGCAAGGAAGCCGCCCGTATAGAGCGCCATCGCATAGCCGTCCTTGTCGAGCGAGTCCTTCCACCACGCGACAGGCTTCATGTGCGTGAGCGTGTTGGTGCTGAACCAGAGCCCTGGCTCGATGCCGTTCTCCTTGCACGCTTCGATCCAGCGATCAGGCCCTTCCGGCCAGCTCTCCGGGCGCCAGGTACGATAGCCGCCTTCGGGGTCGTACCAGAAGGCATCCATCATGTAGTAGTCGATGCGCACGCCGGCCTTGCGCAGCCGGAGGATCTCCTGGAGCTGTCGCATCGCGAGCGCCTCGCTGAGCGGCACGTTGTCGGAGAGCTCGTCGTAGGCCGACCAGTTGTTGTAGACCCAGATCGGCGCCGGCAGGAACGGCGCATGCTCCTCGGCCGCGCCCGCATAGGGGGCGAGCGCCACCGACAGCGCGATGCAAAGTATGCGCACGAGAGTCCGGATCACGGCCCGATGTCCTCGAAAGGCTTGCCAACACGATAGCGCTTAAGCCACGGTTTAGCCGCACTCGGATGTCCTGATGATGGACAAGGGTAGGAAATAAAGAAGCGTTCAACGAAGAACGCGGCGTGGGGGATCGATGAGGTGGGCCTTCGAGCCGGCGCCGAGCTGGCGCAATTTCGTTTCCCCTGACCGCTTGTCTTGGGCTTTCCTGGCCCTGCTCGGCCTCTTTGCGCTCTGGCGCTTTCCCGATTACGGAGTCACCTGGGACGAAGATCTGCACGCCTACTATGGCGAGCTGATCGTGCGGTACTACGCCTCCTGGATGCAGGACACCACCGCACTCGGCTGGTGGAACCTCTACATCTATGGCGGCGCCTTCGACGTGCCGGCGACGCTGCTAACCCAGATCTCACCGCTCGGCTATTACGAGACGCGGCACGCCTTCAACGCCGCGATCGGCATTCTCGGCGTCGTCGGCACCTGGAAGCTGGCCCGCGCGCTGGGCGGCCCGCGCGCCGCGCTGATCGCGACGGTGCTGCTGGCGCTGACGCCAAACTATCTCGGTCACATGTTCAACAACCCGAAGGACATTCCCTTCGCCGTCGGTATGGTCTAGGGCCTCTCTTATCTCGTGCGGATCCCGGAGAGCTGGCCGGCCGTGCCGCTCTCGCTCGCCGCGCGCCTGGGTCTCGTCATCGGACTGACCGCCGGCGTCCGCATCGGCGGCGTGCTCCTGATCGGCTATCTCGGGCTTCTGATCGGCGCTCTGTCGTTGTGGCGCGGCCTCGCGGAGCGGAGCCTGCGCCGCATGATCGCCGACGGCATGAGCGGCCTGGTTCGTGTCGTGGTGCCCGTCGTCATCGTCGGGTATCCGGCGATGCTGCTGTTCTGGCCCTACGCGCAGCAGGCGCCGATCGCGAACCCGCTGGCCGCGCTCAACGACTTCTCGCATCACGCCTATGGCTACCAGGTGCTTCTCGACGGCACCTATTACTGGCCCAAGGACGTACCCTGGACCTATGTGCCCACATACACGCTGCTCAAGCTCCCGGAGCTGACCGTCCTCCTGGTCGTCGCGGCCTCGGCGCTGTCGCTGTGGGCGCTGACGCGGGCCTCGACCTGGCGCGATCCGGCGCGTCTGATCGCGCTGGCGAGCGTCGGCTTCGCCGTCGTGTTCCCGGTCGCCTATGCCGTCGGCATCGGCGCCACCGTGTTCAATGGCATGCGGCATTTCCTGTTCATCCTGCCGCCGCTGGCGGTGATCGCCGCGCTCATGCTCGACCGGGCGATCGACTATGCCACTGCGCTCCGCCTCGGTCGCGCGCTCGCCGCGATGCTTGCGCTCTATGCGGGATACCACCTCTCGGTGCTGACCCGCCTGCATCCGAACGAGTACGTCTACTACAACGCCTTTATCGGCGGCGTCGAAGGCGCCGATGGCCTCTACAAGCTCGACTACTGGGGCAACTCCTATGCCGAAGCCGTGCGCGGCCTCGAGAGCGTCCTGCGCGAACGCTATGGCGGCGAGTTCGAGGCGCGAACCTTCAAGATCCGCATCTGCGGGCCCAAAGTCGCGGCCAAGTACTACTTCCCGCGAAATTTCGTCGAGGCCGAGAACGAGCGCGAGGCCGATTTCGTCATCGCGCTGTCGAACTACGTGCCGGCGGCGACGCGGATCGTCGAGCTCGACGAGTGCCGGCAGATGATGGCCGGCATCCAGATACATAGCGTCGAGCGCATGAACGTGATGCTCTCCGTAGTCATCGACCGGCGCGACCTCAAGCTCGATGTCGCGCAGCGAACGCCGATCCCGAGGCTGCCGAGCCGGCCATAGGGCCTCTTGCCAAGGCTGAAGCAGCCGCGCCACTCTCGCGATCCTGCCTCGTCTCTCGAATGAGTCCCTCATGACCGAGCTTTGCGATCTCACCGCGGTGGAACTGCGCCGCATGATCGGCGCGAAGGAGATCTCGCCGGTCGAGCTCCTGAAGAGCTGCAAGAAGCGCATTCGCGCGGTGAACCCGACCCTGAACGCGGTGACGGCGACGATCTGGCCGCGCGCCGAGCAGGAGGCGAAGGCGGCCGAGGCCGCGGTGATGCGCGGCGACTATCTGGGTCCGCTGCACGGGCTGCCGCTCGGCGTGAAGGATCTCGACGACGCCGAGGGCCTGCCGACCACCTTCGGCTCGCCCATCTTCAAGAAGAACTTCCCGAAGAAGGACGGGCTCATGGTCCAGTCCTGCCGGCGGGCGGGCGCCATCGTCGTCGGCAAGACCAACGTTCCCGAGTTCGGCGCCGGCGCCAACACCAACAACCCGGTCTGGGGACCGACCGGCAATCCCTTCGATCCGAAGCGGATCTGCGGCGGCTCCTCCGGCGGCTCGGCGGTCGCGCTGGCGACCTCGATGCTGCCGCTCTGCACCGGCTCCGACACCGGCGGGTCCTTGCGTATCCCGGCCGCCTTCTGCGGCGTCGTCGGCGTGCGCGGGTCGCCCGGCCTCGTGCCTTCCGAGCGCCGCGGCCTCGGATGGACGCCGCTCTCGGTGGTCGGCCCGATGGGACGCACCACCGCGGATGCCTCGCTGATGCTCTCGGCGATCGCGGTCTATGACTCCGCCGACCCCTTCTCGCATCCCTCGAGCTCGCATTTCGCCGAGCTTCGCCCCGTCGATCTTTCGAGCCTGCGTGTTGCGGTCACCGAGGATTTCGGCTTCTGCCCGGTCGACAACCGGATCCGGAAGACCTTCCGGGATCGCGTGAAGCGGTTCCGCTCGGCCTTCGGCAGCTGCGTCGAGGCGACGCCCGACATGGGCGAGGCCGACCGCGTCTTCGAGGTTCTGCGCGCCGTCAGCTTCCTTGCCGGGCACAAGGAGAACTACGAGAAGCGCCGCGACATGCTCGGCCCCAACCTCATCGCCAATTACGAGGAGGGGCTGAAGTACACCGCCTCCGACGTCGCCTGGGCGCATGCCGAGCAGACCAAGATCTTCCGCCGCGTGCAGGAGTTCCACCAGGAGTACGACCTGATCCTGTCGCCGACCGTCGCCGTGCCGCCCTTCCCCTGGACCCAGCTCTACATGGAGAAGATCAACGGCAAGCAGCTGCGCACCTATTTCCACTGGCTGGCGCTGACCTATGCGATGACCCTGACCGGGCATCCGTCGATCTCGATCCCCTGCGGCCTGGAGCCGACCGGCACCCCCTTCGGCCTTATGGTTACCGGCCCGCACCAGTCCGACCGCTTCACGCTTGAGTGCGCCCATGCGCTGGAGCGGCTTTTCGAGGGCGATCCGAAGCTGCGCCGGCCCCTCCCGGACCTCAAAAAGCTGAGCAAACGCTAGGGCTTCGGTTCACCGCGACGCCCTGGCTGCTACGGAACAGGTTACCGTTTAGTAAATTACTGGCAAATTTAAGTAAATACCATCAAGCACTGTGATCCGTTAGGATTACCCCATGGGGTTGATACGGTGGTTCACGGCTGGCCCGACCCGGATCGTGGTCGCGGCCTTCGCGCTCGTGCTGGCCGCCTCGATCGTCGCGCTCGGGCTTGTCGCCCGGCGGGATTTCGACGAGGCGCTGGCGCAGCGCCAGGAAGCCGTCGAGCACGCCAAGGGGCAGCTCGAAATCAAGGTTCGCCGGATCGAGGACCTGGTCGGCCTGCTCAGGAGCCATGCCGAGGCGTTCCTCAAGGATCAGGCGACGCTGGCCGCGATGTCGCGCGATCCGCGCCTCTTCCGCTGGCTTTCCTATCCCGAGAAGGGCGTCCACAGCCTCGACAGCGTCCCGGCCGAGGATCGCGGGCTCGACAGCGGCAACCTTCTCGCGCTCGACGATGCGCTTGCCTATCTCGCCGGCTTTCCCCGTCCGACGCCGACGCAGATCGTCGCCGATGCCGAGGTCGCCTTCGACCTCGCGCGCCCGATACGCATCGTGCACGAGCGCAACAACAAGGGCGGATCGGTCTATTTCATCACGCCGCATGCGGTCGCTTATGTGCATCCCTTCCGTACCGCGGAGGGGTTCGACGACACTTTCTTCACCAACGACTTCTACCAGTACGGCACGCCGGAGCTGAATCCGTCGCGCTCGGCCTTCTGGACGCCGGCCTATCGAAGCGAGACCGGGCCTGGGCATGTCCTCGTCCGCGGCGCGCCGGTCTATGACGGGCAGCGCTTCGCCGGCGTCGTCGCCATGGAGGTGCCGGTCGCCGAGCTGCAGGACTTCCTGCGCTCGGCCGACAGCGAGGGGACGCTGCTGCTGGTCGACAACCGCCGGCGCATCCTCGCCGAGTCCAACCTCACGAGCCTCAGCGAGATGGGCGGCCTGCAGCAGCGCCTGCCCGAGAGCCTGCACGGTTCGGTGCTCGGCTCGCTCTCGGTGCGGCGCTTCGGCCAGGAGGTCGGCGACGGCGTCGCCGTCACCTATCGCTCCTTCGACGGCGCGCCCTGGCGGCTGATCGAGATCATGCCGCTCGACCATCTCCACGCCGAGGTGGTGCGCACCTACGCGCTGCCCGGCGGCGCCTATCTCGGCGTCCTGATGCTGCTCTTCCTGCTGACCTACGTCGTCGTCGGACGCACCTTCCGCCAGGTGCAGGAGGCGAACGACAAGCTCAGCGTCGCCCACTTCACGCTCGAGAACGCCGCCGAGGGCATCATCTGGATCGATCCCAAGGGCACGATCATCGAGGCCAACCGCATGGCGGCCACCATGGCGGGATACGAGCCGGGCGCGTTGCATGACCGCCACGCGAGCGAGGTGATCCAGATCCCGGGCGTGACGCGCGCCGACGCCGAGCGGCTGTGGCAGGCGATCAAGGACGGCAAGCGCGAGGCGCCGCTCGAGCGCAGCATGATCCGGGCCGACGGCTCGCTGATGCCGATCGAGAGCAGCATCAAGCACATCAAGACCGGAACTTACGAGTTCGCCTGCAACTTCATCCGCGACATCACCCGCCGCAAGCGGCGCGACGACGAGCTCCGTCAGGCCAAGGAGGACGCCGAGGCCGCGACGCAGGCCAAATCCTCCTTCCTCGCGATGATGAGCCACGAGATCCGCACGCCGATGAACGGCGTCATGAGCATGGCCGAGATGCTGGAGCAGACGAAGCTCTCATCCGACCAGCGCTCGATGAGCCAGGTGATCCGCAGCTCCTCGCAGGCGCTGCTGACCATCATCAACGACATCCTCGACTTCTCGAAGATCGAGGCCGGCAAGCTCGACATCGAGTCCGTCGAGTTCTCGCTGCTCGAGATCGTCGAGGGCGCCGGCGAGCTGATCGCCGGCCGCGCCGCCGACAAGGACCTGACGCTGGCCGTCGACGCCGATCCTTCCATTCCCGACCGTCTGATCGGCGATCCGACCCGTCTCCGCCAGGTCCTGCTCAACCTGTTGAGCAACGCGGTCAAGTTCACCGACAAGGGCAGCGTCGTGCTCCGGGTCGAGCGCCTGCCCTCGATCGAGGGCGCGGAGAAGCTGCGCTTCGAGGTGATCGACACCGGCATCGGGCTCAGCGAGGAACAGAAAGGCCGAATGTTCCAGGCCTTCCAGCAGGCCGACACCTCGACCGCGCGGCGCTATGGCGGCACCGGACTCGGGCTCTCGATCTGCCGGCGGCTCGTCGAGCTGATGGGAGGTTCCGTCGGCGTCGAGTCCACGCTCGGCGCCGGCTCGACCTTCTGGGCCGCGCTGCCCTTCCCCGCCGTCATGCCCGAGGCCGAGCGGCCGGATCCCAAGATCGACGATGCGCGGGTGGTCGCGCTCGGCTTCGCCGACACCCAGCGCCGGGCGCTCGAACGCCAGCTGCGCTGGGCCGGCATCGCCGCCCGCTTCGAGGCGCTCGACGCCGAGGTCGAGCCCGGCGCCGCCGATCTCGCGCTCATCGCCGCCGAAGCAGACCGGGAGACGGCGCTGTTCCGGGTTCGCATGCTCGCGGAGTCCGGGATCAAGATCGCGCTGGTCGCGCCGCGTGGGCTGGCCTCGACGCTCAGCGAGGCGGATCGCCTCGGCCTGCTCGCGGCGATGACGGTGCCGATCCGCCGCCGCCGACTCTGGCGCGTGATCGCGGCATCGCTCGGCCGTGCCGACCTGGAAGACGCCAGCCTGCCCGGCAGCGCCGACGCGACCGGCTTCGCCCCGCCGCCGATCGAGGAGGCGCGCGCCGCCGGCGTCCTGATCCTGGTCGCCGAGGACAACGAGACCAACCGCATCGTGATCTCGCGCCTGCTGAGCCAGCGGGGATATGCCCATGAGCTCGCCGAGGACGGACGCGAGGCCCTGACGCGCATCGAGGCCGGCGGCAATTACGGTCTTCTTCTCACCGACTTCCACATGCCGGAGATGGACGGCTTCGAGCTCACGCGCGCGATCCGCCGACGCGAGGCCGATGGCGGCGGCCGCCTGCCGATCGTCGCACTCACCGCCGATGCCCTCGCCGGCACCGAGCAGCAATGCCTGGACGCCGGCATGGATGCGTATCTGACCAAGCCGATCGACTCGGCGCGTCTGGCGGAAACGCTGGCGCGCTTCCTGCCTGAGGCGGCGGACTTCCGGCGTCGGCAGGAGGAGCGGCCACCGGCGACACCGGGATCACCGGCGATACCGGGCATCGATCCGCAGGTTCTCGATCTCACACCGATCGGCGAGGCCTTCGGCGGCGTCAACGAGGATTCGCTCGCCTTCCTCGGCAGCTTCGTCGTCGAGTCCGAACGCAACGCGGCGGCGATGCAGGCGGCACTGGACGCGGATGACGCGGCGCAAGCCCGGCGCCATGCGCATGCGCTCAAGGGCGCGGCGCGCTCGGTCGGCGCCGTCAGGCTCGGCCAGCTTGCCGCCGACATGCAGGATTGTCTCGACGACGGCGATCTCGACACCGCGCGCCTCTTCTCGGGAGGGCTCCGCAAGAGCCTCGACGAGGTCGCCGGCGCCGTCGCCTCCCTTCCCCAGCCCGCGTGAGGTCGGCCCATGGCCCAGGCTTCCCCCTATAACGGCGTCACCGTCCTGATCATCGAGGACGAGTCGCACACGCGGCTCCTGATCAAACGCCTGTTGCTGCAGATCGGCATCGTCTCGGTGGTCGAGGCGGGCGAGGGCAAAGCCGGGCTCGACGAGACCGTGCGGACGCGGCCGACCGTGATCCTTTGTGACGTGCACATGGAGCCGGTGAGCGGCCGCGAGTTCCTCCGGACGCTACGCGGCCTCAAGGTGCGCTCGATCGCCCTGACGCCGGTCATCTTCCTCACCGCCGACGCCAACCGCGACACCGTGCTCTTCGCCAAGGAGCACAATGTCAACGGCTATCTGGTGAAGCCGGTGTCGCTGACCGACCTCAAATCGAGGCTCGACGCGGTGCTGAAGGGATCCGCACCAAGGTGAGCGCCGCGCTGCGGAAATAGGAGCAGAACGCCGCGCTTTCGTTCATGATCGCCGCCGAGGAAGAGCCGCCCGGGGGATGGCATGAGTGAATCCAACACTTACGAAGGGGTCGTCGTCCTCGTCATCGAGGATATGACGAGCGTGCGCAAGCTCATCAAGAACATGCTGATCCAGATCGGCATCCGCACCGTGCTCGAGGCCGGCGACGGCAAGACCGGTCTCGACCAGGCCATCCAGTGGAAGCCGACTCTGATCCTCTGCGACGTGCATATGGAGCCGGTCGACGGCCGCCAGTTCATGTCGAACCTGCGCATCCTCGAGGAACGCGCGGTCGCGCGCATACCGGTGGTCTTCCTGACTTCCGACTCCAGTCGCGACACGGTGACCTTCGCCAAGGAACACAATGTCTCGGGATATCTGGTGAAGCCGGTCTCGCTCGGTGCCCTCAAGCTGCGCGTCGATGCGGTGCTCAAGAGCCTGACGATGCGCTAATCCTGGAGCGGCTCCAGCCCGCTGGCGCCACCCTTCCTCTTGAGATCGTCGTGGACCCGTATCCACTCGGCCTTGTCCGAAAAATAGATATGCGCCCTGGGTTCCATACCCACGTCGCCCTCGAATAGCGCCCGGGGGATATGCACCTCATCCGCATAGCTCTCGTGGCGGAACAACAGCTGGCTGCCGCAGATCCTGCAGAACTCGCGGCTGGCCGGCGGCGATGACTTGTAGATCGTGATGTTCTCCGCGCCCTGGGTCAGGCGCATCGCGCCCGTGGGATACCCCACCCAGGTGACGTAGCCCGCGGCATGCGCGCGCCGGCACATGGTGCAATGGCAATGCGCGACCCATTTCGGCATGCCCGTCGTCTCGAAGCGCACCGCGCCGCAGAAGCATTGCCCGGTCGCCATCGGCCTCTCCCTTGCGCCAGAGAAAGATGCTATCACGCGCGGCCATGGAAACCGCCGATTTCATCGTCATCGGCGCCGGCATCGCCGGCGCTTCATCCGCCTACGAGCTCGCCAGCGACTCCAGGGTGATCGTGCTCGAGCGCGAAAGCCAGCCGGGCTATCACACCACCGGCCGTTCGGCCGCCTTGTACACCGAGGTCTACGGCAACCGCGTGATCCGCGCGATCACCAGCGGCAGCCGCGCCTTCTTCGAGAGCCCGCCGCAGGGCTTCACCGAGCATCCGCTGCTGACGCCTCGGGGTACGCTGCTGATCGGCCGCGACGACCAGGAGGCCTCGCTCGCGCTCGCGCTCGAGGAGGGCCAGCGCACGGTCGGCTCGGTGTCGATGATCGGCGCCAACGAGCTCGCGATGAAGGTCCCGTTCCTCAAGCCCGGCTATGCCAAGGCCGCGGTGTGGGAGCCGGATGCGCGCGACATGGACGTGCACGCGATTCATCATGGCTTCCTGAAAGGGCTGCGCGCACGCGGCGGCAAGGTGATCACCGACGCCGAAGTGCTCGGCCTTTCGCGGGACGGCGACTGGACGGTCGAGACCCGCGCCGGGACCTTCCGTGCGCCTGTGGTGATCAACGCCGCCGGCGCCTGGGCCGATGTGATCGCGCGCATGGCCGGCACCAAGACCGTCGGCCTGGTGCCGAAGCGCCGCACCGCCTTCACCTTCGACGTGCCCAAGGGGACGCCTGTCGAGAAGGTGCCGGCGGTGATCGATGTCGACGAGACCTGGTACATCAAGCCCGAGTCCGGCCGGCTCCTCGGCAGCCCGGCGGACGAGACGCCGTCGGAACCCTGCGATGCGCAGCCGGAAGAGCTGGACCTCGCCATCGCCGTCGACCGCATCGAGCAGGTGCTCGCCTTCGGCGTCGGCCGCTTCCATTCCAAATGGGCGGGGCTCCGCTCCTTCGTCGCCGACAAGACGATGGTCTGCGGCTTCTCGAAGAAGACGCCGGGCTTCTTCTGGCTCGCCGGACAAGGCGGCTACGGCATCCAGACCTGCCCCGGCATGGCGCGCATCGCCGGCGACCTGGCGCGCGGCCGCCCCTTCCCCGCCGACATGGCCGACCGCGGCATCGATGCCGCCGATCTATCGCCGGACCGGCTGAGCCTGGAGGGCTAGCCGCGGTACGGAGGGCCTGTCCTGACTAGGCCGCCGGCTGCTCCATCTGCTCCAGCATGATCGCATAGAGCCGATCCTTGAGGTCGCGCTCGATCTGCGTGAGCATGCCTTCGTCCAAGCCTGCCTGTCGCCGGAACTGCTCGAATATCCTGATGAAGGCCCCGAGGCACCGCCACTGCGCGACCTCGATCGAGGGGTTGCCCGGATAGGCGAGGCGCACGACGGCGAACTGATGGAACAGTTGACGGATCGCGACGGCGGTCGGCTCGTCGGCGTAGTGAATACCGATGGCGCCCAGGTTTCGGGTAGACACTCGGCCGGCGGCAGCGCTGACTTCAGCCTCACGCACCGTCAGCTGGCCATCGTGTACGCGGTATCGAACCCAAACGTCGCTGGCGATCTCGGCCTTGCCGCCGTGACGGAGCAAACGCGACCAAAGGTCGTAGTCCTCGACGAACTTTATTGCGACGTCGAAGCGCAGATTGTGACGGAGGAGATCTGTCCTGCGGACCATCACAGTGGACGCCGTAAACGGATTGTCGAACAGCAGGAACCAGCGCGCCTCGGTGTCGCCGAATGGTCGGATCTGGCGCTCGATCGCTCTCCCCTCGGCGTCCATACGCTCGACCGAGCCACCGAGCAGGGCCAACTCAGGTTGCGAAGAGAAACGATGCGCCTGCGCTTCGAACCGGCCTGCCGTGGCCAGATCGTCGCTGTCGAGAAAGCCGATCAGATCTCCCCTGGCCTCTTCGATCCCACGATTTCGCGCGGCCGAGGTCCCGCCATTGCTCTCCATACGCAACAGCCGGACGCGTCGATCCGAGATGGCGCCCACTACCTCCGGAGTACCATCGGTCGACCCATCATCGACGACGATTACCTCGATGTTCCCACCGGAACTGCAAAGGACGCTCTCAACCGCGCGGCGGATATAGCGCCGCCGATTGTATGCCGGGATGATGACCGAGACTGACGGCACCTAGCCTCGCCGTATCCTCTGAGCCCATGCCTGGAACTCTTTCCTAGTGTGACAGTACGATCAAAAATTGACCACCCCCACCCAGCATTGAGGCGAGTGCGCGGTCGAACGGAGAGACGGTGACCGACTATGATCACAGGCCCGCCAAGATGGAACGAACATGACCAATCCCACACCCGACCCCGAGGGCAAGGCGCTCGATGTCCTGCTCTCCCGGCTCTGTTCCCGCAAGGACGACGAGGCTACCTGACATGAGCGTAGAGATGGACAACCGCGATCTCGACAATCCGGCGCTCGATCCGACGCTGCGCAAGCTCGACGATCTGTTCGTGCGCAGCTACTACGGCAAGGATCTCGACACGCTCTGGGGCAAGGCGCTCGACGCCAGCTTCATGTTCATGGATGGCAGCGACGGTCGCACGGTGCAGCGCCCCGAGTTCGACAAGACCTGCCTCGCGCAGCCGCCCTTCCGCAATCTCGTGCACGACCAGGTGGCGACGCGGATCGAGGGCGATACCGCCGTGGTCACCGCACGCAACCGCTACGAGCGCCTGATCGACGGCAAGTGGGTCGCGTTCAACACGCGCTATGTCGATGTGTTCCGGCGCGTGAACGGCGAGTGGCGCTGCTTCTTCGCGACGGTCTATCGCGTCGCTTAGGCAGGCGCGAGCGCGCGCGGCCGCGCCTCGGCGTCGACGCCGAGACAGCTCTGGCACAAGGCATAGTCCGCGAGGCGATGCTCGAGATGCGCGCGCTGCAGGCGGTGCATCGGCTCGCTCTGCCAGATCGCATCGACACCCTCGGTCGCGTGCCCGAGCGCGATGGTCCCGTCGATGTCGTTGCAGCAGGCGCTGATGCGGCCGTCCCAGAGGACCTGCAGCTTCTCCAGCGGCTCGAAGCAGGAGGGCCGGTCCGCCGTCACCTTGTGATCCGGAACGAAGGCGGCTTCCGCGATCTCGCCCGAGGCATTGTAGAACGAAACGGGGTTGCTGCTGCCGAGCTGCAGGAAGCCCACCTTCAGCCGGCCCTCCGCGATGGTGCCGAGAAAGGCGCGGGCCCTCTCGCGCGAAGCTGCCGTCTCATCCGGCAGGATGGTGACAAGCTGGACCGGCATGCGCTCGGCAAGCCCGGCGGCATCGCGCTCGGCGATGAAGGTCTCGATCGCTTCCTTGACCGCCGACCATTTGCCGCCGGCGCGGACGGCCTGATAGGTCGCGGCATCCATGCCGTCGAGCGAGATCGTGAGCCCGCGCGGCGCCGCTTCGAGCAATCGCCGTCTCAGGCTTCGCTTAGCCAGCAGCGTTCCGTTGGTCTGGACGCCGACATTCGCGCCGAGCTCCTCGCTGATGCGGATGAAGGCCTCGAAGTTCGGATGCATCAGGAACTCGCCGAGGAAGAACAGGCGCACGCCGCCGCGGAAGACATGGCGGAAGCCGCTGCCCGGCGCGATGTCGGCGAAGGTGTAGATAATCTCTCGCGCGCTCCAGCTGCTCAGGATCCGCCGCCAGACATCCTCTTCCATGTGCCCGAGCGGCCGCGTCATCGCGGTGGTCCGCGGACACATGGTGCATTTCAGATTGCAGTGGTTGGTCGGCTCCACCTGCAGCTGGGGCGGCGAGTCCGGACGCCAATAGGTCCGAACCTGTCCACCTGCCGGCGACGACACCTGCCAGAAGCGATCCGCGAGGCGGCGTCCGCTCTCGACGAGCGTGCCATCGCCGACGATGCCGCCGATATTCGCCGCATGCCGCGCCTGATCGGCGAATCCCGCGATCAGCCCCGGATCGAATGCCATCTGGCCAAGCTCGGCCATGCGGAGCTCGGCCATGCGCACGAACTGCTCGGCCAGGAGCCCGAACTGCCGCAGGCGCTCGGGCGTCAGCTCTCCGGCGCGCTGGCCGATGGTGCTTGCGGCCTGCTCATAAGCGCGCACCCAGGCCGCGACATCGCCGGTCCTGAAGGCTGTCGTGACCGACAGGTGGTGGCCGCCGATATCCAGCGGATCGGCCGCGGTCATCGCTCGGGCTCTTGCTTCCGTCTCCACGACGCTCATCCGCTTCCGGCCGCCTCCCTGAGGGTCGCCTTATAGCGGGAAGCCCCACCCGGTCATAGACGGCGGCCGCCGTTCAGCGAGTCGCGGATCTCGAGGCGCGGAGACCCTCGCGACGCGCCGCGGGGCCGGCTTCAGCCGCCGGACATCGTCCTTGACGCCGTGGTGTCCTGCACCGCCGTCGGCAGCACGCGGCGCACGGCTTCCGGCAGCGTGGTGACCGAGGCCGGTGCGGTGAGCTCCGGCGGGGGCGGCATGTCGTCCGCCTTGGGCGCGAGCAGGAAGCCGACCACGATGGGACTCGCCAGAATCAGGACGAGCACCGCCCGCAGGGCCAGGCGGCCGATCCGGCCCAGGCCGTCTTCCGATCTTTCTGCCAAGTCCGTCATTCGCGGCCTTGCCCCTCCCCAGGTGGGCTTCGGTTCCGGAATGGGTCTCGCTCCCTCGTCTTTCATACCCCGCCGGGGCATGCGGTCAAGCGAGTCGTGGGCCCCTGTGAGTAACGCCCGGAACATCAATATTCTTATGGAGTTATGGACACTTTATCATGTGACGAGCGAGATTAAGCGCAAAGATCGTGAGATACCAATAGGTTGCACAACAGCATTTCTGGCTCTTGGGGCGTATGCGGACGGAGATACCGCATTTACGATTCGCTGCAACCGCGAAGGGCTGGCGCGTCGCAGCATGGCCTTGCTAGGGTGCGCGGCCTTTCCGCCGCACCACCACCCTGAACCGGACCCCTCGATGGATCTGAAGACGCATATCCGCGGCATCCCGGACTTTCCCAAGCCGGGCATCCTCTTCTACGACATCTCGACCCTGCTGAAGCATCCGCCGGCCTGGCAGGCGACGGTCGACCGCCTCGCCGAGCAGATCGCGCCGCACAAGCCGGACATTCTGGCTGGCATCGAATCGCGGGGCTTCCTGGTCGCCGCGCCGCTGGCGCTCAAGCTCGGTTGCGGCTTCATCATGGTGCGCAAGAAGGGCAAGCTTCCGGGCAAGACCAAGGCCTTCACCTACAAGCTCGAATACGGCTCGGACACGATGGAGGTGCAGTCGGACGCGGTGGCGCCCGGCCAACGAGTCGTCGTGCTCGACGACCTGCTCGCGACCGGAGGCACGCTCGCCGCGGCGATCGGGCTGGTGCGCGACATGGGCGGCATCGTCCCGGCCGCCGCCTGCATCATCGAGCTCACCTTCCTTGGCGGCCGCAAGCGCCTCGACGTTCCGTTCTCGGCGCTCGTCGCCTACGACAGCTGAGGCTTGCTCGACCCGGATCGGCGCGCGATAACTCTCATGCCCGCGACGGTGAAAACCCTCTAAGCCGCGCGGTCATCCCCCGACCATGATCCCCCATGGAGGCACTATGACCCGCTCGTTCCTCGTCGCCGCGGTGCTCGCCGCTCTCGCTGCTTCGCCCGCTCTCGTCCCCAACGCTTTCGCCCAGGACAAGGTCACCAAGGCGACCAACTGGAAGGCACAGGCCGAGCATGGCGGCTACTATCAGGCCGTCGCTACCGGGATCTACGCCAAGTACGGCCTCGACGTGACGATCCGCCAGGGCGGGCCGCAGGTCGACAACAACCTGCTGATGCTCGCCGGCCGCATCGACTTCAACATGGGCGGCAACTCGGACAGCGTCTTCGCCTTCGCCGAGAAGAACATCCCCTTCCGCGCCGTCGCCGCGATCTTCCAGAAGGATCCGCAGATCCTGATGTCGCATCCGGGCGTCGGCAACGACAGCCTGGCCGCGCTCAAGGGCAAGAAGGTCCTGATCTCGAAGGCCGGCGTCGTCAGCTTCTATCCCTATCTCAAGAAGATGTTCGGCTTCACCGACGAGATGGTGGTGCCCTACACCTTCAACATCGCGCCCTTCCTCGCCGACAAGCAGATCAGCCAGCAGGGCTATGCGACCTCCGAGCCCTATGCCGCGATCAAGGCTGGCGTGACCCCGGTCGTGCACCTGCTCGCCGACAACGGCTATCGCACCTATTCGACGACGATCGAGGTCAGCCAGAAGCTGATCGACGAGAAGCCCGACCTCGTGCAGCGCTTCGTCGACGCCTCCATCCTCGGCTGGAAGGACTATCTCTACGGCAACCCCGCGCCCGGCAATGCCCTCATCAAGAAGGACAACCCGGACATGACCGATGACCAGATCGCCTTCTCGATCGAGGCGATGAAGAAATACGGCATCGTCGATTCCGGCGACGCCAAGACGCTCGGCATCGGCGCCATGACCGACCAGCGCTGGAAGGCGGCCTTCGACGACGCCCAGGCGCTCGGCGTCTACGCGCCGGGCACCGACTACACCAAGGCTTACACGACGAAGTTCGTGAACAAGAAGGTCGGCCTGTAGGTCTCTCGCCCTCTCCTCCGCCCCAAGCGGAGAAGAGGGCGTCTGGCCATGCCGCCGCTCGTCACGCTCTCCGGCGTCGCCAAGCGCTTTCCCAACGGCACGCTCGCGGTCGACCGCGTCGATCTCGCGATCGAGGCAGGCAGCTTCGTCTCGCTGCTCGGGCCTTCGGGCTGCGGCAAGTCGACGATCCTTCGCATGATCGCGGGCCTGATCGAGCCGAGCACCGGGCGCATCGACTGGCCGGGCCTGCCGGAAGCGACCCGCGCCGGCGGCCATCCCGAGTTGGGATTCGTCTTCCAGGAGCCGACGCTGATGCCCTGGGCCAGCGTCGCCGAGAACATCCGCCTGCCGCTTCGCGTATCCGGCGCCTCCAAGGCAGAGGCCGATACGCGCGTCGACGAGGCGATCCGCATGGTCGGCCTCGAGGGCTTCGCCAAGTCGTTTCCGCGCGAGCTTTCCGGCGGCATGAAGATGCGCGTCTCGATCGCGCGCGCGCTCGTCACGCGGCCGAAGGTGCTGCTGATGGACGAGCCCTTCGCCGCGCTCGACGAGATCACGCGCTTCAAGCTTAACAACGACCTGTTGGCGCTGTGGCAGCAGCACAAATGGACCGTGGTCTTCGTCACCCACTCGGTCTTCGAGTCGGTCTACCTCTCGAACCGCATCCTGGTGATGTCGGCGAGGCCCGGGCGCATCGTCGAGGACATCGCCATCGACGCCCCCTATCCGCGCGATGACCGCTTCCGCGTCTCCGATGCCTATGGCGATCTCTGCCGCGACGTCTCGCGCAGCCTGCACCAGGCGATTGCCGCATGACCGACACTACGGCTCAGCCGAAGTCGCGGCGCGAGTCGCTCTGGCTCAAGGTCGGCGCGCCGCTCGCCATCGGCATCGTCGTGCTCGTCGCCTGGGAGACGATGGTCCGGGTCAAGGAGATCCCCTGGTACATCCTGCCCGGCCCGCTCGCGATCGGCGAGGCGATGATCCGCGACTGGCACATGCTGTGGCCGTCGCTGGTGAACACGCTGCAGGTGACCGCGCTCGCGCTGATCGTCGCCGTGCTCGGCGGCTTCTCGCTCGCCGTGCTCTTCGCTTCCGCGCGCTGGATAGAGCTTTCGCTCTTTCCCTATGCGGTGATCCTGCAGGTGACGCCGATCGTCGCCATCGCGCCCTTGATCATCGTCTATGTCGACAACCTGACCATGGCGCTCCTGATCTGCGCCTGGATCGTCGCCTTTTTCCCGATCCTCTCCAACACCACGATCGGGCTCAACTCGGCCGACCACAATCTGCTCGACCTGATGCGGCTCTACGGCGCGAAGCGCTGGCAGGTGCTCTGGTTCATCCGCGTGCCGGGCGCGCTGCCGTTCTTCCTCGGGGGCCTGCGCATCTCCGGCGGCCTGGCCCTGATCGGCGCCATCGTCGCCGAGTTCGTCGCCGGCGGCGCCGGCTCGGGATCGGGCCTCGCCTTCCGCATCCTGGAAGCCAGCTATCGCCTCGAGATCCCGCGCATGTATGCGTCCCTCTTCCTGATCTCCGGCGCCGGCATCGTGATCTTCCTCGCCTTCACGGCCCTGAACCACCTGCTGCTGCGCCGATGGCACGAAAGCGCGATCAAGCGCGAGGGTTAGGCCGCATCCAGCGGCAGAACGCCAGGGCCGCGAGCGCGCCCACAACCTGCGCGACGATGAAGGGCGCCACATCCGCCGGCCGGATGCCGGCGAAGGTATCAGAGAGGCTGCGCGCGATCGTCACCGTCGGATTGGCGAAGGACGTGGACGCCGTGAACCAGTAGGCCGCCGTGATGTAGAGCGCGACCGAGGCGGCGACGCGCTCGCGCGCCGTCAGCAGGATCGTCAGGAGCAAGCCGAAGGTGGCGACGAACTCGGCAATCCACTGCGCGCTGCCGGTGCGGACCTTGGTTCCGACCTGGAGCAGCATCTGGTCGAACATCAGATGCGCGACGACGACGCCGAGAGTCGCGCCGGCGAGCTGCGCCACCGCGTAGAGAAGGCCCTCGCGTGCCGAAAGCTCGCGACGAAGCATGACGACCAGCGTCACCGCCGGATTGAAGTGAGCACCTGAGATCGGCGCGAGCTGGGATATCAGCACGAAGAGGATCGCGCCGGTTGCCAGCGTGTTGCCGAGGAGCGCGAGCGCGACGTTCCCGCCCGACAGGCTCGCACCCATGATCCCCGAGCCGACGACGGTGGCGAGCAGGAAGGCGCTGCCGACGAACTCCGCGGCGAGCCGCCGCGGCAGGCTCGCCTCAGACACTCTCGCCGACCATGCGGCCGATCTGCTGGATCTCGCGCTTGAGCGCGAGGCGGTCGAGCTTGTCGATGCCGAGGTTCGTGAAGAGGCGCAGCCGCGCCTGAAGCGCGACGAAGGTTTCCTTGAACGCCTTGCGCCGAGCATCGAGGGCACCCTCGACCGCGGCGGGATCCGGCAGGCCCCAATGCGCGGTCATCGGCTGACCCGGCCACACGGGGCAGCTCTCGGCCGCGGCGGAGTCGCAGACGGTGAAGACGAAGTCCATTTTCGGCGCGTCCGCTGCCTCGAACTCGTCCCAGCTCTTGCTGCGAAGGTCCGCGGTCGGAAAGCCCTGTGCCTGTAGCAGCTCGAGCGCCAGCGGATGCACCGCGCCCTTGGGCTGGCTGCCGGCGCTGTAGGCGTCGAAGCGGCCGCCGCCGAGGCGATTGAGCAGCGCTTCCGCCAGGATCGAGCGCGCCGAATTGCCGGTGCAGAGGAAGAGCACGTTGTAGGGCCGGTTCATGACTTGGTCCTCGCCAGGCGACGCTTTCCTCTTGGAGCCGGAAAGCCGCAGGCCTCCGGATTGCCGGCGCAGCAGCTTTCGGTCAGCGCGCCGATCAGCGCCTGCATCGCCGGGAAATGCGCGGCGTAGATGATCGAGCGCCCGGCCCGGCGCGAGGCGACGATGCCGGCGCGATCGAGCTGGGCCAGATGGAAGGAGAGCGTCGGCGCCGGCAGGTCCAGGCGCTCGGCGATCGCGCCGGCGGGCATTCCATCGGGCCCCGCATCGACCAGCAATCGGAAGATCGCGAGCCGCGTTTCCTGCGCGAGCGCAGAGAGGGTCGCGACGATCGCCGTTGATTTCATAGTTCTGGAAATATCGAACCTTAGCCCCGGTGTCAATCGCTAGGCATAGGCCTTGGTGAAGGGATCGAGCGGGATCACCGGCGGCTTGTCGGTCGGCACGCCGCCGCGCCTGGTGCCGAGCGCGATGTTGATCCACTTCTCGGCATAGGAGGCCGGCAGCTCGCGGCCGTCGGGCAGCGACATCCAGATCCGCATCAGGTGACGCTTCCGCACCGGGTCCGGCCCGTCGACATAGCCGGTGCGAGAGTGGAAGATCACATGGTTCTGCAGGAACTGGATGTCGCCCGGCTCGAAGTGCAGGCGGAGACAGAAGGCGTCCTCCTCGCAGATCGCATAGAAGAGATCGAGCGCCTCGGCCTGCGCGTTGGACATGCGCGGCGCGTCGGGGAAGCGCGAGAGCGACTCGATGTACTGGCGCACCGGCGCGTAGCCGTTCAATCCGCCGCGATGCCAGGTGAAGAGCGGCATGCCGAACCAGGGAAGCTTGCCCGGCGGCACCTCGCCGCGGCGGTCCATGTAGATCGGCTTGTAGAGCTCGGGCAGCAGGTCGGGGCGCCTCTTCATCATCGCGTCATGCACCGAGACGGCGCCGACGATCATGCTCTCGCCGCCGCGCTCGGCCCGGTTGATGCAGAGAAGCGAGACGACGTCGCACGAATCCGCGTGGAAGCAGAGTTCGGCATTGGTCTGGGTGATGCGCTTGTTGGCATCTGCGACCGCGTCGCCGACATCGATGACATGGCCGACGAGATGCCCGTTGCGGTTCTGCGTCACCGGATCGCCGATATGACGACAGAGCCCCCAATAGATGCGCATCAGGGTCTCGCGGTCGTAGCGCTCGACCGGCAGCCCCTTGATGTAGCCGAAACCGAGGCCCGAGCGGATCTGCGCGCGCAACGCGCCGAGCCGCGTCGTCAGGCGATCGAGGGCGAAGTCGTCGCGGCCGATCTCCTGGATCTGCAGGCCGCGCTTGCGCGTCGCGTCGAGCGCGGCCTCGATCTCCGTGATTGCATCGGCATCGAGCCGGCAGATCCAATCCTCGCGCCGCATCACCTCCGGCACCGTCCAGGCGAAGCTGCCGCCGACCGGCGCGGGCGGCATCTCCCCATCAAAACTGCCCATGATCGCTCCTCCACTTTATTGGAACATCTTCTTACATTGACATATTCAAATCCATCGATATATTGAAACGCATGGACCTGAGCCCACAGATCAAGGCCCTCGCCGACCCGGCCCGGCTGCGGATCGTCGAGTTCCTGCGCAATCCGGACGCCGGCTGCTGCGTGCTGCCCGATCGCGTCTGCGCCTGCGACATCGAGAGCCTGCTCGGTCTCTCGCAGCCCGCGATCAGCCATCACATGAAGATCCTGACCCAGGCCGGGCTGGTCAGTGGCGAGAAGCAGGGCCGCTGGATGTACTACCGGCTCGAACCTACCGCCTTCGCCGATCTCGTCGCTTTCCTTCAGCCGCTGGCGACCCCGCCCGCGGCCTCCCCGCCGCGCGCCTGCGCCGCCTGAACCCGAAAGGTCGTCCCATGAGCCTTCCCATCGCCGTCATCGGCGCCGGCCCCGTCGGTCTTGCCGCCGCGGCGCATCTCCTTCAACGCGGCCTGACACCGCTCGTTCTCGAAGCCGGCCCGAAGGTCGGTCACGCCGTGCGCCAGTGGGCGCATGTGCAGATGTTCTCGCCCTGGGGCTTCACCACCGATCGCGTCGCACGCGCGCTGCTGGAAGCGACCGGCTGGGAAGCGCCGCCCGCCGACGAGGTGCCGACCGGCGGCGACCTGGTCTCCCGGTATCTCGAGCCGCTCGCCGCGCATCCCGCGATCAGCCCGCATCTGCGCTTCAACACCATGGTCGTCTCGATCGGCCGCAAGGGCTTCGACAAGGTGAAGACCGCCGGACGCGAGGCGCAGCCTTTCGTCATCGAGACCGTCGGACGCGACGGCACACGCGACTGGATCGAGGCCAGCGCCGTCATCGATGCGTCCGGCACCTGGAATTCTCCCAACCCGATCGGCTCCGGCGGCCTGCCGGTGCCGGGCGAGAGCGAGGTCGGCAACAAGATCGCCTATGGCATTCCCGATGTTCTGGGTGAGGCGCGCGATACCTATCGCGACAAGGCGGTGATGGTCATCGGCAGCGGCCACTCGGCGCTGAACGCGCTGCTCGAGCTGACCGAGCTACAGGAGACGGCGCCGGCGACGCGCATCCTCTGGGCGACGCGGCGCGAGCAGGTCGACAGCGCCTTCGGCGGCGGCGCGGCCGACGCGCTGCCGGAACGCGGTGCCCTCGGCCTGCGCGCCAAGCGCGCGGTCGAAGACGGCCGCGTCGAGGTCCTCTCGCCCTTCCGCATCGCCAGGCTCGCGCGCCGCAGCGACGGCGCCGTCGAGGTCGAAGGCGCGCTGCGCGACAACACCGTCCGCGTCATCGCCGATCGCCTGATCGTCGCCACCGGCTTCCGCCCCGACTTCGATCCGCTGCGCGAGATCCGCCTCGATCTCGATCCGTGGCTGGAATCGACGCGTGCGCTCGGCCCGCTGATCGATCCGAACCTGCACAGCTGCGGCACCGTGCGTCCGCACGGCGCCAAGGAGCTCGCGCATCCGGAGAAGGACTTCTACATCGCCGGCATCAAGAGTTATGGCCGCGCCCCGACCTTCCTGCTCGCCACCGGGCATGAGCAGGTGCGTTCGATCGCAGCCGCTCTCGCCGGCGATCACGAAGCCGCGGCGCGCGTCGAGCTCGAGCTGCCGGAGACCGGCGTCTGTCACGCGACGCCGAAAATCGGCAAGTCGCTCGCAGCAGCCGAAGCCTCCGCGGGATGCTGCGGCGGCGCGGCACCGGCCGAAGCCGCTGCCTGTTGCGTCGCCGATGTGGAGGCGAAGGCTGCGGGCGAGGCGGGCTGCGGCTGTCCTGCGCCCGCCGAGTCCGTCGCCGCGCGATAGGATTTGGAACGCGACGGCGTGAGGCGTTAGACCTCACGCATGACGCTGTCGACAGGCCGCCGTCGGCGGGTGATCGCGGCGCTCGGCATAGCGCAGATCCTCGCCTGGGGTGCCTCCTACTATCTCCCGGCGATCCTCGCACGGCCGATCGAGGCCGAGATGGGCTGGCCGCTTGCCTGGGTGGTCGGCGGACTCTCGGTCGGCCTTCTCGTCGCCGGCCTCGTTGCCGTTCGTGTCGGGCATGCGATCGAACGACATGGCGGCCGGCCCGTGCTGGCGACGAGCGTCGTGCTGCTCGCGCTCGGCCTCGCGATCCTCGCGGCGACCAATGGCCTCGTCGTCTTCTTTCTCGCCTGGGTCGTGCTCGGCATCGGCATGGCAGCGGGGCTCTACGATGCAGCCTTCTCCTGCCTTGGCCGCATCTTCGGCAGCGAGGCCCGTCCGGCGATCACCGCGCTCACGCTCTGGGGCGGCTTCGCCAGCACCGTGTGCTGGCCGATCTCCGCCTTCCTCGCCGAGACCTTCGGCTGGCGCGGCGCTTGCCTCGTCTATGCCGCCGTCTTCCTGATCGTCGTGCTGCCGCTTCTCCTCGTCATCCTGCCGCGCGAGGAAAGGCGCGAGAGCGGCATGAAGCATGCCGCCGCCCCGGAGTCGGGCGAGACACCGCCCGGGCGCCGCCGGCTCGCCTTCGCCATCCTGTCGCTGATGATGACGGCGGGCGGCGCGATCATGGCCGTATGGTCCGTGCACGCGATCACGATCCTGCAGGCAGGCGGTCTCACTCTCGCCGGCGCCGTGGCGCTCGGCGCGCTGGTCGGGCCGGCGCAGGTTGGCGGCCGCGTCATCGAGATGCTGACCGGCGGCCGCTGCCACGCGATGTGGACCCTCGCGGCCTCCGTGATCCTGGTCGCGCTCGGTATGACGCTTCTCTGGATGGGCTTCCCGATCCCGGCGCTGTCGCTGGTCCTCTACGGCGCCGGCAACGGCATCTGGTCGATCGCGCGGGGCACGGTGCCGCTGGCGCTGTTCGGCCCGCATGGCTACGCGGTGCTGATCGGCAAGCTCGCCGTGCCGAGCCTGCTGGCGCAGGCCGCCGCACCGCCGATCGGCGCCTTGCTGCTCGACTCCGTCGGGGCCGATGGCACGCTCGCGGTGCTGGCCGCGATCGCGCTCGGCAGTCTTGCGGGCTTCCTCCTGCTCGCAACGACGAGCATTCCGCGCCGCTAGCCCGGCCTATTCACGAGCGAGCATGATTTGAATTGCGGCGATGGAAGGCGATCAGATGGCATGCTTTGTCGTTGCGCCTTTTTCATCGCGGGTTGGTTCGTCGGGTGTCGGGTTATTGGTTTGGGATTGAGGGAACGGGTGTTTTCGGGGCATCGGCCCCGTCGGTCATGGAGCGGCGGGTCGAA
>VGEH01000038.1 GCA_016869375.1 Alphaproteobacteria bacterium | reverse complement strand
TGACCTACTTCGCCTTCCCAGACATCCACTGGCAGAAGATCCGCACCAACAACCCACTCGAGCGGATCATGAAAGAGATCCGCCGACGAACCCGTGTCGTCGGTGCCTTCCCTGATGGTCAGTCCTGTCTCAACTTGGCGGCTGCGCGGCTGCGCTATATCGCAGGATCGGCGTGGTCAGCCAGGTGCTACATGAACATGCGGCCACTCTATCAGCCGCAGGTCCCACAATCCGGAGCCGCCGCCTGATCAAATGTGCGAAAGATTCTGGACAGGACCCCTCGACCCGCGCCAGCTCGGAAGCGAGGCCGTTCGAGAGCGTCCGCGCCTCGTTCAGATCCTCGCCCTTGGCCGCGGTCTCGATGCCGCTGGCGATGTCGGCGAGCGGGAAGGCGCCGGCCGAGCGCGCCGCCCCCTTGATCGAATGCGCGGCCTTGCCGGCGCCCGAGAGATCGCCTGTCGCGAGCTGCGTGATCAGCGTGCGCACGAGCTCGCGGCTGGAGGCGAGGAAGGTCGCGAGCGTCGCGCGCGCCACCTCGTCGATCTCGCCGAACATCTCGATCAGATGTGCGGCATCGATCGGCATCCGGTCGTTCGTCGAGGTGCTCTCGCCGGACGGCGTGGTGGTCGCCGCGGCGTGGACCGGAGCCCCGGTCTTCGGCAGCCAGCGCTGGATCGTCTCGGAGAGGCGGCTGAGCCGCACCGGCTTGCCGAGATAGTCGTCCATGCCGGCGGCGAGGCAGCGCTCCGCCTCGCCCTGCAGCACATTGGCGGTGAGCGCCACGATCGGCACCCGCTTGCGTCCGGTGAGATGCTCGAGGTCGCGGATCTTCTGGGTCAGCTCGAAACCGTCCATCTCCGGCATGTGGCAGTCGGTGATGACGAGGCCGTAATTGACCGAGGCATAGGCGTCGATGCCCTGGCGGCCATCGGCGACCACGTCGGCGGCATAGCCCAGCCGCTCGAGCTGGCGGCGGATCAGCATCTGGTTGGTCGGATTGTCCTCGGCGACGAGGATGAGCCGGCCTTCCGCCAGCGCCAGGTTGCGGTCGGCGGGCGCGCTCGGATCGACCGGCGTCTCGTCGGCTGCCGTCTCCTCGGATTCGGCGCGGCCGAGCGCGATCTCGATCGCGCGCAGCAGCACGGCGCGGCGCACCGGCTTGGTGAGATAAGCCTTGAAACCGGCCTCGAGCGCGCGCCGGCGCTGACCTCGATCGTCATAGGCGGTCAGCAGCACGGCGCCGATTCCGGCGAGCTTCTGACTCTCCGCCATCGCCTGGTGGAGCGCGAAGCCGTCGATGCCGGGCAGCTTGTAGTCCGCCACGAGCACGTCGATCTTCTTCCCCTGGCGCAGACGCGAGAGCGCGGCTTCGCCCGACTCGAACCACTCGGTCTCGGCGCCCTCGGCACCGAGATAGCGGGCGAGCACCTTGCGCATGGTCGGGTCGTCCTCGACCACCAGGATCGAGACGCCGTCGAGCGCGCGACGCTCCACAGGGTCTGCCGGTACCGTCGGCAGGGGCAGGGTCAGCGAGAAGACCGAACCCTTGCCGTACTCGCTCTCGACAGTGATGTCGCCGCCCATGTTCTCGGCCAGACGCTTGCAGATCGACAGGCCGAGGCCGGTGCCGCCGAATTTGCGCGTGGTCGAATCGTCCGCCTGCACGAAGGCCTGGAACAGGCGCGCTTTGCCTTCGGGCGTGAGCCCGATTCCGGTATCGATGACGCGGAACGTCAGGCTGTGGGCGGAGTCCGTTGCCCGCACCACCTCGATCGAGACCTGGCCCTTCTTGGTGAACTTGATGGCGTTGCCGATCAGGTTGAACAGGATCTGGCGGAGCCGGACAGGATCGCCACAGACGAGCTCGGGCACCGTCGGATCGACGAAGGTTACGAGCGCCAGCTGCTTCTTCCTGGCCGAGGCTGCCAGCGTCTCGGCGACGCCCTCGACGAGCGTGAGCGGCGCCATCGCCACCTGCTCGACCTCGAGCTTGCCGGCCTCGATCTTCGAGAAGTCGAGGATGTCGTCGATGATCTTGAGCAGCGCCGAGGCCGACTCGCCGATCACCATCGCCATCTCCTGCTGCTCGGCAGTCAGCTGAGACTGCTGAAGAAGCTCGAGCAGGCCCAGCACGCCGTTCATCGGCGTGCGGATCTCGTGGCTCATGGTGGCGAGGAAACTCGACTTGGCGCGGCTCGCCTGCTCGGCCGAGTCCTTGGCGTCGCGCAGCTCCTGCTGGTAGCGCCGTCTTTCGGTGACGTCATGCGCCCAGGTGACGAAGCTGTCCTCGCCGTCGATGGTCAGCCGCTGCCACAGCATGTAGGCCCAGAAGCGGCTGTCGTCGTGGCGGCGGAACTCGATCTCGACGCCGGGGATGCGGTTCTCCTCCTTCAGCCGCTCGACGAGCGCGACGCGGTCCTCGGGGTCGACGTAATAGTCGCGCGGGTTCTCGTTCAGCGCGTCCTCGCGCGGGAGACCATAGAGGTCGGCGAAGGCCTGGTTCACGAACAGACGCTTGCCGCCGAAGGTCTGGAGCGACACGGCGAGCGGGCTCGACTCCAGCAACGTGCGGAGCCTGACCTCGCTCTCGCGCAGGCGGCGCTCAGCCTGCTTCAGCTCGGTCACGTTGGTATAGGTGCGGACGAAGCCGCCGCCCGGCATCGGGCTGGTGCGGATATCGATGATCTCGCCGTCCGGCCGCTCGTGCGTGTTGAGGTGCGACTGCGTCAACGAGCTGACGTGCTCGCGGTGCCGCGTGATGTAGCCCTCGATCAGCTCCGGGGTCGTGAGACCGTACTCGGTCGGGCCGAGATGGCGGATGATGTCGTCATAGGTCTTCTTGCCGTCGAAGAACTCGGGCGGCAGGCGGACGCCTTCGGCGAAGAGCCGGTTCCAGGCGACCATCCGGTGCTTCGCATCGAACATGGCGATGCCCTGGTCCATGTTCTCCAGCGTCGCCGTCAGGATCTCGGTCTGGCGTGCCAATTCCTCGGCCTGGCGTTTGCGGTCGGTCTGGTCGAGCGTCCACACGACCGAGCAGGTCTCGCCGCCGAGATCGATCAGCTGCCAGAAGGAGAGGCACCAGAAGGGAGTGCCGTCCTTGCGCTTCTGGATGATCTCGATACCGGAGACCTGGCCGTCGCGCTTGAGGCGCTCGATCAGCCCCTCGCGCTCCTCGGGGAAGAGGTAGAAGTCGGCGGCGTTGGTGGATGTGACCTCGTCCTTCGAAAGGCCGTAGAGGTCGGCGAAGGCGCGGTTGGTGAAGATGCGGCTTCCATCGAGCTGGGCGATGCCGACGCCGACCGGGCTCGATTCCAGGATCGTGCGCAAGCGCAGCTCGCTCTCGGCGACCCTCAGCTCCGCCGCCTTGACCTCGGTCACGTCGGTATAGGTGCGCACGACGCCGCCGGAGGCGATCGGCGCCGTCCGGGTCTCCAGCATCATGCCGTTGGGCTTGCGCCGGATGCTGACGCGCGGCGACTTGGTGCTGCGGATGCGCTCGGTCCGGATCTCGGCGATGCGGTCCAGCTCTTCCTCGGCATCGACGCCGGCCTCGATCGGCAGCAGGTAGCGCACGAGCTCGGCGTGGGTGGGCTGGTTGACCAGCATCTCCGGCGGAATGCCGGAAAGCTCGCTGTAGCGACGATTCCACGCGACCAGGCGCAGATCCGCATCGTACATGGTGATGCCCTGGTCCATGTTGTCGAGCACGTGCTGGAGCACGGCCGACTTGCTCGCCAGCTCCTCGGCCTGGCGCTTCTGGTCGGTCAGGTCGTAGGTCCAGGCGACCAGCGTGTCCTCGCCGTCGACCTCGAGGCGCTGCCAGAACGAGTAGGCCCAGAAGCTGGTGCCGTCGGGCCGGCGCTGCAGGATCTCGGCGCCGGAGATGCGGCCCTCCCGGTTCAACCGCGAGAGCAGCGCCTGGCGGACAGCCTGGTCGGCATAGAACTCGGCGGCATTCGCCGTGAACATGTTCTCCTGGGTCAGGTGGTAGAGCTCGGCGAAGGCCTTGTTGATGAAGATCCGGTCGCCGTTGAAGCGGCTGATCGAAACGCCGACCGGGCTCGATTCCAGGATCGTGCGGAGCCTGAGCTCGCTTTCGGCGACGCGCCGCTCCGCCGACTTGACCTCGGTCACGTCGGTGTAGGTGCGCACGAAGCCCCCGCCGGACATCGGCACGGTGCGCGTCTCGAGCATCATGCCGTTCGGCCGGCGGCGCACGCTGATGCGCGGCTGCGTCGTGGCGCGCAGGCGTTCGGTATGCTCCTGGGCCAGCCGCTCCAGCGCCTCGCCCTCGACGCCGACCTCGGCCGGGCCCGACTTGCGGATGATGTCGGTGTGGCTGGGATGCTGCGCCAGGAATTCCGGAGACAGGTTGATCAGCTCGCAGAAGCGCCGGTTCCAGGCGACGACCCGGAGCTCCGAGTCGTACATGGTGATGCCCTGGTCCATGTTCTCGAGCACGGCTTCGAGCACGCCGGTCTTGCTCGCCAGCTCGTCGGCAGCGCGCCGCCGCTCCGTCTGGTCGATGAGCCAGGCGACGATGCAATCCTCGCCATCGATCTGGACCTTCTGCCAGAAGGCCAGCACCCAGAAGATCGAGCCGTCGGCCCGTTTCAGCGGAATCTCTTCGCCGGAAACCTTGCCGGTGCGATGCAGCTGGTCGAGCAGCCGGGAGCGGTCGGACGGGTACAGGTAGAAGTCGGTGGCGTTGATGATCATCGCCTCGCCGCGCGACTGGCCGTACATGTCGGCGATCGACTGGTTGGCGAAGACGAAGGCACCCGAGGCCTTGCTGATCGAGACGGCGATCGGGCTCGATTCCAGGATCATGCGAAGCCGCTGCTCGCTTTCGCGCAGGCGCTTCTCCGCCTCCTTGAGCTCCGTCACCTCATAGAACCAGCCGAGCGTGACGCGTTCGCCTTCGAACTCGATCTGCTCGAGGGAGCTCGACACCCAGAGCGGATTCCCTTCGAGGTCTAGGCACTCGATCTCAACGTCGCGTACCTTGCCATGCTGCTTCAACTCGGCGATCACCGAGTCTCGGTCGACCTCGTAGCGATAGAAGCGACGGATGTCGACTTCCTCCGCCGGCGTGGTGGTCAGGCGGCTGATGTATTCGAGGTAGCGGGCGTTCCAGAACTTCAGCGTGCCGTCGCGGCGCGACATGGCGACGCCGATCGGGCTCGACTCCAGCAGCGAGCGTATCTGGCGCTCGCGCACCTCGCGCTCGGCGCGCTTGAGGTCGGTGACGTCGTAGCTGGCGGTGACGATGTAGCGGACCTCGCCTTCATCATCGGTGACCGGCACCTTGGTGGTGACGAGGTCGCGCCGGCCGCTGGGCGTCTCGTCCTGCTCGTCGAAGGTGACCGGCTTTCCGCTCGTCAGCACCTCGCGGTCGCGACTGGCGGTGAGCGCCGCCTCCACCTCGGGTCGCTGGCCCCACTGCCTCTGGCCGACGACCTGCCTCGGATCGAAACCGAAAATCTCGCGGATATGGCGGTTGACCATCAGGTAGGTGAGGTCGCGGTCCTTGACGCTGATCGACACCGGCACGGCGTCGATCACCGACTGCAGGAGCTGCTGGCTCTCCTTGACGGCGTCGGCGGAGCGCTTCTCGTCGCTGATGTCGTAGCTGGTCGAGACGATGTGGGTGACCCGGCCGTCCTCGTCCTTGATCGCGGTCTTGGCCGTCATCCAGTAGACCGGGCGCCCTTCCTCGTCGCGGCCGGCGAAATTCTCCTCGTAGACCATCCGGTGGCCGGTCGCGATCGCCTGCAGGTCGCGCTCGGCCGCCTGCACGGACTGCTCCTCGGTGCGGCCCGGCCAGATCGTCTTGCCGATGATCTCGTCGGGCGTGACCTGGAACATCGTCTCGGTCGCGCGATTCATCATGACGTAGCGCCGGTCGCGGTCCTTGAGGACGACCGAGATCGGAATGGCGTCTAGGATCGCGTGCAGGTGGCGCTCGTTCTCGCGCACGGCCTCGTCGGCACGCACCAGCTCGGAAATGTCGTAGCTCGCCGTCACCACATGCGTGACGTTGCCGCGCTCGTCCTTGATCGGGGTCTTCGAGGTGACCCAGTGACGCGGACGGCCTTCGCCATCGACGCCGGCTTCCTCTCGGTAGACCTGGGTGCGGCCGGTCGCGATCGCAGTCGCGTCGCGGTTCGAGGTGAGCGAGACATTGTCCTCCGTCCGCCCGGGCCATGTGGTGCGGCCCAGAAGCTCCTTCGCCTCGACGCCGACCAGGTCTGTCGTCGCGCGATTGACCATCAGGTAGCGGCGATCGCGGTCTTTGAGGTTGACCATGATCGGGATTGCGTCGATGACCGCGTGCAGCATCCGCTCGCTGGCCCGCAGCGCCTCTTCCGAGCGCACGCGCTCGGTGACGTCGCTGATGGTCCTGACCGAGCCGCCGCCCGGCAGCGGGTCGTTCTGGAACTCGAGCACGGTGCCGTTCGGCCGGCGCCGGCGATAGACGCGCGGCATGCCATGCGTCACGGGCTGGGCGAGCATGGACTGCCAGTCGGTCGATCCGACCCCGGCCGGCATCGGCTCGTCGCGGAACTCGCCGCGCTCGGCCAGCAGCTTCGCGGTTTCCTGCAGCGTCGGCTTGGTCGAAAGGTACTCGGGCGGGAGGTCGAGCAGCTCCGAGTAGCGCTGGTTGAAGGCGATCATGCGGTCGTCGGGGCCCATGACGACGATGCCCTGGTTGACGTTGCGCATGATCTGGTTGAGCAGCTCGATCTGCTCGGCCTGGGCTTCCTCGGCGCGCTTGCGGTCGGTGGTGTCGACATAGGTGCGTACGAAGCCGCCGCCCGGCAGGGGGATGCCACGGACCTCGAGCCAGGTATTGTCGGGGCGCTTGCGCTCGAAGACGAAGGAGCGGTCCGGCGGTGGCACCTGACGCATGCGCGCCATCACCTTCTCGTCCTCGGTCTCGCCGGGAAGGTTCGGGTGCTCTCCCGAGCGTACCTGGTGGCGGACGATCTCGAACATGCTCGGATGCGTGGCGAGCAGCGAGGGCGGCAGCTTGAAGAGCTCGGCATAACGCCGGTTCCAGGCGACGAGGCGGCTTTCCTTGTCGTGGACGGCGAGCGCTTCGATCATGTTGTCGAGGACGGCCGAGAGAACGCGGCGCTCGGCATCGGGGCGGCGGACGAAGCCGGCGAAGGCGGCAAGGGCGGCGGAGAGGATGGTGGCGAGGCCCAGCCATTCCGGGGCGCTGGCGGAAGGCTTGCTGAGCGCGCTGAAGATCGCGAAGCCGATGAAGGCGGCAAGGAAGGTCGACAGCGCCGCTCGCAGCGAATCGGCTGCCAGCGGCGCGGAAGGTCGGATGACAGGCTTCATATGCGACTCCCGGAGATGTCGCGAAGCTAGCACTGCCTTCGCGGCGCAAGCCACTGGCGCAAATTGGTTAAGCGGGCTAAGAACGAGTGCAGCCCATGCCCCGCCTATTCGTCGCAATTTCATTGCCCGAGGACGTCCGCGAGCGTCTGGGCTTGCTTTCGGGCGGGGTTCCCGGGGCGCGCTGGGTCGATCCGGAAAACCTGCATCTCACGCTCCGATTCATCGGTGAAGTCGATGGCGGCTGGGCCGAAGACATCATGTCGGCTCTGGGCGGCGTATCGGCGAAGGCCTTCGAGCTGGCGCTCGCCGGCGTCGGCCACTGGGGGACGAAGGAGCGGGCTACCGCGATCTGGGCCGGGGTCGAGAAGAACCCGGGCCTCTCGCACCTGCAGAGCAAGATCGAATCCTCGCTGGTCAGGCTCGGACTCGAGCCGGAGGGGCGCAAATTCGCGCCGCACGTGACCCTGGCACGACTCACCGGCAGCCCCGGAGCGCGCGTTGCCAAGTTCATCGCCGACCACAACCTGTTCCGGATGCCGCCCTTCCGGGTGACCGGCTTCACCCTCTTCTCGAGCTTCCTGTCTCGCGGCGGCGCCATCTACACGCCCGAGGTCGAGTATGCCCTTCTCGAGCCTTGAGGGGCTCCGTCCGCGGCCCGGCCAGCCGATCGTGATCCTGACCGGTGCCGGCATTTCGAAGGAGTCCGGGCTCGACACCTTCCGCGACGCCGATGGCATCTGGTCGAAGGTCCGCATCGAGGACGTCGCGACATACGAGGCCTTCGTCCGCAATCCGAAGCGCGTGCATGCCTTCTACAACGAGCGCCGCCGCGGTCTGCTGAGCCCGAACATCCAGCCTAACGCCGCGCATCGGGCGCTCGCCCGGCTCGAGCGCGAGTGGGAAGGCGGCGTCACGGTGGTGACCCAGAACATCGACGATCTGCATGAGCGCGCCGGGACAAAAGCTCTGATCCACATGCATGGCGAGCTGCTCAAGGTTGAGTGCGAGCATTGCCGTGCCGTGCATGAATGGCGCGAGGATCTGTCGCGCGACGTCCGCTGTCCCGATTGCAGCCGTGCCGCGGGCCTCCGGCCGCATGTCGTCTGGTTCGGCGAGATGCCGATGGAGATGGAACGCATCTCCGCGCTCCTCAGCGAGGCCGGCCTGTTCGTCTCGATCGGCACCTCGGGCAATGTCTATCCGGCCGCCGGCTTCGTCTCCGAGGCCCGTGCGCATGGTACGCCCTCGGTCGAGCTCAACCTGGAGCCTTCCGAAGGCGCGTCGCTCTTCACCCATGCGATCAACGGACCCGCCACCCAGATCGTCCCGGCCTTCGTCGACGATCTTCTCGGGCGATGAGCCTCGCGCTCGACCGGCTGCTCGGCGAGATCCGTGCCTGCCGGCTCTGCGAAACGCATCTGCCCCTGGGGCCGCGGCCGACGCTGCAGGCCGGGGCGGGCGCGACCGTGATGATCGTCGGCCAGGCGCCGGGGACCAAGGTCCATGCGACCGGCATTCCCTTCAACGATCCGTCCGGCGACCGGCTCCGTCGCTGGCTCGGCCTCGGGCGCGAGCTCTTCTACGACCGGGAGAAGATCGCGCTGGTGCCGACCGGCTTCTGCTATCCCGGAAAAGGCGGCGGCGGCGACCTGCCGCCACGGCCCGAATGCGCGCCGGCCTGGCAGGCGAAGGTGCGCAAGCAGATGCCGCGCATCGCGCTGACGCTGCTGGTCGGGCAATACGCGCAGAGCCATTATCTCGGCCAGCGATGCAAGCCGACGCTGACGGAGACCGCGCACGCTTACGAGGAGTATCGGCCGGAGTTCTGGCCGATCCCGCATCCGAGCCCCCGCAACGTCGGATGGCTCAAGCGGAACCCGTGGTTCGAAGAAGACGTGGTACCGAGGCTCCAGGCCGAGGTGCGGAGGCTGCTCCGTACCCCGGCCTGACAGCGCGTATCAGTTCTTCACCACGTTCCAGAACACCGGCGAGCTCGCCGGCAGCAACCCGCTCAGGTTCTTGCGGAACACCGAGGGCTGCTCGAACTGGCCGGCGAGGACCAGCGGCACCACTTCCCAGAGGCGCTTGTGGAAGGCTTCGAGCGCCGCCTTCTGCGCCGTCGGCTCGGTGGTCCGCGCCAGCGCGTCGCGCAGCTTCTCCGCTTCCGCGTCGCAGGGCCAGCCCGCCCAGTTCGAGCGGTCGCAGGACATGTTGGTCGCGATGTTGGTCAGCGGGTGGAAGTTGGTGACGCCCGAGAAGTACGTCACGACGACGTTCCAGCCGGACGAGCCCTGGCCCGGCTTGCTCTTGTCGGCCTGGCGCGTCAGGACGGTGCCCCAGTCGTTCATCTGGATCTGCACGTTGATGCCGATCGAGCGCATAGCCTCGGCGGCGAGCTGGGTCTCGGCGTTGATGATCGCGATCTCGGTCGTGCCCAGAAGCACCACGGGCTCGCCCTTGTAGCCCGAGGCCGCCAGCAGCTCCTTCGCCTTGGCGACATTGACCGCTCTGTACGCATCCGAGCCGACCTCGGTGCCGAAGGGCGCGCCGCACATGTAGTAGGCGTAGCAGGTGCGCCACCATTTCTGATCGCCGATCGCCGCCTGCATGACCTTGGTCTGGTCGACGGCGAGCTGGAAGGCCTGACGTGCGCGGGGATCGTCGAAGGGCGGATGCAGCGCGTTCGGCCGGAAGCCGGCGAAGAACGGAAAGGGCTGCATCTGCTTGACCACGAGATCCTTGTTGGCCGAGACCACGGGAAGCAGGTCGAGCGGCGGGCCGTCCCAGTAGTCCATCTCGCCCGTCCCCATCGCCGCGGCGGCGGTGGCGGAGTCGGGCAGCACGATCCATTCCATCCGTTCGATGTTCACGACCTTGCCGCCAGTGTGCCCGTCGGGCGCCTCGCTGCGCGGCTTGTAGTCGGGGTTCTTGGTGTAGATCGACTTCGAGCCGGGATCCCATTCGGCGCGCGCGAAGCGGAAGGGGCCGGAGCCGACCACCTCGGTGATCAGCGTGTGCGGATCGGTCTTCGCTTCCTTCTCGCGCATGACCACCGGCGCCATGCCGGCGACCGCGCCCAGGGCCAGCTCGACATACGCGAAGGGCTCCTTGAGCTTCAGGGCGAAGCTGCGGTCGTCGATCGCGTCCATGCTGGCGACGAAGGAATTGAACTTGGTGCCGAGCGTATCGCGCGCCATCCAGCGGCGGAGCGAGGGAATCACGTCCTTGGACGTCACCGGCGTGCCGTCATGGAAGGCGAGGCCGGGCCTCAGCGTGAAGCGGTAGGTGAGCTTGTCGTCGGAGACCGTGTAGGCCTCCACCATCTGCGGTTTGATCGCGAGCTTGGAATCCCACGAGAACAACGTGTCGTAGACCGCAAGCGCGTGCATGCGGATGGTGCCGTTGGAATTCGCATGCGGATCGATGGTCCTAAGCGAATTCAGCGGGATGATCTTGAGGGTCTTCTTGGCGTCCTGCGCCAACGCCGGCGCGGTGAACGCCGAGGCGGACAGGATGAGAGCGGCAGCGAGGCTGGCAGAGGTGGCGCGCATGTGCTGATCCTCCCAGGGTGGAAAACCAGCCTAGCGATGTACCTCTCAGTGCGACAGCAGAACCGGGATCGCCGCTTCCTCCAAGGCGGTCTCGGTGGCGCCGCCGAACACCCACTCGCGCAGGCATGAATGATCATAGGCGCCCATCACCAGGAGATCGGCACCGCTGACCTTCGCCTCCTCCAGCAGCAGCTCGCCGATGTCGCGCTTCTCGGATTTGCGCTCGCGCACCTCGGCGGCGATGCCATGGCGGCCGAGCGAGCGGACAAGGTCTGCGCCGATCGCGCGGTCTTCCGGCGGATCGATCACTACGACATCGACCTGCTCGATGTTCTCGATCAGCGGCATCACGTCGTGCACGGCACGTGCGGATTCGCGGCTGCCGTTCCAGGCGATCAGCGCGCGCTTCGGCACGTTCGGCCGTGCTGCCTTGGGGAAGGCCAGGACCGGCGCGCCGGATTCGAACACCAGGTCGCGCGTGAGATCGGGCGAGGCGATGACGAGATCGGCGTAGCGCGTATGGGTGCCGACGACGCTGGCGACATCGCCCTCGGCGCAGACCCATTCGATGTCGAACTGCGCTTCCTCCGCCTTGGTCAGCACCTTGGCTTCGGCCGTCCTCGCCCGTTGCTCGATCTCGCGCTCCTGCTCCTCGATGAGGACGACGGGGATGTCGCCGCCGGGACCGATCGGCGCGATCGCCGGGCTCGTCTTCATATGCAGCGCGGTCAGGTCGGCGCCGTTGGCTTTGGCGAGCGTGATGGCTTCGTCGAGACGGGCTTCGTCCGCCTCGGTGCCGGCGACCGGGACCAGGATGTCCTTGATGGCCATGCGGCCGCTCCTTTGCGTTCTTCTCTTGAAAAGAGAAGGCCGGAGAGGCGGTTCGCGTTCCCGGCTACCGCGGTTTGGCGCCGCCGCGTTGGACGGGTATAACCTTGTTCCAACTACAAGATCTTGGGGGAGGCCGCGATGTTCGACGCGACGCTGGCAGGGAGCCTGCCGAAGCCCTTCTGGCTTGCCGAGACCAACAAGCTCTGGCCGCAGTGGAAAGCCGAGGGACGCGACCTCGAGGCCGCCAAGCGCGACGCGACCCTGCTCTGGATCAAGGCGCAGGAGGATGCGGGCCTCGATATCGTCTCCGACGGTGAGCAGTCTCGGCAGCACTTCGTCCACGGCTTCCTCGAATTCGTCGACGGCATCGACCGCGACAACAAGGTCGAGATGGGCATCCGCAACAACCGCTACTCGGCGATGGTGCCGCAGGTGCGAGGCAAGCTCTCCATGAAAGGCCGCGCGCATGCGGCAGAGGCGCAGCTCGCCCGCGCGCATACGACGAAGAAGCTGAAGTTCACGCTGCCCGGACCGATGACGATCTGCGACACCGTCGCCGACCGCCACTACGGCGAGCGCAGGAAGATGGCGATGGCCTTCGCCGAGCTCCTGAATCAGGAGGCGAAGGCGCTGGAGAAGGACGGCGTCGATGTCATCCAGTTCGACGAGCCGGCCTTCAACGCCTTCACCGAGGAGGCGGGCAGCTGGGGCATCGATTGCCTGCACTGCGCCATCGACGGCCTCAAATGCACGACCGCGGTCCATATCTGCTACGGCTACGGCATCAAGCAGAACATCGACTGGAAGAAGACGCTCGGCAACGAATGGCGGCAGTACCAGGACTTCTTCCCGGCGCTGGCGAAGAGCCGCATCGACCAGGTCTCGCTCGAATGCACGCATTCGCGCGTGCCGCCCGACATGATGGCGCTGCTCGGCGGCAAGGATGTGCTGGTCGGCGTCATCGATGTCGCCTCCGACCAGGTGGAGACGCCGGAGGAGGTCGCCGACACGATCGCGCTCGCGCTCAAATTCGTGCCGAAGGAGAGGCTCTTCCCCTGCACCAATTGCGGGCTCGCGCCGATGGATCGCGAGATCGCGATGAGGAAGCTCCAGGCGCTCGGGGCCGGGACGCGCCTCGCACGGCAGCGATACGCGTGAACGCATCGACGGTCGCGCTTTCGCCGTCTCATATCCCGATCCCGGCCGGCGGCTCCTATCCGGCGCGCGCCGGCAATCGCCTGCGCCTGCTGATCGACGGCGAGAACGCGTTCCGTCGCATCGCGGAGGCGGTCGAGGCGGCGCGACACAGCGTCTGGCTTTCGGTCAACTTCCTGCTTCCCGACTTCCGCCTGCCCGATGGTCGCGGCGAGCTCTTCGACCTGCTCGACCGCGCCACGGCACGCGGCATCGATGTGCGCGTCCTCTTCTGGCGCCCGAGCCCGGATAGCCCGGGCTTCAACGAGAGCTTCGGTAAGCCCGAGCATCGCCGGATGCTGGCGGCGCGCAACTCGACCATCCTGATCCGCTGGGATGCGGTTCCCGGCATCTACTGCCAGCACCAGAAATTCTGGATCGTCGATGCCGGAAGCGAGACCGAAACCGCCTTCGTCGGCGGCATCAACCTCGCGGCGCATTCGGTCGTACCGCAGGGACATCGCGGCGACGGCCAGTTCCACGATCTCTATTCCGAGGTGACCGGACCTTCCGCGACCGACGTGCACCACAATTTCGTGCAGCGCTGGAACGGCGCGAGCGAGCGCGGCAAGCCGGACGGCACCTGGGGCGCGCCGAACGACGATGTTCCTCTTCCGGCGCGGATCTCGCCCGTTCGCGGCGACAGCCTTGTGCAGATCCAGCGCGAGATGCCGGCCGGCGTCTACGGTCTCGCTGCGCCCGAGCGCACGATCCTGGAGCAGTATGTCGCCGCGATCGATGCGGCTCAGCACACGATCTATCTCGAGAACCAGGGTCTGGCGATCGAACCGGTGCTGGCGCGGCTCGACGCGGCGCTCATGCGCGGCGTCGATGTCGTTTACCTGACGCCGGGGAATCCCTATCCCTATCTGCGCGCGCAGCGACGTCATCCCGACCATAAGGTACAGTTCGAGCGGCTGGCTGGCCTTGCCCGCCACCCGCATTTCGCCCTGACCGGCATTGCTGGCCTCGGCACGAAAGGCCGCAGCGACGTCTATGTGCATGCCAAGGCGATGATCGTCGACGATGTCTGGGCGACGCTTGGCTCGTGCAACCTTCACGCCTTCTCGCTCTTTGGTCATACCGAGCTGAACGCCTCGTTCTGGGATCCGCATGCCGCGCGCGGTTTTCGCGTAGCGCTCCTGGCCGAGCATCTTGGTACGGACACCACGGACCTCGACGACCGTGCCGCGCTCGCGCTCTACCGCCATGTCGCCAAGGAGAATCGCGCGAAGCGCGATCGCGGCGATCCCGACTGGCAGGGCATCGCCTACGCACTCGATCCCGTGACCTACGGCGAATAGCCGCCTTGAATCGCGTCCGGGGCGGTGTCAGCCTCGACGCCTTCCCAATCCGAGATCCTTCCCATGCGCATCGCGGTTCTTCACTTCTCGCACGAGACCGTCACCTTCCTTAAGTCGGACACGACGGTCGACGACTTCATCTATCAGGGCTCGCCGACGAGCGGGGAGGCGCTGCTGCAATCGGCGCCGCGCTCCTATATCGGGGGCTTCGTCAAGGTCGCGCGCGAGTTTCCCGATGTCGAGCTGGTCGGCATCGAGTCGCCGCTGTTCCCGAAGCGCGGCACCGCGTCGGGCTGGATCGTGACCGAGGCCTTCGAGCGCTTCCTCGGCAAGATGATCTCCGAGCTGAAGGCGAAGGGGCCTTTCGACGGCGTCTACATGTCGCTGCACGGCGCCATGGGCGTGCGCGGCGTGCCCAAGCCGGAGGCCGAGATCGCGCGGCGCGTGCGCGCCGCGGTCGGCCGCAAGGCCTTCATCGTCGGCACCTTCGATCCTCATGCGAACGAGGACAAGGAATTCCTCGAGGCCGCCGACATGGCCTTCTGCGTGAAGTATTTCCCGCACTACGACGAGTACCTGCAGGGCGAGCGCGCGGCACGCACGCTGGTCCGCGCCATCCGCGGCGACTACAAGCCGGCGACCGTCACCGTCAAGGTGCCGATCGCGACGCCGACGGTGATGCAATGGACCGGCGCATCGCCGTGGATGAACCTGGTGCAGCAGGCGCTGGTCTGGGAGGCGCGCGAGCCTGACGTCTATGTCAACGTCATGTTCTCCTTCCCGTGGTCGGACGTGCCGGATATCGGCATCACCGTGCAGGCGATGACCAACGGCAATCCCGAGCTTGCGAAGAAGGTCGGCGACGACATCGCGGCTTTCGCCTGGCGCAAGCGCGCAGATCTCGTGAAGGCGGCGGAGATCCATCTGATGCCGCAAGGCGTCGCGCTGGCGAAGAAGGCGGTCGAGGCCGGCGAGAAGCCGGTCGTGCTCGGCGACCACAGCGACCGCTCCGGCGCCGCCACCTGGCTGCTCGGACAGGTGATCGAGCAGGATCTAGGCAAGACGCTGATCGCGACGCTCGCCGACGAGGAGGCCTGCGCGAGGCTCGCCAGTGCCAAGGTCGGCGATGCCTTCGACATGGCCGTCGGCGGGCGCCTCGACGAGTCCGCGGGTCAGCCCATTCGCATCAAGGGCACGGTCAAGCACGTCATCGAGACCCAGAGCCGCCGCAACGGCCCGGGGCAGCGCTGGATCGCGGTTGAGTTCGGTCGTGGCAATGTCGTCGTGCTCAGCCCCTATCTCGTGCAGATCATGGAAGTCGACACGCTGCGCGAGCTCGGCCTCGACCCCGACTCCTTCGACGTCATCGCGATCAAGTCGCGCGTGCATTTCCGCCGCGGCTTTGACGACAACGGTTTCGCCAAGACCATCCACCTGGTCGAGCCGATCGAGCCGTTCCTCGGGACGAGGCGCCTCGAGGCGCTGCCCTACAAGCATGTCGACCTGAAGCAGTTCTACCCCTACGGCAATCCGACTTTCCCCTGAGACATGGGGTGGCAAGGAACCGCGGTAAGCCCCAAGAAACCGGGCTTTTCGCGACTTGGGCGTTGCCTCGCTGTCCCTCCCCCGATACAGTCTGATCTGTAAAAATCCTGATAAAATAAGTCTCAGGTGGGGGGAGCAAAGATCATGGTTAAAGTCCTCATCGCCCTTTTGGCGGTGTTGGCTTCGGTCGCCGGTCTGCCCGCCCTGGCGCAGATCGCGGCGCCGCCGGGGGCCGAGGCCTATTTCATCGAGCCTGCCGACGGCGCCACGGTGAAGAGCCCCTTCACGGTCAAATTCGGCCTCAAGGGGTTCGGCATAGCGCCGGCCTTGGTCGACTGGCCGGACACCGGTCACTTCCACCTGCTCATCGACCGCGAGGCGATCCCTCCCGGCTCGCTGATCCCCAACGAGCCGACGGCGATCGACTACGCCGGCGGCCAGACCGAAGCGCAGGTGACCCTGCCGCCCGGCACGCACACCCTGATCCTCCAGATTGGCGATCATCAGCACATCCCGCACCTGCCGGCGATCGTGTCGAAGAAGATCACCATCACCGTCTCCCCATAGAGGCCCGGCCATGACGGCAACCACTCCGGACACCCTCGCCGCCGCTCCGACCTCGGCCGCGACCCGCGCCAGGCCGAGCTTCCTCGCATGGTTTCGCCGCTTCCGCTGGACCATCGGCCGGCGGCTTATGCTGGCGATGCTGATCACCGTCAGCCTCGGCGTCGTCGCGCTCACCGCGGCGATGGTCTCGGCCCAGCTCGATCGCGCGGTCACCCAGGCGACCGAGGACTCGACGCTGTCGCACCGGCTGATGGCGACCGAGGCGGCGGCGGCGGTGCATCTGCGGCAGTCGGCGTTCATGGAACGCCGCGTCGCGACCTTCATCCAGGCCTTCGAGAACACGCTCTCGCAGCTCGAGGCCTACGACAAGGACATGAACCGGATCTACTCCTTCGGTTCATCGGGCAACGACAATGACCTCCGTACCGTGCTGACGCGCGACAAGGCGCGTCTCGACGGCGCCGAGACCGTGGTCGTGCGGCAAGGCAACCACGTCACTATCGGGACGCGTGTGGTGCTCGGCGGCCAGCAGGTGGGCTATCTGATGACCGGCTGGTCCCTTGAAAGCCTGGCGACGACGGTGCGCGAGGAGACGCTCAAGCTCGCCCTCATCGTCGGCGGGTGCGTGCTCGTGGTCCTGTTCCTGGTGCAGGCCTTCATGGCCGCTCGCTACGTCAGCCGGCCGATCCAGCGCATCACCGGCGTCATGAAGCGGCTTGCGGGCGGCGACCTCGCGGTCGAGGTGCCGGCGCTGACCTCGCGCGACGAGGTCGGCGACATTGCGCGCGCTACCCAGATCTTTCGCGAGAATGCGATCCAGACCCAGGCGCTGGTCGAGCAGGTGACGCAGAGCGCGCGCCAGGTCGCCGCCGCGGCAAGCCAGGCGAGCAGCGCCGTCGGACAGGTCTCCGACGGCTCGCAGACCCAGCTCGACGCGCTGCGCCAGGCCGCCGCCGCTTTGAGCCAGAGCGCTCAGGCGATTTCCAGCGTGGCGCAAGGCACGGTCGAAGCGAGCCAGAAGGTCCGGAACGCCGCCGAGCGCGTGACCGAGGGGCGCGAGCAGGTGCAGGCGATGGTGGATGGCGTCAACGAGATCGCCAAGTCGAGCGCGCAGATCGGCAAGATCACCGACGCAATCGCGCGCATCGCCAGCCAGACCAACATGCTGGCGCTGAACGCGGCGATCGAGGCGGCGCGCGCCGGTGAGCATGGCCGTGGCTTCGCCGTCGTCGCCGAAGAGGTGCGCAAGCTCGCCGAGCATACCGGCACGTTGGCACAGGAGATCGCCGAGCTGACGCAGAAGGCGGCCAAGCAGGCCGAGACCGGTGTCGATCTCGCGGAGACCGTCAAGATAAGCATGACCAATGTCGGCGAGGCGGTGCGTGCCAGCGACACGCTGATCGGCTCGATCGCGACCGCGATGGAGGAGCAGCAGATCACCATCGGCGGCATCGACGTCAACGTCCGCGAGCTCACCCGCATCGGCCAGTCGAACGCGACGGCGGCGGAGGAGATAACGGCGACGATGCTGGAGCTCTCCAAGCTCGCCGAGCGCACGCGGCTGCAGGCCGATCAGTTCGCGGTGGCGCACACCGCCTGATCTGAGCCGCGCGGCTGCGCGGGCGAGAGGACGAAGGGGGCATGCTCGGGACGATCGAAGAGACGCTTCGGGTGCTGCGGGAGACGATGGAGCATCATCGCCGTAGCCTCGCCGGTGAGGTCTCGTCCCCGGTCTCCCTGCCGGCTCCGGCCGCGCGGTCATCATCGCCGCCGCGCTGGGTCGCCGATGTCGGCGCCGAGCTCGAACGCGCCGCCGGCGTGCAGATGTCGGACACGATCGCGGCCAAGCTCGAGCGTCTCTTCGCCGGTTCCGACAGTCTCGCGATCGACGAGTGGCTCCGCCGTGTCCGGCGCCCCGGATCGCTGCATCCCGACCTGCAGCTGCTGATCGAGAGCCTGACCACGCATGAGACCTTCTTCTTCCGGGATCCGGCGCAGCTTCGGCTTCTGCGCACCACGATGCTGCCCAAGATGATCGAGGCGGCGCGCGCCTCCGGCCGGCGTCGCCTGCGGCTGTGGTCCGCCGGCTGCGCCACCGGCGAGGAGGCTTATTCGCTCGCCATCGTCGCGCTTTTGGCGCTCCACGATGCGGGCGAGGGCGTGCTGGCGCAGGGGCGCGTGCGGCCGATGCCGGGCTGGACCATCGAGGCGCTCGGCACCGACATTTCCGGCCGCGCGCTCGATGTCGCGACGTCCGGCGTCTACGGCACCGGCGGGCTCTCCTCCTTCCGCGACGTGCCGTCGGAACTGCTGATCTATCTTCAGGAGACCGAGGACGGGAAGTCGCGTCGGGTCCATGACGAGCTGCGCGAGTTCGTGCGCTTCCAGCGATTCAACCTGATCGACACGCAGCTGCCGATCGCCGAGTGCGACATCGTCGCCTGCCGCAACGTTCTGATCTACCTGACCGCCGAGTGCCGGCGCCGCGTGCAGGACAGCCTGCATCGTGCGCTTCGACCGGGCGGCTGCCTGCTTCTCGGGCCGACCGACTCCCTCGTCGATCCGGGGCGTTTCGAGTCGCATTGGAGCGATACCGGCATCGTTCACAGCCGGAGGCCCGGCGTATGACCGGCATCGCCTCGGTGCTGTTCGAGGTCGACGGACGGCTCTGCGCCGTCGAGGCGAGCCGTGTGCACAGCGTCGGCGAGCTGCCGCCGGTCTCCTCCGTTCCTTTCGCACCGGCGGCGGTCGAGGGCCTCGTGGCCGTCGGCGGCGCCATCATGCCGCTTCTCGACTTCGGCGCCTGGCTCGACGGCCGCGAGGCCGATCGCGCCGGCGAGAAGCATGGCCAGATCCTGGTGCTCGACACCGCATCGGGGAGGATCGCGGCGCGCGTCGGACGCGTGCATGCGCTGGTGCCCGACGGCGGCTTCGGCGAGCAGGAGATAAATATCATCCCTGCCGGCGAGATCCGTATCGGCGCGCCGGCCGAAGGCACCGGCGTGCCGGGCGTCGTCGGCGATGCGGAGGAGGCGGTCCCGGCCTTGGAGCCGCGCACGGATCCCTTCGTCGTCGTCGGCATCGGCGGCGAGCGGTATGGAATTCCGATTGCCGCCGTGCGTGAGATCGCGCCGAGCGGTGAGCTTTGGCCGATGCCGAGCGCGCCGGAAGCGTTGGTTGGGTTCAGCTATCTGCGCGGCGCGCCGCTGGCGGTGCTCTCGCTGTCCGCTCTGCTCGGCCGGCCGCCGACGACCGCGGGTGTCCTTGTTGTGCTGGCGCGCCATGACGGCAAGCTGGCGATCCTCGCCGATCAGGTCATCGCCATCCGTAGCTTCCGCCCGGAGACCGAGTACAGCGAAGGCTATGTCGACGACGACGGCAGCGTGGTCATGCCGCTCGAAGCAGACTACCTGGTGCCTGAGTCGATCCGCGCACGGTTCCGGGGCGAGGACCATCAGGCCGCCACTTCCGTCGCCAAAGCCGTACCGTTGCGCCGGCTCGTCGCCTTCACCGTCGCTGGCGAGGCCTGTGCGCTGCCGGTCGACGAGGTCGAGCGCGTCATCGAGTATCGCCAGCCTTTGCATGTGCCGCCCGGCGAACAGAGCTTCACCGATGCGATCGAGGTCGGCGGCACGGTCGTGCCGCTGATCGACGTCCGGCCACAGCTGCGCCCATCCGCGCCCGCCGATGTGCCCGGCGCGTGTCTCGTCACCCGCCTCGGTCGCCACGGCTACGCCCTGGCGATCGACCGGCTGGAGCGGTTGATCGCGGTGCCGGAAACCGCGATCGAAGGAATCGCCGGCGATCGCGGCCCGGTAGTCGGTATCGGCCGTACTGAGGAGCGGCCCTTCTGGATTCTCTCGGCGCGTCGCCTGATCGAGTCTGCCGCCGGGATGACGGCGTCATGAGCGGCATGCCCGAATCCGGCCCGATCCGCGCGCTCGTCGTCGACGATTCCGGCTTCATGCGCATCGCGCTGCGCAAGATCATCGAGGCCGATGGCGACATCCGCGTCGTCGGCGAAGCACGCAACGGGCGCGAGGCGATCCGGCTGGCGCAGGAGCTGAAGCCGGATGTTGTCACCATGGACATCGTCATGCCGGAGATGGACGGCATCGAGGCGACGCGCCGCATCGTCAAGGAAGTGGCGCCGGCGCCGCGCGTGGTCATGGTCAGCGCCTCCACCCAGGAAGGCGCCGATGCGACGCTGAAGGCGCTGCGCGCCGGCGCCGCGGACTTCATCTCGAAGTCCACCTCCTTCGCCGACACCGATCTCGGCTCGCTCGACGCCGAGCTGCGCCAGCGCCTGCGGCAATGGCGCGCCGCGCCCAGCCGAAGCCCGAGAAGCCCGGTTCAGGACAAGCCCGAGGCCATGCCCGAGGCGGCGCCGGGAACACCCGCCGACCTCGTCGTCATCGCCGCCTCGACCGGCGGGCCTGTCGCGCTTCCCGTCCTGCTCAGCGCCATGGGCGTGATCGAGCCGCCCGTCGTGATCGCCCAGCACATGCCGGAGGTGTTCACGCGCAGCCTCGCCGATCATCTCGCCTCGGAGATCGGGCTCGATGTCCGCGAGGGCGCGATGCATGCGCGGATCGCGCCCCGGACCGTGACCATCATCCCCGGCGGTCAGGATGCGGTCGTCGCCTTCGGGCGCACCGGCAGCTTCGAGCTGAGGCCCGGCGTCGGTCCCGGCCTCGTGCATCCCTCCGGCGACCTGCTGCTGCAGTCCGCGGCGCTGACGGCGCGCGCGCCCGTCGCGGTGATCCTGACCGGCATGGGCAGCGATGGTACCGGCGGCGCCGCCGCCTTCCGCCGCCGCGGACGTCCGGTGCTGGTGCAGACGCCGGAAAGCTGCGTCGTCGGCGGCATGCCTTCGGCGGCGATCGCCGCGGGCGTCGCGACCGAAATCCTCGATCTCGAGAGGATCGGGCGGAAGCTCGCGATGCTGTCGCGCGGCAGCGCGCCGAGCCAGGAGTGACCGGCGGTGTCTCGCCTCGAGCAGTTCTGGGAAGAGTTTCAGAGCGAGGCCGATGAGCATCTGAGCACGGCCGATCGGCTGATCGACCAGGCGCACGGCAATCCGCTGAGCCCCGATGAGGTCGCGGAGCTGTTCCGGGGCTTCCATTCGCTGAAGGGCCTCACCCGCGCGATGGACCTCGAGGGCATGGAGAGCCTCGCCCATCGCGCCGAGGATTTGCTCGGCCTGGTGCGCGATCATGGCGTCGTGCTCGATGCGGATCTGGTGCAGGGGCTCGCTGTCGCCATAAACCAGCTCGGCCAGATGCTGACCCAGGTCACCGGCAGTCGCGAGGACGTGCCGGCGCCGCCCGAGCTTCTCGAAGAGCTAGACCGCCTGAAGAGCGAGCGCGGCGGCGCCGTGGCGGCGGCCGTGTTGGACTCGGCGGAAGCGGCCGGCGGCGGTGCCGGCGACATGATGTCCCTGCTCGCCGAGCTGATGCGGGAATTCCTGCCGCATGTCGCTAGGCTCGGATCGCCGGTCATCGAAGGCGACGCAGCCGGCGCCGCCGATGCGCTGACCGCGCTCCGCAACGCCGCCGAAGTCATGGAGATGCCTGAGCTCGGCGAGATCCTGGCCGGGCTCTCCGCCTTCACCGAGCAGGCCGGCCCGGAGACGCTCGAGACCCGCATCGATTTCCTCGCCCGGCTCGACCAGCAGGCGATGCTGATCAGCGAGATCACCGGCGTCGATGCCGGCGCCGATGTCTTCGCCGCGGCGCTGGCGCCGCTGCTCGCCGATCCGGTACGCGATCAGCTCGAGATCCTCTCCGTCGTGACGCTGCCAAAGGAGGCGAATGCGGCTGCGACGCTGATGGCGGCGATCGGCCATCGCCGCAGCGCCCGCCTGCTCGCGCTGGCCGCGGAAGCCGCCTCGGCTTCGACGCGCGGCGACGTCGCCGCCTCGACGCCGCTCGTCTATGCGATCGACGCCGCGGTCGCCGCAGTCGTCGGCCTCTGGGCCGATCCGTTGACCGTGCCGAACGATCTCGACGAAGCCGCCACGGTCGGCCTCGAGAACGAAATCCGCGCCGCCCTGCATGGCGCGCCCGAGGAGGAGGCGCACGCTGCAACCGAGAGCGACAGGCACGTCGCCGAGGTCGCCATTCCCGAGCCGTTCCTGCCGGTGCTCTCGACCGAGAACCGGCACGAGCTGGAGCGCGTCGTCGCCGAAGGCCAGACGATCTACCAGATGATGGCCGATATCGAGGCGTATGAGCCGGGCGAAGGCGCCGGTCCCCTCGATCACCTTGCGGAGCTCGGGCGGATCGTCACTAGCCGTACCGTGCCTCAGGGCGATCTCACCTGGTTCGAGTTCCTGGTCGTCTCGCCGCTGTCGCCGGCGATGATGATCCAGCGCGTCAGATCGCTCGACCCGGGCCAGCGCTGGATCAAGGCCGTGCAGGCCGCCGGTCAGCCCTCCGCCGAAGCCGCGGGCCTTGCCTATGCCGAGGCGGCAGGTCTGGCGTCGGCCGCGCTCAAGGGGACCGCGAAGCCTCAGCCGAAGCCGGCGGCCGATGCCGGCTCGACGAGCGACGCCATGCTGCGCGTCCGCGGTGCCACCATCGATGCGCTGATGTCGGCTGTGGGCCAGGCGCGCGTCGAAGCTGCCGGCCTGCAGCAGCTGCTGACCGAGGATCGCCGCAAGATCGACGCGATGACCAGCCTCTCGCGCCTGCGCGAGAAGTTGCCGCCGCTTCTTGCCGCCGAGCTCGGCCGCCATCTTGAGGCGCTCAAGGAGCGCGAGGCCGAGATGGCTGCCGCCGATGCGCGGCTGGCGACGGCCCTGAGCCAGCTTCATGCCGATGCGCTCGATCTGCGCGTCGTCCCGGTCGAGACCGTGCTGGCACATCTGCCGCGCGTCACGCGCGAGCTGGCGCAGCGCCAGGGCAAGGCTGTGCGAATCCGGCTCAAGGGTCGCGACGTGCGCATCGACAAGAGCGTGGTGCAGCAGCTTCTCGATCCGCTCATGCACATGATGCGGAACGCCGTCGATCACGGCATCGAGACGCCGGCGGCACGCGCCGCGGCCGGCAAGAGCCAGACCGCCACCATCACGCTGCGCGCGAGACAGAGGGCGAGCGAGTTCCGCCTCGAAGTCTCCGATGATGGCCGCGGCCTCGATGCCGAGGCGATCCGCGCCAAGGCGGTGCAGCGCGGCCTCGTCGACGATGTCGAGAGCCGGAAGATGTCGCCCGACCGCATCTACCGCTTCGTCTTCGCGGCCGGGTTCTCGACCGCCGCCGCGGTCACCGAGACCTCGGGGCGCGGCGTCGGCATGGACGTCGTCATGCACACGGTGACGCGCCTCGGCGGCCGTGTCGACATCCGCACCGAAGTCGGCGTCGGCACCAGCTTCATCCTGCGCCTGCCGCTCTCGGCGGCGGTACTGCCGGCGCTCCTCGTCGACATCAACGGCCAGGTCTTCGCCATACCGGAACGCAACATCGTCGCGGTCGAGGAGATAGACGGCGACCGCCTGCGCCAGGCCGGCGGACGGCGCGTATTGCTGCGCGGCAATGTCGCGCTGCCGCTGCACGCGCTATCCGGCCTTCTCGGCATGGCGCAGAGGACCTCGGGCGGCGGCCACGCGGTCGTGGTCGCGAGCGGCTAGGCATCGATCGCCATCGAGGTCGACCGGTTGCTGCGCCTTCAGGAACTCCTGCTGCGCGACCTGCATCCGGCGCTGGCCGCGCTGCCGGGCGTCGGCGGTGCCGCCCTGCTCGGCGATGGCAGCCCGATCCTCGTGCTCGATGCCGACGCGTTGATCGATCTCGCCCGCTCCGGCGGGCGCCGGCGCGAGGCGCGGGCGGAAGCGGCATCGTGAGCATGCATCTTCGCGGCCGGATCGGGGCTTATCGCGTGCTGGTTCCGGCTGGCTCGGTTCTCGACGTCTGGGTGGCGGAGCCCGGGTCCGATGCGACGCCGACGTGGCGCGGCCGCGTCGTTCCCTATGTCGATGGGCGTGCGCTCCTCGGCGAGCCGACCTCGGCGCCGGCCGGAGCGCTATTGGCTTATGGCGCCGCCGCGAACGATGCAAGGCTGGCCATTCTCGGCCTCGACGAGGTGCTCGGATCGGTGGCGGTCACCCCGGAGGTGCTGAAGCCCTTCCCGCCGAGCCTCGCGGACGCGCATCGCCTGTTCGACGGCATCGCCACGCTCGCCGGCGAGCCGACCGGCCTGCTTCGGCTGCGTCAGGACCTCGACCTCGCCGCGCATGCCGAGATCAGGATTCAGACACCGACAATTGCTTGATGCGGATGGCGAGCGCCTGGAAGTCGGGCGGCGGCAGCCCGGCGGCAGAGTGAATGACCTCGAGCAGCTGACGTCCGCGCTTGGGTTTGAGATCCATGCTGATCGCGCCCGATGGTTTCGGGATGACGTCGAAGGCGCCGAGCAGGCGTGCCTTCTGGGCGACCTCCGAGCCGACCTGCGCGACCGAGGACAGGATGATGACCTTCGCCCGGCTGAACAGCTTGAGGCGTTTCATGACCTCGAGCCCGTCCATCTTCGGCATCTCGATGTCGAGGATGATGATGTCGGGCTTCATGGTCATTGCCGAAGCGACGGCGGAGACGCCGTCGGCCGCCTCGCCGACGACGACGAAGGCTTCGTCGACACCGAGAATCTGCTTAACCAGGGTCCGCATGAACGACGAGTCGTCGACGACGAGTACGGTCTTTTTCCCGTCCGCCATTGGCCCCACCACGATCGACGAAAAACCTGCGCCATCATCTTTGGACGCCGAGCGAAGTCAAGCGCCGCGGAGCTTCAATGGCCCTCGATCGCCTCGATTTCCTCGTCGGAAAGCCCTAGATGGTGCCCGATCTCGTGAATGAGCACATGCTCGATGAGGTCGTCGAGGGCGACGTCGCCCCGCTCGGCCCATTCGTCGAGGATCGGCCGGCGGTAGAGATATACTCGCGACTGGCCGCCCGGAAGGTCGGCCGAGCTCCGGTCGGTCAGGTCGACGCCGTCATAGAGGCCGGTCAGCTCGAACGGATCCTCGATGCCCATCGACTTGAGGACCGACTCGTCGGCGAATTCCTGGACGTGGAAGAGGATGTCGCCTGCCATTTCCCGGAAGGGACGAGGCAGGCGCGCATAGGCGGCCTCGGCAAGCTGGGCGAGCTCGTCCAGGGTCGGCGCGGCGCGGTTCTTCCAATCGCTCATGGCGCCTTGCGATACCGGGCGCTACCTTTTGATGCAAGCACCGAAGGAGAGGCCATGCGCCCGAAGAGGCTCGAGGGAACCGCGCGCGTCGCCGCGCTTGCCCTGCTCGACGGCTGGAGCGAGGTCCAGGGACGCGATGCGATCCGCAAGACCTTCAAGTTCGAGGATTTCAGCCGCGCCTTCGCCTTCATGACGCGGATCGCGCTCAAGGCCGAGCAGCTCGACCATCATCCCGAATGGTCGAACGTGTACAGCAAGGTCGAGATCACGCTCGCGACCCATGACGCCGGCGGCGTCACCGAGCTCGATGTGGCGCTCGCCAAGTTCATCGACGAGACCTCGAAAGGCGCGCCGAACTAGGAGCCGCTATTTCGGTTGCATGCGGAGTGCGCCGTCGAGGCGGATGGTCTCGCCGTTCAGCATCGGGTTGTCGACGATGGCGAGCACCAGGCGCGCATATTCCTCGGGATGGCCGAAGCGGGTGGGGAAGGGAACGCCCGCGGCCAGCGACTCCTGCACCGGCTGCGGCATGTTGAGGAGAAGCGGCGTGCCGAAGAGGCCGGGCGCGATCGTGCACACGCGGATGCCGGAGCGGGCGAACTCGCGTGCCGCCGGCAGCGTCAGGGCGGCGACGCCGCCCTTCGAGGCGGCATAGGCGGCCTGGCCGATCTGCCCTTCATAGGCGGCGACCGAGGCCGTGGTGACGACCACGCCGCGCTCGCCGTCATCCAGCGCCGGCAGCTGCGAGGCGCCGGCTGCGACCAGCCGCATGATGTTGAAGGTGCCGATCAGGTTGACCTCAATGACGCGGCGGAAATCGGCGAGCGCGAGCGGGCCTTCGCGGCCGACAATGCGCGCGGCCGGCGCGATACCGGCGCAGGCGACGGCGACGCGAGCGGCCCCGTGGGCCTTGGCGGCGGCAGCCACCGCGGCCTCGGTCGAGCCGGCATCGGCGACGTCGCAGACCTGAGCCACGCCGCCGATCTCCTTCGCCACCGTCTCGGCCGCGTCCTTGTTGACGTCGAAGACCGCGACCTTGGCGCCGGCCTTCGCCAGCGCGCGCGCCGTCGCGGCACCCAAGCCGGAGCCGCCGCCGGTGACGATCGCCGCATGACCCTGAAGCTTCATCGCTCGCTCCCCGCCGATTGGATGCCCGCCTAGTAGACAAGGATGGCCGGGGCTGGCAATACCGAAGCGAATGGACGAGATCGCGTCATCGATGTCGCGGATCGACGGCCCGCTGGTCTGGCAGGCGCTGCAGTCGCTGCGCGAGGAGCTCGATGCCGCCGAGCGCGACCGCATTGCGAGCCACTTCGCAGGCCAGGTTCGAGCGCGGGGTTTTGCTGCGCCGATCGCCTCGTCGCCGGTCGTGGACAGCGCCGCCGGGGTTCTCGCGGCGGAGGGATACTGCTCGCTCGCTTCCCTGCTGGCGCCGGCGCAGGTGGCCGAGGTCGTGCGGTACTTCCGCGAACGCCCATGCTTCAACGCCCATGTCCATGCGAGCAGCGACAAGGTTCCGCGGCGCCTCGGCGAAGGCGCGGAAGCCTTTCACTACGGCAGCTACGCGCTCGACGACGTCGTCGCCGCGCCCTTTCTCGTCGAGCTCGCGAACAGTCCGGCCCTGCTTGCCATCGCCGAGCGCTATCTCGGCTGCACGCCGACGCTCTACTCGCTGAACGCGTGGTGGTCGTTCCCGGGACTCGCGCGGCCGGCGAAGGTCTCGCAGTCCTTCCATCGCGACCTCGACGATTTCCGTTTCTGCACGCTCTTTCTCTACCTGACCGATGTCGATGCCAGGGGCGGGCCGCATGCCTATGTGCGGCGCACGCACCGTATCGATCTTCTGGAGCAGGAGATGGCCAAGGCCGCGCCCGGCGCGCTCGAAGAGGTCGATCCGCAGCTGCGTGCATCCGTGGCCGGCGGCGCCTTCCGTCGCGGCCAGGCCTATGGGCTCGATCCCGCGATCCGGCAGTTGTTCGGCCATCTCGCCGACATGATCCCGGGGCCGGCGGGCAGCGGCCTCATCGCCGACACCTACGGGCTCCACATGGGCATCCCGCCGGAGAGCGGACCGCGCCTGATCTTCTGGGCGCGCTACGGCTTGCACGTGAACTACGGCCCGAACGCCGCGCCGGTCGAGGAGCGCCTGATCGCCTCCCGCATCCCCTGGGACGACCGCGCCCGCTACATCAACCGCGCGCTTCTCCGGAGCTGACTACTCTTCCAGCTCGACGAGGCTGGCGCCGTCCTCGACCTGTTCGCCGGCGGCGTAGCCGACGGCTGCGATGATGCCGGCGCGGGGCGCCTTCACCGTGTGCTCCATCTTCATCGCCTCGAGCACGACGAGCGGCTGGCCCTTCTCGACCCTGTCGCCCTTCTTGACGAAGACCTGGACGAGCTTTCCCGGCATCGGCGCGGTTAAGCGGCCGCCGGCGCCGGCATCGAGCCCTGCGCGCCGGGTCGGGTCGACGAAGAGAAGACGGCGCGGGCCGTCGGCATCGAATACGGTCGCCTCGTCGCCGACGAAGACGACATTGGCGGAAGCCGCGACACCGTCGAGCACTGCGGCAATCGTGTGGCCGCTGCCACCCATGGTCGCGACGGTGGACCCGCCGGGCAGATCCAGGCGATAGCGTGTGGGCTCGAAATGCACGGCGATGGCGACGTCGCGCTCGCCATCCTTCCATTGCAGGCGCGAGAGGCCGTCGTCGCTGAACCGCCAGCCGCGGCTCGTCGCCCAGGGTGAATACGGGTCGGAAGAGCGCGCCGCGCGCTTCGCACGGTCAGTCTCGATCGCGCGGAGGCGGGCCAGCGTCGCCAGCGCGAGCACGCGGTCCGAGGCCGGTGCCTCGGCAGGAATGACGTCGGCGCCATGGCGGCCGAGGAAGCCCGTATCGACCTCGCCCTTCACAAAGGCCGGATGCTCGGCGAGGCGCTTGAGGAAGGCGGCATTGGTGGCAAGCCCGACGACCTCGACCCCGGCCATCGCCTGGGCAAGGCGGCGGGCGCAGGCCTCGCGGTCGGCGGCATGCACTATGATCTTGGCGATCATCGGATCGTAGTGGATGCCGATCGTATCGCCCTGGCCGACGCCGGTATCGATGCGGACTTGCTCAGACGCGTCGGGGAAACGGAGGTGATGCAAGGTGCCGGTCTGCGGCAGGAAGTCCTTTGCCGGGTCCTCGGCGTAGAGGCGGACCTCCATCGCATGGCCGTCGAGCGGAATGCGCTCCTGCGTCAGCGGCAGCGCCTCGCCCGAGGCGACACGGAGCTGCCATTCGACCAGATCCTGGCCGGTGATCATCTCGGTCACTGGATGCTCGACCTGGAGACGCGTGTTCATCTCCATGAAGTAGAAGCGCTCGCCCTCGGCGATGAACTCGACCGTGCCGGCGCCGCGATACCCCACGGCGCGTGCGGCGGCGACCGCAGCCTCGCCCATTTCCTTGCGCCGTGCCGGGGTCATGCCCGGTGCCGGTGCTTCCTCGAGCACCTTCTGATGCCGGCGCTGGATCGAGCAGTCGCGCTCATGCAGGTAGACCGCATTGCCGTGGCCGTCGGCGAAGACCTGGATCTCGATGTGGCGCGGGCGGGTCAGGTATTTCTCCACCAGCACGCGATCATCGCCGAAGGACGAGGAGGCCTCGCGCTTGGCGGAAGCGAGCGCGGCGGCGAAGTCTCCTTCGCGATCGACGATGCGCATGCCCTTGCCGCCGCCGCCGGCCGAGGCCTTGATCAGAACCGGGAAGCCGATCCGCTTCGCCTCGCCGGCGAGCATTGCTTCCGCCTGGTCGTCGCCGTGATAGCCCGGCACCAGCGGGACGCCGGTCTTCTCCATCAGCGCCTTGGCCGCCGACTTCGAGCCCATGGCGCGGATCGCCGATGCGGGTGGACCGACGAAGACGATGCCGGCCGCGGCGCAGGCTTCGGCGAACTCCGCGTTCTCCGAAAGGAATCCGTAGCCGGGATGGATCGCCTCGGCGCCGGATTTCTTCGCGGCCTCCAGGATGCGGTCGATGCGGAGATAGCTTTCGCGCGCCGGTGCCGGTCCGATCGGATAGGCCTCGTCGCAGGCGCGCACATGGCGGGCGCCGCGATCGGCCTCGGAATAGACGGCGACGGTGCGAAGACCGAGCCGCTTCGCCGTGCGCGCGACGCGGCAGGCGATCTCGCCACGGTTGGCGATCAGGAGGCTCTTGAACATCTACGCTGCCTCCAGGGCCGGGAGCGCTTCCAGGATGCCGAGCTGCAGGTGATAGCCGGTCGAGCCCGGCATCGCCGTGTTCACCACGTTGAGGCGCCGGTCGAGATGCTCGTTCCAGCGCCCGTCCTCCTTGAGGTAGCGCTCGAACATGAAGCGGAAGTGGCGGGCGAGCTCGAGCTTGAGATGCGGCCGCTGCGCATAGGCCTTGAGGCATTCGGTCAGCGGCCACATCCGCTTCTTGTCGTTGAGCACGCGACCGTAGCGGTCGACCTCGTCGTAGACGCCGCCGAACTGCGAATCGATGCCGTGGGCACGGGCGAACTCGAACAGCTTGTCCGCTACTTCCTTGGCATCCGGCCGGTGGAAGCGCTTGGCGAAGCGCTCGAGCAGCCAGGCCCATTCGAAATGATGTCCCGGCTCGACGATATGGCCGCGCTGTGGGTCGGGTGACCAGTCGGCCCGGAAATACTCGCCGAGCGTCGAGCCGTTGAAGAACTTAGAGAGGAAGAGGTCGACGATCTTGTTTCCTTCCATGCGATAGACGGGCGCCGGCGCCGCCTCGTCGAGCGAGAGCAGGCCTTCAAGGAGATGCATATGCGGGTTCTGCAGATGCGGGCCGGGCAGGATGTTCCAGGCCTCGTCGGCGGCGACGTGGAAGCCGCCGTTGATCCCGTCATGCAGCTTGACCTTGACGACCTCGAGCGTGTCCTCGGCGGCGGTGAGCGCGGTCACGTCGCCCGTCGCGCGATGATAGTAACCGAGCGCGAAGAGCACGAAGGCGTGGCCGTAGAAATCCTTGCGCCCGTCGAGCTTCTGCCCGTCCGGCGTCACCGTGAAGTACCAGCCTCCGTTCCGTTTGTCGCGATAGTGGCGCATCAGGAAGGCGTAGCCCTCGCGCGCCGCGCGCTCGTTGTCGCCGCGATGTCCAAGAATGCAGGCGTGGCTGTAGCAGTAGAGCTGCCGGCACTGCACCAGCAGCCGCTTGTAGCCGAGCTCGAACGGCGTCAGGTTCGGCTGCAGGCGCTCGTGGAAGCCGCCATGCTTCGCATCCCACCCATGCGTCCGCCAGATCGGCAGGTGCTTGTCGAAGAGCCAGGCGCGCGCGCGCGCGGCGAGGACGGGGTCGCTCATCCGCCGGCCCAGCTCGGCTTGCGCTTGTCGAGGAAGGCCTGGATGCCCTCGGCGCCTTCGGGCGAGGCACGGCGCCGGGCGATGCGGGCGCCGGTGTCGCGCATCAAGGCTTCGTCGATCGGCCGGCCGACGATGTCGCGGATCAGCTCCTTCGCTGCCGCCTGCGCCTCGGGTCCGCCCAGCAGCAGTTCGCCGACGACCTTCTCGACCGCTTGGTCCAGCATGTCGCTTGCGACGACCTCGTGCACGAGTCCGATGCGCTTCGCCTCGGCCGCCTCGAAGACCTCGCCGGTGACGGCATAGCGGCGCATCTGGCGCGCGCCGATCGCGGCGGTGACGTAGGGGCCGATGGTCGCCGGGGCGAGGCCGAGCTTCACCTCGGAAAGCGAGAACTTCGTACCCTCCGCGGCGATCGCGACATCGCAGCAGGAGACAAGCCCGATGCCGCCGGCGAAGGCGGCGCCATGCACCTTGCCGACCACCGGCTTCGGCAGGATGTCGAGCGTCTTCAGCATCAGCGCGAGGCGATAGCCGTCCTCCAGGTTCTCCTTCTCGCTCGCCTGGCCCTGGCGGCGCATCCAGTTGAGGTCGCCGCCGGCGGAGAAGGCCTTGCCGCTGCCGGCCAGAACCATCATCCGGATCCTGGGATCGGTGGCGACACGCTCGAAGGTCGAGCGCAGCTCCTCGATCAGCACCTCGTTGAAGGCGTTGCGGATCTCGGAGCGATTCAACGAAACGGTGGCGACACCGCGCGCGTCGGTCGAGATCAGGACAAGCGGTTCGCTCACGTGAAGGCGCCTCACATGCGGAAAATGCCGAAGCGCGTCTCGGGGATCGGCGCGTTCAACGCCGCAGAGATGCCGAGCGCGAGCGCCATGCGGGTGTCGAGCGGATCGATGATGCCGTCGTCCCAGAGCCTGGCGCTGGCATAGTAGGGATGCCCCTGGGTCTCGTACTGCTTGCGGATCGGCGCCTTGAACGCCTCTTCCTCCGGCGCCGGCCATTTGCCGCCCTTGGCCTCGATATTGTCGCGGCGGATCTGCGCCAGCACGTTCGCCGCCTGCTCGCCGCCCATCACCGAGATGCGCGCGTTCGGCCACATCCAGAGGAGGCGCGGCTGGTAGGCCCTCCCGCACATGCCGTAATTGCCGGCGCCGAAGCTGCCGCCGATGAGCATGGTGAATTTCGGCACCTGGGCGCAGCTGACCGCCGTCACCAGCTTGGCGCCGTCCTTGGCGATGCCGCCCGCCTCGTATTTGCGCCCGACCATGAAGCCCGAGATGTTCTGCAGGAAGAGAAGCGGAATGCGGCGCTGGCAGCAGAGCTCGATGAAATGCGCGCCCTTGAGCGACGATTCCGAGAACAGGATGCCGTTATTGGCGAGGATGCCGATCGGGTAGCCCATGATGCGGGCGAAGCCGCAGACCAAGGTCGTGCCGTAACGCGCCTTGAACTCGTCCAGACGCGACCCGTCGACCAGGCGCGCGATCACCTCGCGCACGTCGAAGGGCGTCCGGAGATCGGGCGGGATCACGCCGTAGAGCTCGGCCGGGTCGTAATGCGGGTCTTCCGGCGTCGTCACGTCGAGCGGGTTCTGCTTCACATAGTTCAGGTTGGCGACGGCGCGCCTGGCGATGCCGAGCGCATGCGCGTCGTCCTCCGCGAAGTGGTCGGCGACGCCCGAGATGCGAGTATGCACATCGGCGCCGCCGAGATCCTCGGCCGAAACGACCTCACCGGTGGCCGCCTTCACCAGCGGCGGGCCGCCGAGGAAGATCGTCCCTTGGTTCTTGACGATGATCGCCTCGCTCGACATCGCCGGCACATAGGCGCCGCCGGCGGTGCAGCTTCCCATCACCACCGCGATTTGCGGGATATCGGCGGCCGAGAGGTTCGCCATGTTGTAGAAGTGCCGCCCGAAATGGTCGCGGTCGGGGAAGACGTCGGCCTGGCTCGGCAGATGCGCGCCGCCGGAGTCGACGAGATAGATGCAGGGAAGCCGGTTCTCGCGCGCGATCTCCTGGGCGCGAAGATGCTTCTTAATGGTGACGAGGTAGTAGGTGCCGCCCTTGACCGTGGCGTCGTTGACGATGAGCACGCATTCGCGGCCCGAGACGCGGCCGATGCCGGTGATGAGGCCGGACGCTGGCACCTCTTCGTCATAGAGCTGGTAGGCGGCCAGCGGCGACAGCTCGAGAAAGGGCGAGCCGGGATCGAGCAGCGTGCGCACGCGATCGCGCGGCAGCAGCTTGTTGCGGCCGAGATGGCGCTTGCGCGCCTCCTCGCCGCCGCCCTGCCTGATCTTCTGGAGGATCCGGCGAAGGTCGTCGACCTGCGCCCGCATCGCCTCGGCGTTGCGCCGGAACTCGTCCGAGCGCGGGTTGATCTGGGAAGAAATGACGCTCATGGGTGCTCAGCTCACCATCCGCCGGTATCGAGCCAGCGGTCGATCTGATCCAGGCGGTCATGCCCCCAGAAGGGCTCGCCGTCGACGATGAAGAAGGGCGAGCCGAAGACGCCGGCCGCGATCGCGCGGTCGGTCTCGGATCGCAGCTTGTCCTTGATCGCCTGGTCGTTGATGCCGGCGAGCAGCGTCTTCGGATCGATGCCGACCTTGGACCCGAGCTCGGCCGCCTGCTCGCCGGTCTCGGGCGGCTGACCCTCGCCGAAGATCCGGTGATAGACGGCCTTGGCGTAGGCGCGGGCCTTGCCGGGGTCGGTCGCGTCGATGAAGTAGAAGCCGCGGGCGGCGGCGACCGAGAGGAACGGGAACTTGGCCGGTATCTGGAGCGGTACCTCGTACTCGCGCGCCGAGCGCTCCATGTCGTGCTTGGCGTAGGACCCCTTGAGGGGGAGGCTCATCAGCGGCTGCTGGCCCGTCACCTTGAAGACCGCGCCCAGGAGAAAGGGCCGCCACGAGGCCGAGCGCCGGTGGTTCTCGGCGAGCTTGTCGATCTTCTGGGCGGCGAGATAGCCGTAGGGCGAAGAGAAGTCGAACCAGAACTCGATCGGCTGCGGCATCCCCGGCTCCCCACCTCTACGCTACGTTGTTCATAGCCGCTTTCCCGTTTTCCCACCAGTTGTCGCAAACGCTTGACCGATGGCTCGGCTCCGGTCGAAACTTATCTGTCGTCGGCCGGGCGCCAAACAAGAACCATTCGTCTCGCCCGGAAGGCCAAGACCTTAGAGCTGAAAAAAACGGGAGGGGGCGATGCCCGCCACTGTGTCGATGACCGTCAACGGCAAGAAGGTGTCGGGCTCGGCCGAGCCGCGGACTCTTCTCGTCCAATTCATCCGCGAGACCCTGGGCCTCACCGGCACGCATG